>JAOAAG010000093.1 GCA_026418995.1 Anaerolineae bacterium
GGGGGGAGGGAGCACCCCTCCCCTGGCCCTCCCCCAGGGGGGAGGGAGCACCCCTCCCCTGGCCCTCCCCCAGGGGGGAGGGAGTACCCCTCCCCCGGCCCTCCCCCAAGGGGGAGGGGGTAGGGATATGGGGCAGTACCTCAAGTGCCCTGCGGATACCGATCAGGTCACGAGGTGTGGCAATGCCAGTCAGCACCCGATTGGTCAACCGCTCCAGATCGGGCATATTCTTAAGTAGCTCGCGCGTGCGCCCCCGCAGGACAGCATCATTGTAGAAAGCCTCGACTTCATCGAGGCGGCTCTCTATCTCGGCCCGGTCAAGCAAGGGTTGCGCCAGCCGGGCGCGCAATAGCCGCCCCCCCATCGGCGTGAGGGTCAGATCGAGCACACCCAGCAGCGATCCACGAGCCTTACGTTCGCGGATGGTCTCGGTCAGCTCGAGGTTGCGGCGCGTGGCTGGATCGAGGGTCATGAAGCGAGCGGTAGAATACGTGCTGAGGCCCGTAATGTTGGCTAGCAAGCCCTTGCCGGTCTCACGCAGGTACTGGACTATAGCGCCGGCAGCCTGGAGGGCCAGCGGTTTACCTGCACATCCGAAGCCATCGAGCGTGGCTACCCCAAAGTGATCCAGCAGCGTCTGCTGCGCCAGTCCCAGCTCAAACCGATAGGCAGGCAGAGGGGTGAAATGGAGGCCGGGAAATAACAGGCGAACCCCAGCAAGCTCCGGCAGCTCACCAGATGTTTCAGGCAGCAGACATTCCCTGGGCTGGAGCCGTGCCAGTTCTTCTGCGATCTCCCCTGTGCTCAACTGAGTGGTGGCAAACTCACCGGTGGTGATGTCCGTGTAGGCCAGGCCTGCTTGCTCTCCCTCGACCACCAGCGCGGCCAGGTAATTGGGGCGGCGCTCATCCAGGAGTGCCGGCTCCACGACGGTGCCGGGGGTCACGACACGGGTGACCTCGCGGGCGACCAGCCCGGCGCCGGAGACCTCGCCCACTTGCTCAGCAATGGCGACGCGGTAGCCCTTTTCGATCAGACGCGCAATGTAACTCTCGACGGCATGGTAGGGAACCCCCGCCATCGGCACGCGCTGAGTTTTGGAGACCGGCCTTGAAGTGAGGACAAGGTCCAGTTCGCGAGCAGCAATTTCTGCGTCCTGGTCGAAGGTCTCGTAGAAATCGCCCAGCCGGAAAAAGACGATCGCATCCGGATGCTGGGCTTTGATCTGGAGATACTGCTGGCGAACAGGGGTTACGTCAGACATCCGGTCAGTCGTTACCTGCGGTGAGCTACACGGCGGCAGCAGATAACCACGGCAGCAGCCAGGAGAATTCCCAGGGGCAGGAAGAAAATCCACTGTGCATCCGCCCCGCTCTGAGGCAAGAGAAGCTCCGGCAAATTGGTCGGGGAAGGCAGTGGGGTCGCCACTGGCCTGGCCTGCTCTGTGGGAGAGGGCGTATTAACCGCTGTCGTTGGCGTGGCCGGCACTTCCGTTGGAGAGGGCGAAGGAGAGAGCGTGTTCGTGGGCACAGGTGTCCACTCAGGCGTGTAGGTGGGTTCCAGCGTATCTGTAGGCACGGGCGTCTCCCCCGGCGTGGAGGTGGGTTCCGGCGTACTGGTAAAGCCCAGCCAGGGCGCAGCTCTGACACTGCCAAGGTGTAAAAAGCATAAGACCGCGAGTATAGCTATGAAAGGACATATTTTGCGCATCTAAGCCCCTCCTTCAGGTGACGTCCCACGCGAGCGTCACCTATTATATTCCCGTTCCAGTTAACAGACAACAGTAAGGCAGACCACCGATGTACACATAACGCACACGCAATACTCACACAGAGCGCCCGATTTTATGGTAAAATAGACGGGAGGGTGATTGTCACTCGGCTGAGTCTCATGGGTGGTAGCCTGTCAATTGCCCAGATGTCAGGCGCCAAATCATCCGGGGTAGCCGTGCGCCCGCTTAGGATTATTTTTGCCGTTATCATGAGCACCCTGGCCGCCTTCGTGTTGCTCCTGGGGATGCCCTGGCTGGCCCCGGGTACGTTAGCTGCGCCACCTGATCGGCCCCCAGCAGCCATCATCACCTCCACTTCCAAGGTCTATCATACCACGGCTACCACGCATCAAATGAGTGTATTCAGCAACGGTAGGCTTACCGACCAGTTCCGTAACGACAACGGCCGCAACCAGGTTGACCAGACAGCACCCTACAGCGCCGCCACCACTATCGCCGTGATGTTCGACCAGCACCCGGCTGGCTCCGCGGATGTCGGGGTACAGGGGGAATTCGTCCCCAGGATACCGATCAGCCTCTATACCCCGCCGGACAACCATG
>JAOAAG010000153.1 GCA_026418995.1 Anaerolineae bacterium
TGGTGTCGAATACGATAACCCTGTCCTCAATATTAACCCCACTCTCGTCCATAGCATCATCCTCCTGAACTGTTGCGTACTCCGTGTTGCGTATTCCGTATTGCGTACTCCGTGTTGCGTACTATGTATGCTGTGCTCTCCCGTGAAACACGGAACACGGAATACGAAATACGGAATACGGAATACGAAATACGGAATACGAAATACGGGAAATACGCTCATATCTCCACCGTGAACACCGCTCCGCACGGCTGGTTATCCTCCACAAAGATACGCCCTCCGTGCGCCTTGACCGCTAGCCTGCAAAATGCCAGGCCGAGTCCCACCTCTGGCACGTCCCGCTTCTTTAACTGTACGATCTCGAATTTGTTAAAGATGCGTTCTCGGTCCTCTTCCCTAACACCCGGACCCTCGTCCATGACCTGGATGCGCACCATAGGAGGGGGTGGAGAGGGATAGGTGAGCCGTATGGTAACTGTGCTGTTGGGCGGGGAGAACTTGAGCGCGTTGGAGAGCAGATTATCCAGTACCCGCCGGAAGATGCTTACATCGAGAGGCACCAGGCGCACACTGCCGGGAGGTATCTCAGTAACCAGGCGGATGTTCCTCGACTGAGCCACAGGCGTATAAGCCTCCCGTACCGCTTCGAGCATCTCGTTCACGTTGGCCGGAGCAGGGTTCAGGATCAAGCGCCCCTCTTCCATTTTGGCCACCATCAGCAGGTCGTTGAGGAAGGAATCCAGCCGCCGGGCCTCGTGTTCGATGGCGTCCAGTCGTTCCATAATGGGGCGGGCAGCTTCGCTGCGCCTGGCCGCGAACACGTTCATCAGGACGATGGTGAGCGGGTTCCTGATATCGTGAACGATCATATGCGAGAGGTCCTCGCGCAGGCGCATGACGCGGGTCAGTGCGTCGAACTGTTGTTTGATGCGCAGCATCGCGCGCACCCGGGCCCGCAGCTCATAGCCGTTCACGGGTTTGGAGATGAACTCATCGGCGCCGGCATCGAGGCCGCGCACCAGGTCTTCCCGGGTATCAAGTGCCGTGACCAGGATGATGGGGATATGGCGCCATTCTTCCCTGCCCTTGATCCTCCGGCAGACCTCCAACCCGTCCATTCCCGGCATCATCACGTCGAGCAGCAGCACGTCCGGCAGCCTGCTTTCGAGAAACGCGAGCGCCTCTGCGCCATCGGCGGCAAAGGCCAGCTCATATCCCTCTGGGAACAGGAGGGCTTCCAGCGTATGGCGTGCGCCGGCATCGTCGTCTACGATGAGCACCAGCGGTCTGGAGCGTTCGTCGTTCACTGGCCCTCCGTCGGCAGGAGTAGTTCAATCACCAGCCCCGGCCCATCGGCGCGATTATAGGCACGGCATGTGCCCCCGACCCTCCATACCAGCGTTGCCACCATCGGGAGCCCCAGCCCCATCCCTGGGACCGCCCCGGAGAAGCCGTCTTCGGCCTGGTAGTAGGGTGTCCAGATCCGGGTTAATTGGTCAGGGGCCAGCGTCAAACCGTCGTCGCACACCTGGAGACGTACCTTGCCGCCGCTTGCCGCAAGCCTCACTTCGACGGTCGGCGCCTTCCGGGGGTGGAACTTCCTGGAGTTCCCCAGCAGTTCCAGCAGGATCAGTTCTACTACCTGAGGGGCAAGGGGAACAGAGAGCGCGCTGCTGTCAGGGCCTTCGTAGGAGAAGGAACACTTTTCTATGCCCACGGCGGTGCTCACCTTACCCACCAGTTCGGCGAAGAGGGTGAGCGGACAGTGTTCCTCCTCTGTCAGCGGAGTATCGGTCAGATTTACGTAGCTCAGTACGTCGAAGATGTCATCCTTAAGGCGTTTAATCCCCTCACCGATCATAGCACAGTATGTTTTCAGCTCGGGGTCCAGCCCGGCCGGCAGGTCTTCCTGCAGGATATCCATAAAGCCGACCAGGAGGCTCACCGAGGTCCTGAGCTTGTGGTTGACCAGCCCCTGGAAACTCCACATATTGAGCTGACCAATAGCGTCAGCGGTGACATCGCGCAGGCGCACAAGGTAGCGCTGTTCTGTGAGAGGAACGATTTCCGTTACGTGCACTTGCAGCCAGAACTCGCTGCTGGTGGGGGTGCGCGGACGCACCAGGTAACGCGGCGTGTCAGGGGGAACAGGCGGTCTGGGCCAGGAAACCCAGGCCTCCTGCGGCTCGCAGTGGTACTGCTTACGGGCCAGCGCTAGAAATGTTTCCACGGGTGTGTGTGCCTCATCGGTGGGGGGAAGGCCCAGATAGAGCCGCGCACGAGGGTTCAGGTAAAGCACCTCGTCGCTCTCGCTCAGGACCAGATAGCCGTCGTCGGCCTGCTCGACGGCCCACTCGAACTTGGCCCGCTCCAGAAGCAGGCGCCGGTAGCGGTTCAGCCGCACGATGGTGCGCACCCGCGTCCGCAGCTCGACGCGGTCGAAGGGCTTGGAGACAAAATCGTCGGCCCCGGCCTCGATGCCTTCCAACCGTGACTCACGGTCGTCCAGCGCGGTCACCAGGATGACGGGGATCTCAGCCAGGCGTGTGTCCGCACGCAGGCGGCGACATACTTCAAACCCGTCCATTCCCGGCATCATGACATCGAGCAGTACCAGGTCAGGGAGGTGGCGGGCCGCTTTGTCCAGTGCTTCCTCACCGTTGGCAGCAAACAGCAGCTCATACCCTTCTCGCAACAGGAGCGCCTCCAATGTTTCGCGCCCGCCCGGCTCGTCATCAACAATCAGTACCCTACCCCGGTATGGCATCTCGCACTCCTCTTCCGGCAGCCAGGAATTTCTCGATGATGTGCACCAGTCCCTTCAATCCCACTGGCTTGCTCAGGTACTCGTCGGCGCCTGCCTCCAGACAGCGCTCACGGTCGCCAGGCATCGCCAACGCCGTCAAAGCGATGATGGGCACCCCGGACAGCTCCCGGTGGAGACGGATACGCCGGATAGCCTCCAAACCATCCACCCGGGGCATCTGGATGTCCATCAGGATCAGATGTGGCCGCTCCTCAAGTGCCCGCTCAACGGCTTCTGCCCCATTGCGTGCGGTGCTCACCTGGTAGCCCCGGCTCTTCAGATAGTCCGAGATGAGGTAGATGCTGTCTCTTATACACATCT
>JAOAAG010000190.1 GCA_026418995.1 Anaerolineae bacterium
TGATCGAAGGCCGGCCCGCCGTGATTGAGGCCGGCACCGGCTGCGGCAAGTCCTTTGCATACCTTGTGCCGCTCATCTGGTCCGGCGCGAGAGCCATCGTCAGCACGGCCAACAAGACCCTCCAGACCCAATTATGGGAGAAAGATCTCCCTGCCCTGCGCCGGATCGCGCCGCGTCCCTTCACCGCCGCATTGCTTAAGGGCCGCTCAAACTACATTTGCCTCTACAAACTCGGCGAGGCGCGCAAGCAACTGGCCCTGCCCGGCCTGCAGAGCGGCATCGCAGAGCTGACGGAGAAGCTTCAGAAGGGCACCTCCGGCGATGTGGAGGAATTGCGCCTCTTCGGCCCACTGCGCGAGGCCGTCACCGCTGCCCAGCACGAATGTTTGGGCCAGGAATGCCCGCACCTCACCCGCTGTTACTACGAGCAGGCCAGAGCCATAGCGGAGAAGGCCGATATCGTGGTCGTCAACCATGCCCTGCTGGCCTTTAGCCTGATCCGCCCCCTGCTCCTGCCCCGGCCAGTGATCGTCATAGACGAGGCGCACGAGCTGGAACGGTACGTCATTAACGCACTGCGCCTGGAGCTTGAGCACACCACCGTGTACAAGTTCATCAACGACACCGTGGTCATGCGCAACGTCCAGGACACGTTGCGCCAGGAGACGGTGCAGATGAACCATGCTCTATTCGATAAGCTCTCCACCAGGCCACCCGGCAGCGAGCGGCGTTGGGCCATCCCAGGCAAGTTGGAGGAAGGGCAGGCGCTGGCACGCAACCTTGCTCTCATCCACAAACAATTGCTGCGTACATACCCGCCGCTGCCGGGGGAGGAGGAAAATAACCTGGAGAACCTGCGCCATCAGGTCACCATCGAGTGGGCCAGGAACCTGGCCGAGCAGGCCCTCGCCCTCTCTAACGAAGCACCCCCAGACTGGGTGCGTTACTGCGAGGAACAGCCCGGCAGGATCGGGCCTGATGGCGTGTTGCTGTGCCTTGAGCCGCTGCGTGTCAGCGAGTTTCTGAATGAACACCTGTTCGCACCGGTCAGGCGGGTGATCTGTACCGGCGCTACGCTGGCCGTGGGCAATAGCTTCGACTATTTCCGCCAACGGGTGGGATTGCCACAGGATGACACCATTGAGCAGGTGATAGCCAGCCCCTTTGATTACCCCAACCAGGCGCTCCTGTACATCCCCGAGGGGCTGGAACCGCGCTATGACGAGGGTGAGGAGGAATATCTGCTCAACCTGGGGCGGGAGATATGGCGACTGGTTCAGGCAAGCCGGGGACGGGCCCTTGTGCTGTGCACCAGTACCAGGCGGATGAGACAATTGTACGAGCTGGTCAGCCCTCACCTGGAGTATAACTGCTACTGCCAGGGGGAAGATTTCTCCCGCGCCGAGCTGCTCGACCTCTTCCGTAACGACCCGGATGGGGCCGTCCTCTTCGCCACCCGCAGCTTCTGGGAGGGGGTGGACATTCCGGGCGAGGCACTCTCACTGGTGATCATTGACAAATTGCCCTTTGCCCCGCACCAGGACCCGGTCAATCAATACCGCCAGCAGCTCGTTCTGGAGAGCGGCGGCGACCCATTCAACGAATTCTCGCTGCCGGAGGCGATTCTGACACTGAAGCAAGGAGTGGGGCGGCTCATCCGCTCCGAGACCGACCGTGGGGTGATGGCGATCCTGGACTCGCGGCTCAACACCAAAAGCTACGGGCGGAGGATTATCGCCAGCCTGCCCCCTGCGCGGCGCACCTCGCGGATCGCCGAAGTACGCGCCTTCTTCGCCCGCCCCACCACGTAACACGCAACACGCAACACGGAATACGGAATACGGAATACGGAATACGGTCCCATGCACACTCCCACCAACGACCTTGAACAAGACATCGCCCGCAACTACCGCTTTAACGCCATCGTGAACATTCTGGACGGCACCTTCTTCTGGTTTGGAGCCAGCTTCATCGCTGCGCGCACCATCCTGCCCCTCTACGTAAGCAACTTAACCGACAGCAAACTGGCCATAGGGCTGCTCTCGGTGATCGCCTCTACCGGCTGGCTCTTTCCCCAGTTGTTCACCGCCAACCTGGTGCAACGGCTGCCGCGCAAAAAAGTCATGGTGGTGAATGTAGGGTTGTTCACCGAACGATTACCGGTGCTGCTGATGGTGCCGGCCGCATTGCTCGCTACCCGTTTCCCGTTGCCGGCGCTGGTCCTGTTTTTCGTACTCTTTGCCTGGCACACGCTCGGAGCGGGCGCAGTGGCCGTGAGCTGGCAGGATATGCTGGCCAAAATCATTCCCCTCGAACGGCGTGGCAAGTTTTTTGGCATCACCAACTTCGGCGGCCCGGCCACGGGCGTCCTGGGAGCGGCTGCAGCAGCATGGCTGCTCGACCACTATGAATTCCCGTATGGCTACGTCCTGTGCTTTGCTTGTGCTGCTCTGCTCATATTTATCTCCTGGTTCTTTCTCGCCCTCACCCGCGAGCCGGCCCAGCCCCCCCAGGAGCGGCCTCTCTCGCAGAAAGAGTTCTGGCATCAATTGCCCCGGCTCCTGCGCTCTGACCGCAACTTCCGCCGCTATTTGCTCAGCCAAAGCGTCACAACACTAGGTGGGATGAGCCTGGGCTTTCTGACCGTCTATGCCGTGCAGCGCTGGCAACTGCCGGAAGGGCAGGCCGGAGCCTTTACCGCCAGTATGCTCATCGCCCAGGCACTGAGTAACCTCCTGTTCGGAGTGCTTGCCGACCGCAGGGGCCACAAACTCGTGCTTGAGCTGGGAACATTACTCATTGCCCTGGCCATTGGGCTTGCCAGTATTGCCCCTGCGCCGGCCTGGTTTCACCTCGTGTTTGCGCTCGTCGGATCGAGCACTGCTGCTTTCTTCATGTCGGGCATGATGATCGTCTTTGAGTTTAGCACGCCGGAGGTGCGCCCCACCTACATCGGATTGAGCAACACACTCATCGGCACTGTCTCAGCTCTCGCCCCTCTGATCGGTGGATGGCTGGCCGAGCTGGAGGGATACCAGGCGCTCTTCATTGTCTCCTGTGTGATAGAACTGGCCGGACTGACATTACTGCACTGCCTGGTGCAGGAGCCCCGTCGGAGACGTATCGAGTATGAGCTACGTATCCATCCTCTCTCCCAAGCTTAACAGCATCGTCTGCCTGGCCTGCTGTCTGCTGCTCACCGGCTGCGCCGGTGGGCCAACACCTGCCACACCGCTGCCCGCCCCCCGTATCCTGGAGCTGCAGCAGGAACAGACGGAGGTCCCCCGCTACGAGAAATTCGAGATCGCCGTCATGCTTGAGGCAACCTACGACAACCCCTACGACGCCCGCCAGGTAGCGCTTACGGCGACCTTCACCGGCCCGGACGGACGGATGTGGGTGGTGCCCGGCTTCTGGGACGGGGAGGAGAGCTGGCGTGTGCGTTTCACCCCCTCAGCCGAGGGCGAATGGCGCTATAGCGTAGTCGTGCGCGACCGCTACGGCGAGAGCGAGCCACAGACGGGCCGGTTCACCTGCCTCCCGTCCGATCGCCACGGCTGGCTGCAGGTGGGTCACTGGATTGACCCGGCCTACAGCCCACGCTACCTGGTCTACCATGACGGCACCCCGTTTTACGGAATAGGCCATTGCATTGCCTTCCCTCTGATGTCCTACGGCTGGGATGAACGGACAGGCTTCGCTCTGTTCAACACCATGGTCGCGCATGGTGAAAATATGCTTGTCTACTGGCCGATCTACTCCAACCCCTTCTTCGCCGCTCGCTACGACCGCTACTCGGTGCCGGACATGAAGGTGATTGACCTGGTGGTGGAGGACGCGGCCCGCAAGGGCATCCACCTGGTCTTCACCATCTGGAATCACGACCTGCTGCGCGATGAGACCCATCCCTGGTCCAGGACCAATATGGGAGTCTGGGCCACGCACAACGGTTTCCGTGAGCTGGTTAGCCTGCGCTCCTTTTTCACCGACGAGGAGGCGTGGGCCTGGCAGGAGAATCTGTACCGCTACATCATTGCACGCTGGGGCTACAGTCCGGCGATTGGCCTGTGGCAGACCGTCTCCGAGATAGAGGGCACTAATGCCGGCATGAACGCCAACAGTTGGCATAAGCGTGTGAATGACTACTTCGTCGCCCATGATCCGTACCGCCATCCCACCACCGCCAGTAAGGCTGGCGATGCCTGGTGGCCGGCGGGATACGCGGTAATGGACGTAGCCCAGATGCACTCCTACGATTCGCAAAACGACGCTCCAGGCACGGGCCCGCTCATCGCCCGGTGGACACGGAGGATGTGGGAAGCCCAGGCCAAGCCCAACTTTATCGGCGAGTTCGGCACCACCAACCAGCGGCTTCACCCGGAATTATTGCACAACGCCGTCTGGGCCGCGCTCTCCGCCGGCGCCGCCGCGACTCCGATGGAATGGAATGACCAGGGTTCGTGGGGACGGATGACTGAGGAGATGTACAAGCATATGTCAGACCTGGCCACGTTCGTCTCGGATCTGCCCCTGGCCTATCTGAACCCTGTACCGCTGAATGTGAGCGTCAGCGTCAAACACGGTAGTCTCAGCGGCTGGGGACTGGTTAGCGCAGACAAAAAGCTCGCCCTGTTCTGGATTCAGGCCAGGAATCCCGCAATGGGGGAGAATGTGCAGGTCACAGTAACAGGGCTGGCCCCGGGCGAGTACCTTGTCCGGCCCTTCGATACCTGGGAGGGAGCCTACCTGGCCGAAAGTCGAGCAAGCGCTGACCATAGCGGGCAGATGAAGCTAACCTTGCCCTATTTCGACAAAGACATCGCCGTAAGGTTGGAGAAAACCGAACCATGACCGAACTCATCCTTGTGCGCCATGGGCAGAGCTATGCCAACGTCGCCGGGCGGTGGGATGGCTGGAGCGAGGACGAACTCACCCCGTTGGGACGGAAGCAGTCGGAGGCGCTGGCAGAGAGGTTAGCCAGCGAGTACGGGGGCGAGGTCGCTGCGCTCTACACCAGCCCACTCAACCGCGCGCTCCAGACGGCACAGATCATCGGTGCGGCACTCGGCCTACCTCCGATCACTGTGGAAAATCTGAAGGAGATCAATTTCGGGGAGCTGAGCGGCATCACGCTGGAGAGGATGGCACGCGAGCATCCGGCCCTCTTCTCCCGCTGGAAGGACCGCAGCGACATGGAATTCCAGTGGCCGGGTGGGGAGAAGCGGGGTGACTTCTTCCGCCGCGTCGCCCGCGCCTGCGACGCCATCATCCTCAAGCACCCCCACGAGAGGGTGATCGTCGTCGCCCATGGAGGGACGGTGCGGGCCTGCCTGGCCTATCTCCTGCCCGACCAGTTGGCCCAGTGGTGGGGATATGAGCTGGCTAACTGTGGGCTAACCGTGGTCACCGTAGAAGAGGGACGTGCCCGCCTGATCACACTGAACGATAAAACCCATCTGTCCACCGGGGAAACAGGCTATGGCTAGAAAACGCTTTCGGTTGCTGATCTACGAACGGATGTGGAAACGCTGGGCCCTGCCCTGTATCCTGATCATACCGGCGTCGCTGGCGCTATGGTGGGGCATGCCGCGCCTGGTAAACAGCGAGTGGTACCGCACAATCGCTCTGGTGCCCGCCATTATCGCGCTGGTCATTCTGATGTTTGCCTACCTCTCCCGCCGACGGGCGTGGGTGGAGTGCAGGCCGGATCATTTGCGCATCCAGACCCCTCTATATCCGCTTGCTGTCTCCTACTTAAGGCTCAAGGAGGTGCTGCCCACCACCTTCGATGCGGTATTCGATCCGACCAAGGAGAAAAGCGCCCGCCGGAGGTGGCTGCGTCCCTACTGGAGCAAAACCGTGCTGGTAGCGAGACTCTCAAAGTACCCGGTGGATAAGAACTGGCTGCGCCTGTGGTGTAGCCCTTATCTGCTGCATCCGCACGAGCCGGGCTTCGTCTTCCTGGTGGAGGATTGGATGGGCTTATCGCGCCAGATTGATGACGCGCGCGTGGCCTGGGAGAGCCGCCGCGCCCGAAAACGGCAGGGGACAACACAGACCAGGAGGTTCCGATGATCACCCACACATTCTCGATTGTCGCGCGTGACCCGCAGAGCGGTGAACTGGGCGTTGCCGTACAGTCTCACTGGTTCTCGGTCGGTGGGCTGGTGACCTGGGCCGAGGCAGGCGTGGGGGCCGTAGCCACCCAGGCGCTGGTGGACGTGAGCTACGGGCCGCTGGGGCTGGCGCTGATGCGGGCCGGCAAGTCAGCACCGCAGGCGATGGCCGCTCTCCTGGCCGCCGACGAGGAACGCGAATTACGCCAGGTGGCTATGGTGGATACGCATGGAAATATCGCCGTCCATACCGGCGCCCGCTGCATCGCCTACGCTGGCCATGAAACCGGTGCCGGATTCTCCGTCCAGGCCAATATGATGGCCTCGCCGGAGGTCTGGCCGGCCATGGCGCAGGCTTACCGCAGGACAGAGGGTGACCTGGCAGAGCGTCTGCTGGCTGCGCTGGAGGCCGGTCAGGCTGCCGGAGGCGACATCAGGGGGCAACAGAGCGCTGCCATCCTGATCGTGCGCAGTACCCCTACCGGCCGCCCATGGGTGGACACCGTCATGGAGCTGCGCGTCGAAGACCACCCCGAGCCGATCCGCGAGCTGCGACGCCTGGTCAATCTGCACCGGGCCTACCAGCATATGAACCGGGGGGACGAGCTGCTGGGCACGGGGCAGGTGGAGGAAGCGCTGCGCGCATATCGGACCGCCGCTGAGATGGCGCCCGAGGTTGAGGAGCTGCCCTTCTGGTATGCCGTCACACTTGCGGACCTGGGGCGCACAGACGAGGCACTCCCCATCTTCCGCCAGGTATTCGCGCGGCACGAAGGTTGGGCCAGGTTGCTGCCTCACCTGCGCCAGGCAGGCCTCCTCCATGCTGAGTTACCCGAACTAATGCGCGCATGAGACGTGAGCACCTACCCACTGGCCTACCAGTCTACCTGTCTACTTGCCTACCTGCCTACCTTAAGGAGATACCATGCGCAATCTTATGATCACCGGCGGAGCCGGCTTCATCGGCTCCAACTTCGTCCGTTACATGCTGGAGAAGTACTCTGACTGCTTCATCGTGGTCTACGACAAACTGACCTACGCCGGCAGATTGGAGAATCTGCAAGACGTGGCCGCAAGGTTTGGCGACCGGTACGCCTTTGTACGCGGTGACATCTGCGACGCCGGGCTGGTGCGCGAGACAATCCGCACCTACAATGTGGACACCATCGTGAACTTCGCTGCCGAGACGCACGTGGACAGGTCCATCATGGACCCCGACGCTTTCATCAAGACCGATGTCTACGGCACCTACGTGCTGCTCGAGGCGACCCGCGAGTTCGGGCTGGAGCGCTTTCACCAGATTTCCACCGACGAGGTATACGGCCACGTACCAGAGGGAGCCTCAAAGGAAAGTGATCCCATCGCGCCGCGCAGCCCATACGCCGCGAGCAAGGCCAGCGCCGATCTCCTGGTGCAGGCTTATCACATCACCTACAACTTGCCGGTCACCATCACACGCGGAGCAAACAACATCGGCCCGTACCAGTACCCGGAAAAGGTGGTGCCACTTTTCGTCACCAATGCCATAGACAACCTGCCGCTCCCGCTCTATGGCGATGGCCTCCAGGTGCGCGACTATCAGTACGTGCTCGACCACTGCGAGGCGGTGGACTTGGTGTTGCAGAAGGGGGAGATCGGCGGGATTTACAACATCGGCACGGGCACGGAGATGCGCAATATTGATA
>JAOAAG010000285.1 GCA_026418995.1 Anaerolineae bacterium
AGATGTGTATAAGAGACAGGGTCAGGGGGATGGCTATACTGGTGGCGCAGGGGTTCCCGGTGCACCTGTTGATGATCGGCGGCCAGGTCGGCAGCTCCGACCCGACCAACCGGGCGTATGCGGAGCGGATAGAGCGGCTCGTTAAGGAACTCGCCCTGGAAGAGCGAGTGCACCGCACCGGTTACACCCTCCCGGAGCTGGTTTCCGCTGGGCTACTGGCGACGGATGTGTGTGTGCTCCCCTACCGGGACGGTGTCTCCTTCAGGCGTGGCACGCTGCACGCATGTTTAAGCCACGCCAGAGCCATCGTGACCACTCAGCCCGCGCTACCGCTACCTGAGGTGCGCCACGGGGAGAATATGTGGCTGGTGCGGCCCGGCGCCCCGGAGGAGCTGGCCGAGGCCATCGCGCGGCTGGCGCACGACCGGGCCCTGCGCGCGCGGCTGGAGCAGGGGGCAGCGGCGCTGGCCGCCGAATTCACCTGGGAGCGCATCGCTCGCCAGACGGCGGCACTGTTTGGCAGGCTCAGGCAGGGAAACCCGACGTAGTTGACCTGACAGTCGTGCTCACACAGACTCGTTCCTAATGCCGCCGCACGCTTGCCCTCCCTGTCCGATTGCACTATAATGACCATGACCCAACAAGGCCGGGCGCGGGGGCACGGGTGGAGCGCATATGGAGAAAAGCCCCTCCGAAAATGTTCTCATCATAAGCTGTGACCCAGCGACACGCGAGGACATAGGGGTGCTCCTTGCCGACCACGGTTACCGCGTGGCCGTCGCCGGTGATGAGGCCGAGGTACGGGCGCAGGCGGCAGAAAGCATCCCGGACCTGATCCTGCTCGACATTCGGATGCCCGATGTGGGCGAAGCCTGCCGACGCCTGCGTGCCAATCCTCTCCTGGCCCAGGTGCCGCTCATCGTGCTAGCTCCGCCGGCCGAGCGTGCGGCTTGCCTCCAATGTCTCGCTACTGGCGCCGACGGTTATATCTATACGCCCGCAGAAGAGCCCAAGTTTCTGGCCTGGGTGCGAATCCTCCCCCACCTTAGCCGTCGCCACCACCAGATATGGAAAACACAGGAGCCATCGTGCGGGATCGAGGAACAATGTCGCCTCCTGGTCGAAATGATGCCACAGGGAGTGTTGTGTTGCGATGCTGAGGGTAACATCTTGTTCGCCAATCCGGCCGCCGAGCAGCTTCTGGGCGTGACACCAGGCCAGGTGCAGTGCCGGACACTCACCGAGCCGCACCAGGGAGCGACCTGGGAGGACGGTTTCCGCTGGACCAAGGACATGCTGCCTGCAACCGATACCCTCAGCCCGCGCGGGGGTGCACGAGAGGCAGTCATCAGAGTCTGCGCTCCTGTGCGTCACGAGTGCCGCTGGGTGGGCTTCAGTGCGGTATGGCTGCCCAGGCCCAGTGAGGATAACCCCCATCTCGTTTACATATTCGAAGACATTACCCAGCAAGTAAAAGCGGAAACGGCACTGCGTCAGAGCGAGAGCAAGTTTCGCAAGGTCATCGAACAGGCTTCTGATGGTGTTGCCCTGGCCGACGAGCAAGGACGCATCATCGAGTGGAATCGAGCCCAGGAACGGATCACCGGCCTGAAGCGAGAAGAGGTGCTCGGCCTCCCCATTCTGGATGTTCACTTCCGGCTTGTCCCTCCAGACCGTAACACTGAACCGTTTCGCGAAATGCTCAGGCTTGACCAGCAGGACTTCTTCAGTACTGGACAGGCACCCTGGCTGAATCACCCTCTCGAGTACGACATTCTGCTTCCCGACGGGACACGCCGGATCATTCAGACCGTCCTCTTTCCGGTCCAGACGGAAAGTGGATTCATGCTCGGAAGTATCAATCGCGATATTACCCAATGGATCGAGGCACAGCGGGAGATACAGCAACGTAGCCGTGAGTCGGCGGTATTGAACGAGATAGCCCAGGCCATCAACTCGACCCTCGATTTGCGCGAGACGCTGACCTTAATCACCACTAATACCAACCGCTTGCTGAACACGGAGGCGACCTCGATACTGCTCTATGACGAGGAGCGCGATGACCTGTACTTCGCGGCTGGTTCAGGCGCGGGCGCGCACTTTTTGATAGGCCAACGGCTGCCGGTGGGCCAGGGCATTGCAGGCTGGGTGGTCGAACATAATGCGCCAGCGTTGGTGCCAGATGTCTCACAAGACCCGCGCTGGTTCAGCGAGTTCGACAAAAGGAGCGGTTTTACCACGCGCTCACTCCTTTGTGTCCCCTTGCGCAGCAAAGGGCGTATCATCGGTGCGCTGGAAACGATGAACAAAGAGGGCGGATTCGACCAGGACGATGTCTGCCTTCTGAGCGCACTGGCAGCATCAGCGGCTACAGCCATCGAGAATGCCCGCCTGTTTGAGCAGGTGCGTAATGGACATGACCAACTTCGGGCTCTCTCACGCCGCCTGGTCGAGATCCAGGAGACCGAGCGGGGTTATATAGCCCGCGAACTGCACGACGAGACCGGCCAGGCGCTCTCATCTCTACTACTGGGCCTGAGTATGCTGGAGCAGGAAGCGGGTAACCCCAGGGCAGTAAGGGCACGTATCGCCAGCTTGAAGGCCACAGTGAACGGGATGCTGGAAGATCTGCATCGTCTGGCCACAGACCTGCGCCCCGTCGCGCTTGATTTTCTGGGATTGATCCCCGCTTTGGAGCAGTACGTCGAGACCTTCAGTGAGCAGCATGGCATCCCCGTCGAGTTTGAAACAGTGGAGTTGGACCCGGAGGATCGCCTGCCGCCAGAGGTGGAGACGGCGCTCTATCGTATCGTGCAGGAAGCGCTGACCAACGTGATCCGTCATGCCCGGGCTACCCGCGTAGACGTACTCCTGGAGCGGCGCAACGACCGGGTGATAGTGATTGTCGAGGACGACGGAGTGGGATTTGACGTCGAAGCCGCGAAACTGAGCGGACGCCTGGGATTGCTGGGCATGCAGGAGCGAGCGGAGATGCTGGGCGGATGGCTGACCATCGAGAGCACAGCCGGAGTGGGAACGGCGGTATTTGTGGAGATCCCCTATGCCCATTCGCATCCTGATCGCGGATGACCACGGCGTACTGAGGGCCGGTCTCCGTCTCCTGCTCAACGCCGAGCCTGACATGGAGGTCGTGGGCGAGGCGGCTGCTGGCCACGAGACGCTGCGCCTGGCAAGCGAACTGCGCCCGGACGTGGTGCTGCTGGACCTCAGCATGCCCGACCTGGGCGGCATCGAAGTGACACGGCGTGTCAAGGCCATACTACCAGGGACACGTGTGCTCATCCTCACCGTCCACGAGGATGAACGTATGTTGCGAGAAGCCATCCGGGCAGGTGCGGCCGGGTACATTATCAAGCGTGCTGTAGACACAGAGCTCACCAGCGCGATTCGCGTGGTCTCACGCGGCGACCCGTATATCCATCCGGCCATGACCCGTGTATTGTTGAAGGATTTAGTTCCGCCCTCTTCAGCAGACGAAGAGCCTATTGAAACACTCACCCCACGCGACACTGAGGTGCTGCGCCTGATCGCCCAGGGCTACACCAACCGCGAAATCGCTGACATCCTGGGCATTAGCGTGCGCACGGTCGAAAGCCACCGAGCCAACATTATGGACAAACTAGGTCTGCGTGGCCGCGCGGCGCTGGTGCGTTACGCCCGCGAACATGGTCTCCTCGATTGATGCGTGAAGGCGTGATGCGTGATGCCCGTCTCGTGCCTCGCGTTTTATCCCTCACGTCTCAACCTCGGCCCATACTCCACATACCCTCGTAGTTTCTACGGATCCTTCTCCGTAGATCTCCCACTCTCTCCCGCTCATAAAATCAGAGCTTTTTACTCTTCACAACCTTTTCCTGGTCCTATATACTGGGGGCAAAGTCGAAAGGGCGGAGCGCGATGGAACCGATTTCTGTGATGCTCGTAGACGACAATCCCTCATTTCTGAATGCTGCCGTTCAGTTCCTGGAAGCATGTTGCGAAGAGGTGACCGTAGTCGCTTCGTGTAGCAGCGGCCAGGAGGCCCTGGAGAAAGCCAGGGAGCTACGGCCGCACATCATCCTGCTTGATATGATGATGCCTGGCATCTCAGGGTTAAGCATTATCGGCCCCTTGAAGCAGTCGTTTCCCGACACGGCTATCATTGCTCTGACGGTGATGGAGGCACCCAATTTCCGCAAAGCGGCGCTGGCCGCCGGTGCAGATGCCTTTGTCCCCAAGTCTGCCATGCACATGGACTTGCTCCCGACTATTCGCAGAATCGTCGAGGAGCACAACAAGAAGGAGCCGTTCAAGGCAACCCCGACGGCATCTCAGGAAGATGAAGCCCTCGTATCTTACACGGTCCTGCTGATGGAAGACGATCCCAGCCAGAGCCGTCTGTATGCCAAGGCAATGCGTAAGGCTGGTTACACCGTGTGCGAAGCCCATACGCCTGTCTCTTATACACATCT
>JAOAAG010000290.1 GCA_026418995.1 Anaerolineae bacterium
CGATAGCAGAGGCCGCTGGTGCGCCCGTTCTCGCAGGGGGCGGCGGGGGAGGCGCTATCACGCAGGACCTGGGGGGGGAAGATCTCGGTGACGTCGAAACTGGTGCCGCTGCCGCCGCAGGCGTCGCCCACGCGGCTGAACACCGCGCCGCCCAGATCCGGGCACGGACCGATCACTTGCTGCCAGGGCTGTGCATTTGCCTCGGACGATGAGGCGAGGATCAGGCTGCTGACCGAAGCGGGCGCTTCGGTTAGGCGATTGTGGTGCGGAATGATTGCCGCAGCCAGCGCCGGGGCGAACAGGGTGAAGAAGATGACGAACGTGCCTGCCAGAACACCGATTACGAGCAGAAACTTGCGAAGTTGTAGTGCCACGATGCGATGCCTCCAATGTACTGGCGCATCTCGTAAACGATTGAACAGATTAAATTGTGAAGGCTTCTACGCGCGACACGGTATCTTTTCATCTTGAACGCTGCCTGAATTAGCTTTTGCCCCTGGTGAGTGTGTAGTCATCGCGTAACCAGCCCACCAGATGCGCCATCGCTCCGCGATGATAGCGCTTTGTCCAACCTGGATCACTCCAATCCATCGGGCCATCGGTAATGTCGAAGAGGGTATGCTCAGCCCCCTCGGCAATGTACAGATCCGCGCCGAAGGGCAACTGCTCTCGATGGGCGGTCACTGCGCCCGGGCCGATGCGGGCCAGTTCCGGCTCGCTATCGGCGACGATGACCAGGATCGGCGCGGCGATTGCCGTAATCTCCTCCGGGCCAAGCAGATTGGAAAGCAGCGCAACGCCCAGTGGCGATTGAATTGCCTGGAACGCGGCGAACTGGATGGCCAGGTGTTGCGTACCAATGCTCTGAGCCACGATAAACACCCGTTCACGGTCGATCCCCTGCTGGCTCACGGCGGCGCGGTAGGCAGCCAGCGCGTCATCGGCTTCGCAGCAACCGTACACCCCCGTACTTTGCCCGACGCCGCGCTTGTCGAAGCGGAACACCGCGAAGCCTTCAGGCAAGAGGATCTCGGCCAGGTACCCGTAAGCATCGCGCGTTACCAGGCCGGAGTGGTGGATGATGAAGACCAGTGGCGCAAGTCCGTCACCGACGGGCAGATCCAGTTCCCCGGCAAGGGTCGCATTGCCGCTCTGGATGCGCACCTCGCGCCGCTCGCGGGCGATGCCCTCCAGTTGGGGGGTTGGGAGGGCGTCGGTTGGAGTCGGCGCCGGGTCCACAAGCGCTGACCCGGCGCCGACCATACCCCACGCGCATCCGCCAAGGCACAGTAGAAGGGCGAGAAGAAGCAGGCTCGCTAGCATCTGCTTCAGGCAATGGGTTCGATTTCGTGTCGTGTGTGATTTAGACATGATTTCACGGTGCGGCCTTTTGGGGTACTCTTTGGGGGGGTGCGGAGGGTTGCGCCTCCCGCGATCCTCTGGTTCCGCCCTTTGAACCATATATTATAGCATTTCATTGCCTGCTAATCGGCTGTAGATCAATCTGTCAGTTATCAATAAACTGGCTTTTCTTACCTCTTTCAATAAAAAGAAAATTGTGTGTAGAAAAAGTGTCCAGGCCTCCCGCGGCAATGCGTTCTACTTCATCAGGGCACACAGGGCGGCAGTGCTCATCAGCTGTCCAGGCTTCATAACCTCGATCCCAGAAGAACTGGAATGTAGATCTGAGATGCGGATTGAGTTCCAGGCCTTGGGGTTGGTTCTCTGAAATGGTGATTTCGATCATCCATATCGGCTTGGGATTTCGATCCACAAAGGATAAACCACCTTCCAGCATCATCCGTTCAGCACCCTCGATATCCACAAGGAAGAAGCATTGCTGGCCCAAAAACCTTGAGCCTAGAATCTTATCGAGTGTGGAACAGGGAGCCAGAATGACGTATTGGTCTGGCCGTCCACCCCAACCTTTTACCAGCGATGCTTGTGGTCCGCCACCATAGATCTCGATTACACCCACACTATTACTTACGGCGATAGGAAATATTTCAACTCGAGACTCCCAGGCGTTTGCTTTGATGTTTTGAAGAAGGTATAATAAGTTGTGATAATTTGGTTCAAAAGCAAGAACCTCGAGGGTTTTCTTGCCAAAGTACAGAGCAACACAACAGTAATAACCAATGTTGGCGCCGACATTGATAAAAACGTCGACGTGTTGAAGGATTTTCTTTACCACCCGAGTTTCGCCAGGTTCATACTCGCCGTGTTGCATTAACGGATTACCGACCATTTTAAATCCCATCGGGGTTGTTTTTGGTCTGTCATACAGTTTCCAGGTGTCACGTACATATCTATACGCCATCGCCAATTGAGGAGAACGTGACACAATAGGTTTCGCAAATTGAATAAGTCGTTTCTTCATTGTTTTCATGGTCCTTGTGTGCCTTGTGTTGATGGATTACGGCCTGGACATAGACGTATCTCGCTGTACCCGGTAGATCGATACCGTCGCATTCTCGTAGATCGGCGCCAGATCGGGACCGGCACTGGCCGCAAACGCCGCCCGTGGGCTATCCTGCTCGCGCACAATCACATAGCTTACGCCGAACTCGTCGAGGAGCGCGCGGCGCTCGTCCCGAGGCGTTGCCGGGTTGACCACCCGCTCGACGTTCTCGCGCTTGGTGAAGAAGTCCAGGCTGCCGGCCCAGTGGGCCACGTAGGCCCGCGCGTCGGACCAGACCGGGACGTGCTGGTTGATCTCCAGCACGCCCAGCACCACGTCCTGATTGGTCGTATGGCTTCCCAGCCAGCGCAGCGCAGCTACCTCGTCCTGGCTCAGGAAGTAAGGCTGGCTGTAGCGCGAGAGGTCGTAGAAGCGCCAAAACAAAATATAGACGTTGGTCACGACACACAGCCCCAGGATGGCCGCCAGGGCGGGCCGGGCCAGGCGTGGCGCGCGCGTGCTAAGCCATGGCCAGATGATCCGCTGGATGGCACGGGCAGCGAGGATGGCAATCGGGGCCTGCCAGCCCAGGAGCAGATGGATCTGGAAGCTAAGCGGCAAGTAGATAAGCACGAAGTGAGCGAGGAACCATACCGCCACCAGCAGTTCGGCGTCGTCGCGGCTGCGGAGCATTCGTGGGCGGAAGGCGAGCAGGGCCAGCAGCAGGGGCAGACCCATCAGGATCGGCAGATGCAGGGGTCCCGGCGTCCACGCTCCGGCATTGTCGAACTGGGCCAGCTTGCCGCCCCAGGTAGCATCTGTCAGCACCAGGTAAGAAAGGTAGGCGGCCGGCGGAAGAGCGAAGGCCACGACGATCAGGCCAGCCTTGAACAGGAAAGCGGGGAAGCGGCGATCACGCCACCAGATCAAAAGCCACCACAGGCCAAGCACGGCCCCGACAGTGAGCAGGTCGTAGGCATGCTGCAGGCCGATCAAGGCCCCTACGATCCCGGCCAGCACGGCGTAGCGCAGTTGCTGGCGCTGCTGGGCGTAGAGTGTCAGACCAATCAGTGCAATGATAAGCGCCAGGGCCACCCCGAAGTGCGGGAAGGCCAGGGCGATGAAGAAGCTATTTGGCTCCGAGGTGTAGATGTCGAAGGGGAACGGCGCCTCGGGCAGGCCCTGCATATACTTTACGGCAATCCAGATGATGCCAAGCCCTCCGCTAAAGGCGAACAATACGAACGCCAGGCGTCGCTGAACATGGTCCGGCACGGCAATGCGGAAAAAGGCATACGCGCACGCCAGGAACAGGATAGTGGCGAAGATTCGCAAGATCCCAAACACCGCGCCGAACTCCAGGCCAAGCAGCGCGCCAGCGCGACCGGCGCTCCACCAGAGTAAGTGGAAGAGCGCCGGCTCGTTCGGTTCGGGGGTAAGCCGGTTGGCCGCCAGGTTCTGGTGGCTGAGGTCACGCATCCATGCGAAGTACTGGTTATGATCGGGGATATTCACCATCACGCCGGTGAAATAGCGCTCCGTCGGCACGGTGGTATAGGCGTAGATGAATGGAAGGCTGGTTAGAATCAAAACAAACGTTATGACAACAACACAAAAACGCCAGCCGAAACTCGCTACATTTTCTTTTTCGGCCTGATCCGCGACAGCCAGCCGGTCTGGCAGTGATGGATGCACCGACATACTTCAGACCTCCCGCGCGGGTTCTATTGAGGTGGCAACGCCTTGCTGATCAGCCATCCGCCTCACCACAATCAGCAATCCGAGAAAGAGCCAGCTATAGATCGCGTAGCGAAAGCCCGCGATGCTCTGGTTGTAGACAAAGGGCTGTCTCTTATACACATCT
>JAOAAG010000378.1 GCA_026418995.1 Anaerolineae bacterium
CTCAACGACCCACCAGCGGTCTGCGCTACCGCCTGGCCTGTACTGGTCGGCGCGTAACTCCAGGAGCGCGCGTTGTGGGGCTGGGATGAGGGTATGTAACAGATCGAGCAGTGCCGGCCAGTCGTGTTTCCGTCCCTGTCGCAGGATCAAAGGAGCGGGCAGTTCCTCACCGCTTCCGCCTGTATAACGCAGGCCGGCCGGGCGGAGCATATGGAGCGTCCGGCCTACTTCCACAAATCCCAGGCGTTCATAGAGCGCAAAGGCCGGCCGGTTATCGCTGCGCACCTCCAGGCCGATCCAGCGCCCCCCACGCGCTGAGACGGCCTCTAAAGCTTTCTCCATCAGCGCACTGGCGATACCCTGGCGCCGCCAGTCGGGGTGGACGGCCAGGTTGCCGATGATGAAGCCACCCCACTCGACCGCCCGCCGCAGAGAAACATTGCCCAGCACACGCCCATTCTCAACCCATACGAAACCCGGCGCAAACCCGGAGTCCTCCCAGGCTGCCCAGTAAAACCACCCCAGCCACGAGGCCATACGTGCGGCGCAGCGCATGTCCTGCAGCGCGATTTCGCCGTCCGGGCCCAGCTTGTCGCCGAACGCGAGCGCGATGAGTTCAATCACCGCTCTCGCATCGCTGAAAGGATCGAAGGGGCGTATGCCGCTCAGGACACGCTTTCCGTGCAACATTCCACCGCTTCAGGTGATAAGTGACTGTCACCTCTCCGTCAGGTAGCGACGCAGCAGATCGAGCGCAGCTTCAGCCGAGCGAGCCTTGTTTTCCCAGCGATCGCCGCTCCACACGTAGCGCTCTATCCATTCCCCATCCGGCGTCGCCAGTGCGATGTAAACCAAACCGACGGGCTTCTCCTCCGTGCCCCCATCGGGGCCAGCGATTCCGGTTACCGCCAGCCCGATATCGCACCCAAAAGCCTGGCGCACCCCCTGGGCCATCTCCAACGCGGTCTGTTCGCTTACCGCGCCGTAGGATTGTAACGTATCATGCCGCACCGCCAGGTGCTTTTCCTTGGCGGTATAGGAGTAGGCAATGATGGCACCCTCGTAGTAGGCTGAGCTACCGGGCACATTGGTGATGCGATGGCTCACCAGACCGCCGGTGCAGGACTCGGCCACCGCGAGCTTCATTCCCCGCTGTTGAAGCAGCTTGCCAACAATCGCCTCCAGCTCATCCATATGCAGATTCTCTCATCGTTTGGCTCGCAAACGGGCATAGCGGGCCAGGTTGCGCCAGAAAGGAAGGTTCGCAGATTCGCCCCCCGAGGTGTTAAGGAGGCCCACATCTGCCAGCGCCAGCACCTCTCCGCCCTGTGCTCCATAGTCCACCAGCGCGGCGACCAGCCCCCTGCGCGTTTGGGCCAGTACTTGTGCTGCCTCCGTCGCCCGGGTAGTGGTGAAGAGCACGGTGTTGCCATCGGCCAGTTCCAGACTGTCCACCCCCCTCATCAGGGGGTGCTGTTTCCTCAGCTCGATCCTGCCCACCGGCGTCCCCTCGTTGCCGCCAAAGTAGGCGAGGCCAAACTGTTCCGCCAGCGGGTTGATATCGCTCCAGTCCTCGTTGAAGTCCAGTGGGCGGTTGAAGTATTTGAGGCGCTGTGCACCGTTGGTGAGCACCAGCAACCCACCCGCAGCCACGTAGTCCTTCAATACGGCGATTTCCTCCGCGCTCCAGGATTCGTCGTAAACAGTGACGTCACCCTCCGGGGTGGGATAGTCCAGCACCGGCAGGACAATGACCAGGTCGGCATCCTCCAGGTCGGACGGCAGCACCGCATGGCCATAGGGGATCATATCCACGTCAAAGCTCTCCCCGGCCATAGTCAGGCCGAAGTCCATAAACACCGCAGGGGAGATGTGCACCGGCTCGGTATGGCTGCCGACAAAGAGGAGACGGTAAGTTGGTCTGGGCGCAGCGCGCAGCGGTTCAGCTCCGGCTGCCTCCAGAGCTGCACTCAGCGCGATCTGTGCCATCTGGACAAACACGTCACGCTGTTCCCGCGCCAGCTCCACCGTATCGTAAGGGTCATGGATGTGGGAGGCGTAGTGGATTTTACCGAGCGTCCCTACTCCGTGGTCGGCATACATCAGGTTGGCGTTGGGCACGTTAAAGCCGGTGAAGGCCGCGTTATCGGATTCCAGGCCGTAGTGGCCCAGTGGAGCCGCCTGGATACCCAACCGTTCCGCGACTGCGGCCAGGTACTCGGCCCATGGGAGACGGTTTTCGCCCTGGCGGTCATATGGCCAGGAGACCAGGTTCAGCTTCGCTGCCACACCCTCCAGTGGATAAGAGAGCATGTCCACCTGCAACATGCCCAGAGTGCGGTCGAGCAACTCCTGATGGGTGGCGACGAAGTGGTATGAGCCGTAGAGTCCCAGTTCCTCGCTGCCGAACCAGACCAGGTAGAGGTCAATGGAGGGCTGTAGACGTGCCGCGTCCAGCACGCGGGCCACTTCCAGTAAGATCGCTGTACCGCTGCCGTCGTCGAGTGCGCCGGGGCTGTTAGGGCTGTCCACGTGGGCACCGAGGATCACGGCCCGCGTCTGATCCAGCCCGGGGATGCGGGCCACCAGGTTGCCGGAAGGGGCCGGCGAGAGGACATCAGCGTCCCACACCAGGCGCGCAGATGCGACGCGGGCGAGGTCACGCCACTCCGTGATGCCGGCCCCAGCCAGGTCCTCCAGCCTGACATAGAGGATGGGGATGTTCGTCTCCCTGCTTGCCTGCGCTAGCGCGCCCCCTTCTCCGGCGAACGTGCCATGGCTCTCACCGGAGCGATTGGAGAAGCGGGTGACGAGCACCACGCCGGCCGGTGCGAGGGAGAGCAGCCGCTGCGCGGTCTGCACAGCCTCCTGTCCACGCACACTCCGGTCCACGGCTGCATAATCAACCAGGACAATGCGGCCCCGTACCTCCATACGGGTCAGTGCTTCGACCTCTTCAGGGGCACCCGCGAGCAATACCTCGCCCTCCACCACAACCGGATCACGCGCCTTATCGTTGAGTTGCCCGTCGGAGTCGAACCAGAGCGCTCTGCCGATGTCCTCGCGCTCGCCACGTATGCCAGAGGCCGGCACTTCCACTTCTTCTCCGTCTATGGTCAGGTAAAGGCGCGTTTCCCACAGCTCGGTGGCAAGGAAAACACGGAAGTGTTGCCGCTCCAGCGCCATCCCCAGCGACTGCAGGTACTCGAATTCCTCCAGTTTGCGGGCCAGTAAGTCCAGTGCTTCAGCCTCTCCCTCGGTAGCCGAGTTACGCCAGCCAGAGTAGGGTTGGATGGCGGTCAGCTCTTCCAGAAAAGAGAGCAGACTCTCTGCCGAGATCATATCGTAGGGGGATGGGGCGGGCGGATAAGGTGTAACGTGCTGTTGCGGAGTGGCGACGCCAGCAGGGGTACTCTCAGGCAGCGGTAAGGGAGTGGGACGGTCGGGAAGCGCGATGGAGGCGCTCCTACAGCCGACCGGCCCGATCAGCGCCGCCGCGATCAGCGCAACTATCACAATTGTCAATTGACAATTGTCCAATTGGAAATTACGTGGTGAAACGCTCAACAGATGGGTACGCTCTACGGACGAGTAACACCAGGGGAATGCTCACAATACCACCGGCCAGCGCCTGAAATATGTTGGGCACCACTTCCCTCAAGGCGCCGGGTAGACCGCCGTATAGAGGGAGCAGCTCACCCAGGAAGTAAAGCCCCACCAGACAGATGGCGCCAGCCAACCATGCCAGGGCCAATCCTCTGACCTCTCTGCCCTGGCCCAGGTAACCGGCCACCCATCCCTCTACGCCGTGGGCGATCAGCGTGAGTGGAACCCACACGGCATATCCCGTCAACAAGTCGGCCAGCGCACAACCTATCCCACCGGCTATCGCCCCGACCCATGGACCGAAAGCAAAGGCGGCAAAGAAGACGAAAATATCCCCCAGGTGTACGTATCCGCCGGTGGCCGGTATGGGTACGCGGGGCAGGAATCCGGTCGCTACGGTGACCATGGCGACCATCACCGCCGTCACAGCAATGGATCTAGCGCTGAGTTTACCTGGCATCTGTCCTCCCTCCTCCTGATGCTGGCCCAGGCCATCCGAGCCTGGGCTGCTGTGTTGCATCATATCATAACTGGCTGCATCGGTCAAGTGGGCGCATTCCTTCAGGTAGGGAGCAGCCAACCAGGGGGCCGGCACAGATGCCCGGCGTAGTCTCCGTGGCGACTGAGCACCACGTTGACGATGATGAGCTTGCTCTGACGGCTCTGGCGCCTGTAGGCGGGGTAGTGGTTCTGGCGGAGGGCTGTGGATAGAGA
>JAOAAG010000380.1 GCA_026418995.1 Anaerolineae bacterium
ATCTATCCCCTGGCCCCGGAGCAACCGCTTGATGAAGCCGCTCAGGCGATATGGAGTGCTTTCGATGCTGTCTGGGCGCTTCAGTTAAGTCATCCCCTCTGCACTGCATGGGCCACGGTCGAGGTGACTGTAACCGCGCGACGAGCACAGAACGAGGCCATCTTCAGAGCTACCGTCAGTATAGCCGACCTCATTGCCCACTACGCTGGCAATTTGAGCGCCGAGGCGTTTATCGAGCGTGTCGACTTCAGCGCGACGTACCTCCGGCCAGAGTGAAGCCTGTGGCAAGGCCGTAGCTAGACCTGGAGGGGAACATGCCTGTTCATCCCAGTTTATCCGCGGCCTCCCAGAGTCCGACCGTGCCCTGACCGCCTGACAGGGCTCAGATCTCTCCCTCGCCCTCCTCACCGCGCAGCAGTGAGCGCCCCCGGCTCAACACCGCCTGGGCATCCCCGGTGGGAGAGCCGCCCATCTCAGCGTAGAATTCCGGCGTGCCATAGGTGCGGGTTTTGACCACCACCGGCATCGGCACGGCATGTCCGAGAATGAGCGCCTGTTGGCGGGTATCCAGACGGGCCAGCACCTCGCGGAGGGCGCTCGCCCCGCTGACGCCGGAAAAGACCGCCCGTATATCCGCCTCATCGTCCAGCAGGCAGGTGATTCGGGTGCCGATCTGGCTCATCACCTCGGGGTCTATGCCGCTGGGGCGCTGGTCAACAATCAGCAGGGTGACGTTGTACTTGCGCAGCTCGCGGGCGATGGTGCCGAAAATGGTATGTCTGGCCACCTCAGGGGCGAGGAACTTGTGTGCCTCTTCAATGGTAATAACTAGGGGAATGGGTCTACCTTCCAGTCTCCCCTGCGCCGCCTCCGTGCGCTCCACGTAATGGTCGTGGATACGGCGGGTAATGTAATTGGCCACCAGCAGATATGCTTCCAGACTGCTGCCGTAGCGTCCGAATTCCA
The DNA here is from genome assembly GCA_026418995.1 of Anaerolineae bacterium. Classification (GTDB taxonomy): domain Bacteria; phylum Chloroflexota; class Anaerolineae; order B4-G1; family B4-G1; genus JAOAAG01. Next base: position 967 of record JAOAAG010000380.1, read on the forward strand.
GCACTACATTGATGCCCCGGTCCAGGTAATGCAAAATCTGTCTGACGGAGTCCTCGACCGCCCGCGCTTGAAGGAAGGCAAAACGGCGCAGCAACCCCAGCTTACGCTGGATGGCTCCCAGTGTGCCACCGTGGAGGGTGCCCCTCTCCAATGCGCTTTCCAGTTCCTGCAACGGGTCCTCCTCGTCCAGCAGCCGGGCTATCCACTGCTTGCCGAGCTTGCGGCGCAGAAAGTACAGCGCTCCAACCTGCACATCGGAGAGCATCATAATCCCGGAGAGGCTGTCCACATCTTCCGGCTCAATCTGATCGTAACCAATGTAGACGACGCCGTCAACTTTGCTCCCCCGCCGTCGAGAGGACTCTTCATCCAGGGTAAAGACAGCAACACGGCTGTGGAACAGTTGGCGCAGCCCTTTGATCTCCTGCCGCCGTTCGTCCTCGCTCTTCCAGCCGTATTCGTTGTGCATATCGAAGACGAGGACGACCGCTACGTTCTCGCGCACCAGCCCAGCCAGGAGCGTGCGGGTGAGAAACGTCTTGCCGGTGCCGGTCTTGCCGAATACCCCTGCCGAGCGCTCAACCAGACGACGCAGGTCGAGCGCCACGTGGATTCCCTCCATCTCTAGGGGCTCACCTATGTAGAAGTAGCCCTGCTCCTCCTCGTGGCCAAAGATCAGGCTGACCTCTTCTTCAGTGGCCGGGTAGACCGGGGCGAAGTGGGCGGGGATGGTCTTGACCGGCCTGGGTGCGCCCCCCTTGCCGCCTGGGAGGGGAGGGGAGTCCAGCACCAGCATCGGCGCGATATGGATGCGCCCAAAGACAACATTGCCCTGATAGACACGGGTGAGGAAGGGGTCGGAGGTGTCGGGCGGGGCCTTTTCGATCAACGGATTAAGAGAATCCAGTTGGACATCGGTGATGATGGAGAAGAAGCGCCGGCCGGTCTGGCCATGCACGACGACATAGCGCCCCACGGCCAGCCCTTCGATCACCGTGGTAGGGTCGAGTTTCACGTCCAGCCCCTTAGAGAGGCTGCCGCCGACGACGATGCCCAGCCGTTGCGCGGGGGCAGGCGGAGCAGGGCGCGGGCCGAAGAATGCGTCCAGTATCTCTTCCGGTGAGCGTTCCTCCATATGGCGATTCCTCATATTATGGGTTGCGCAGGCGGCGCAGCAATCCTTCTAACCGCAGCGGGTCGCCGGACAACAGGCGCGAGAGTTCCCGCCCTGCTCCGATCAGGAAACGCTCGCGTTCTTCCTCGGGGCGGGCGGCGGCAGCGAAACGCAGACTGGCTGCCAGCAGTTCGTCCGCTGGCGCCTCACGGGCCTCCAGCACCAGGCGGAAGTAATCAAAACGCGCGGTGAAAGCCCGGACCTCTGCTTCATCACACTGATAGAGCCAGTCGAGGGTGACCGGGGGCTGGGCCGGCAGGCAGTGGCGAATATGTTCTCCGTCAGCACACCCGACTGCCAGCACGCTGACCTCGATGGGCACCTGCCGGTTCTCGCGCTGGTCGCGCACGACCTCCTCGGGAGGGTTAGCGCTGATGAACTGACGCACGAACGGGTCGTCTTCCACGCTGACATCGTAGATCAGGCCATAGATGGCGCTGCGCGGGGCTGTCCCGTCCGCTCGCACGAACGAGCCGAAGGCCGGTATGTCCGGCTGCATCACCGCGCAGCCGATGGTGAAGCCGCGTGTGCTGGCCCGCAGCACGCGACCAACCCGGAGGTTGAGATTCCTCATCTTCCGTATCTCCTCCTGCCGCTTCGCGTCAGGGTTTTGTAGTACGCCTTTGGTGAGGGGGTTACCACGATGCCGGTGCGCATCAATGAGGTAGTGATCATCTCTTCGAGCGCCTCCCGCTCCGGGGCGCTGATGAAGGCCAGCTCGTCGGCGCGGGCCAATGCGTAGGGGTAATCGCCGGTGATGCGGGCCTGGGCCACGATGGCCGCTTGTACCAGCGCCAGTTGGTCCGCTCGCGCGGCGACCCAGGCCGGCACCTCTATCCGCGCGATGACCGGCCTCTCCTCTGCTACCGCCAGGTTGAGGTAGAAAAAGTGCACTGTCTGGCCGAGAGGCCGGTAGAAGTTATGGTTGATCAGGGCTGGGCTGACGAAGAGGGCGGAGCGAGCGCCAGGAGGCAGCGTCTCGAAGATCGCGCGGTCGGGCAGGTGCTCGAGGGGATTCGGTTCGCGTAACGCGCGCTGTGCGTCCCCATCCACGCTGGCCAGATGCAACAGGCGAGACACCTCGCTGCGGCGCGGCCTGCTGGCGAAGGCCGCGATGACTGCTCCGCTCTCCTGGATGCGCTGCAATTGGTCAAGGTATCGCATCACCTGGGAACGCTGCCACTCTTCGGAGCGCTCTTCCAGTACCCACAGGAGCAGCGTCCCGTCCACCAGTGCCACAACCGGTCTGTGGGATTCGGACGTGCAGAGCTCGGCCAGACGGGTTAACTCGGCGATGTCCCGTCGCAGATCGAGCAGATTACCGCTCAGCAACAGGCCGTCTTCATAGAGCTCCTCTTCAGCATAGCCCAGGATGGGTTCGCTCTGGGCGAGCGGGGCCTCCCCGCTTCCATGCCGGTAAACCAGGCTGCCGATGTTAATCAGGTAGTACAGGATCGCTCCGTGCCTGTCGGGCTGGATTTGCGAGCCGTCGGCGGCTATGATGGTGAAGCGGTCCGGCGCAGGTGGCAGGGGGCCCTGGAAATTGAGGGGTTCGGTGGTGGGGATGGCGGCGCGGACGGCATAGGCAGGCTGGCGCAGTTGCTCGCCCCGGTCGGCATATTGCTCCAGCCAGCGGCGGGCAAGCTGCACCATCTGCTCGTATTTATGACGGCGAGCGGCCAGCTCTTTGCCCATAGCCTGCACCTGATCGGTGAGTTTGCTCAGCTCAAGCGTCATCTCAGGCCTCGCGCTAATCCTTCTTCGGGTTCAGCAGTGCGCGAGCAGCGGCTGGGAAGACTTCGCGGGCCTGCCCGCCAGGCGGCTGAGGTCCCACAACGTTGTGCTGCTCGAGGATTTCCATAATCCGTGCCGCGCGGGTGTAGCCGATGCGCAGCTTGCGTTGAAGCAGCGAGATCGAGGCGCGCTGCTCCCGCAGTACCAGCTCGAGCACCTCCGGCAACAGCTCATCCTCGAACTCGGCGGCCTTTTCCTGCTGCTGGCGCATCTCCTCCCAGAGCGGTTGCTGCACCGGCTTCTCCAATGCCATCGCTCCTGGCTTGCTCTGCGCTTTCCAGAAGTGCACCAGCCGCCGTAGCTCCTCGTCGGAGACATAGGCACCCTGGAGGCGTATCGGCGTGGGGGCATCGGGGGGCAGGTAGAGCATATCGCCCCTGCCGAGCAACTGCTCGGCGCCCGGCATGTCGAGGATGACCCGCGAGTCCACCGACGAGGCCACGTTGAAAGCGATGCGGGCGGGGAAGTTGGCCTTAATCAGGCCGGTGACCACATCCACGCTGGGGCGCTGCGTGGCGATCACTAGGTGTATCCCGGTCGCGCGTGCCATCTGCGCGATGCGGCAGATGGCCCGTTCTGTCTCCTGCGGCGCCATCATCATCAGGTCGGCCAGCTCGTCTATGACGACAACGATGTAGGGCATTCGGTTAAGCCCCCGCTGGGGCGCGATGCGCTCATTATAGTCGCGGATGTTGGTCGCACGCACCTCCGCGAAGTGACGGTAACGGCCGTCCATCTCACGCAGGATCCATTGGAGTGCACCGGGCACCCGTTCCATCTCCACGACCACTTTGGCAAGCAGGTGAGGGATGCCCTCATACCCTGTCAGCTCCACCCGTTTAGGGTCTACCATCAGGAACTTCAATTCGTCGGGGGTGCGCTGGAGGAGCAACGTGGCAATGATGGCATTGATGCACACCGATTTGCCGGAGCCGGTCGTGCCGGCAATGAGCAGATGGGGCATTGCCGTCAGGTCGGCGACGTAGGGTGTGCCGGAAACATCCTGTCCCAGGCAGATACGAAGCGGGGAGTCGAGGGCAGCGAACTGCTCCGACTCAATGACATCACGCAACGCCACCATCGCGATCTCCGGGTTAGGCACCTCTATGCCGATCAGTCCTTTGCCAGGGATGGGAGCCTCAATCCGCAATGTTTTGGCCTCCAGCGCCAATGCCAGGTCGTCGGCTAATGCCTTGATGCGGCTGACTTTGACTCTGGTCTCGACGCCGTTGCCGGTGGTGATGACACGCGGCTCGACAGCGAACTGTGTCACGACTGGACCAGGATTCATCTCCCGTACCCACACCGGTGCCCCCAGGCTTTCCAGCGTCTCTTCGATGATGCGCGCCTGGCGGCGCAGAAAGCTGGCGCTGATGTCCTGGTCGGCGCCAGGCTCAAGAATCTCGTCCAGCGGTGGTAGTTGCCAGCTATGCTCACCACCTATGACGCGCGGTGGGGTAGGGACAGCAGAAGGGGCAGGGGGCGCTGGCGCGGCAGGCTTGGGTGAGGTGGACGGAGCTTGTGGGCGCGGTGGCGGCGACGGAGAGGGTGAAGGCGATACAGGAGAGGGAACTGACGGTCTGGCAGGAACGGGTGACTCCGCCCGGTTCTTGTCTCCGGGCAGGAGAGGGCGCTGAAAGGCCTGCACCAGCTCCCGCGCCGTGACCCCGAAAAGCAGCATCATAACGATAAGCCACCAGGTAACGAGCAGGACGACCGTCCCGGCGGTGCCCAAACCATCCAGCAACGCCTTGCTCAGCGCGGCTCCCAAGTAGCCGCCGCCGTGGCCTGCCCTGGCTGTCGCCACCAGGTCGCCGTGGAACAGGGCGGGCGCCGCGATCAGGTGGGAGCTAACGAGCAGAGCCGGGTAACCGAGCGCAACCCCGATGATCTGGAGAGGAGTGAGCCGGGGCAGCCGGTCGCCGAAGTCGCGCAGGACAAGCCACAGCCCTACCGCACCAACGAAGAGGGGCGTCAGATAGGCTCCCCACCCGAAGCCCAGGCGCAGAAGTTCCAGCCACTTGCCGGTGATCAGCCCCCGGCTGGAGGAAAGGAAGCTGAGGATGGTGAAGGCGGCGACAGCAAGCAGCAGATAGCCCAGCAGGTCGAGCTTCTGGTCGAGGGTGAGGTGAATGTGTACCGTCGGCTGCGACCGACGGCGCTCGCCCTTGCGCTGCCTCCCCTTACCCTGCTCGCCCGAACGGGAGGTGGGAGCACGTCTGGTAGCCTGTCCCCTGGACATCAGCTTCTTACCTGCCGCAAGTGTCCTGGCAACAATCGTTTATACATGGTCTGCGGTTAATCTCTGCCGGTTTCGGTATGGTTCACAATGGGTTTAAACTTAAACACCGCAAAGCGCGCGAAGGACGCAAAGGGTTCTTATGTTTTCTTTGCGCTCTTGGCGCCCTTTGTGGTTTTTATTGAACCGCAAAGAACGCAGAGAACGCAAAGGTATTTTCATAATTCTTTGCGCTCTTGGCGCCCTTTGCGGTTTTCATTGAACCGCAAAGCGCAGAGGACGCCAAGGTGCTTGAGACAGGTCGTGCGCTGCGCGGCCTGGGCGGTGTTTCACAGGGCGCTCCATCCCCGCGCAGCACGGCGTAACCGCATTGGCCTCCGAAGTGTAAACCCGTTTTTCCCCGGAATGTGAATCAGCGCCTGGTTTCTGCTATAATTATACCATAATGCGGCGTAAGATTCACTGTGGCGGTTTGTACGCCTGTCTCTTATACACATCT
>JAOAAG010000401.1 GCA_026418995.1 Anaerolineae bacterium
CGCCACCCCCGAAAGCGACGAGGAGGATTTCCGCCGCCTGTGGGAGGACCCGGCGCTGCGGCCGGATGAGCTGAAAATCTACCCGACCGTTCTCCTCGAAAACACGGCATTGTACTGCTACTGGCAGCGTGGCGAGTACCACCCTTACGATGAGGAGACACTGGTGAAACTGTTGGCCCGTTGCAAGTCGCTCGTTCCTCCCTACTGCCGTATCAACCGGCTGATGCGCGATATCCCAGCGCCGAACATCGTGGCCGGGGTGCGCAAGTCCAATCTGCGTCAGCTTGTCCAGGAGCGCATGGCCCATGAGGGATTGGCCTGCCGCTGCATCCGCTGCCGTGAGGTACGCGGTCAGGGAGTGGATGTCGCTACGCTCAGGCTGGAGCGACTCGACTACGAGACTGATGCGACACAAGAGTGTTTCCTCAGCTACGTTACCCCTCAGGGGGGACTAGCAGGCTTCCTGCGCCTCTCGTTACCCAGGGTGCAGCCACCCGTTGCTGAGCTGGCGGGCTGCGCCGTCATCCGCGAGCTCCATGTCTACGGCCCGGCGCTTGAGTTGGGCAGCCGTCGCGAGCAGGCACCTCAACACGCCGGCATCGGCACGCGCCTGCTCGACGAGGCACGCCGGGTTGCTCGCCAGGCCGGTTTCCGGCGGCTGGCAGTTATCGCAGCGGTCGGTACGCGCTCTTACTACCGTGAGCGCGGCTTCCAGGCAGGCGAGCTGTATATGTGCGAGGAAATTTGAACACCTTTACCCTGTGTCTGACTCAATAAGCTAGCGGAGAATGGGACCTGGGTCTCTTCACCGGCGTTAAGCCGGACACGCGTGGATCCACCTGGGAGTAGGAACTGTGGGTCAACTGACCGGTGTTGAGCGTATCGCTAACATTCTCAAGCGGAAGCCTGTAGACCGCATCGGCGTCTTTGAGCATTTCTGGAACGATACCTATCGTGCCTGGCAGGAGGGCGGTTTCATCAAACCCGGCGAATCGTTCGAGGATCACTTCGGCTACGATTTGCAGCTCTTCTGGCCTTTCAATCTCGTTGCCGATCTCGACTTCGTGCCTCAGACGATCGAGGAGACAGAGGAGACGATTCTGCAACGCGATGGCAATGGGGCATTACTCCGCCGCCACAAACTCCACGATAGTACGCCTGAACACGTGGACTTCCTGGTGAAGGATCGCGCCGGGTGGGAGGAACATATCAAGCCCCGCCTGACCCCCGACCGGAGGCGCATCAATTTCGAGGGCTACCGGCAGGCCAGGCAGCAGGCCGCAGAGAAAGGGCGCTTTTTCTGCTGGTCAGGTGTCAATGTCTTTGAGAGTATTCATCCCGTCTGTGGCCATGAGTATATGTTGCTCGGTATGGCGCTTGACCCGGAGTGGGTCAAGGATATGGTTAACACCTATGCCCGCCTGACGATCGAGCTGATGGAGATACTGTTTGCCGAGGAAGGCTACCCGGACGGTATCTGGTTCTACGAGGACATGGGCTACAAGCTCCATCCCTTTATGTCGCCGAAGATGTACCGCGAGATTGTCCAGCCCGGCCATCGTTTGACGATTGATTGGGCGCATGGGCATAATCTGCCGGTCATTATGCACTCCTGTGGCTACATCGAGCCGCTGCTGCCAGGTATGCTGGAGGCTGGCATTGACTGCCTCCAGGTGATCGAAGTCAAAGCTGGTATGGACCTGCTCAAGCTCTACCGCGAATACGGTGAGCGGCTCTCATTTATGGGGGGCATTGACGTGCGCGTGCTTTACAGCAATGACCGCGCGGAGATTGACCGCGAGTTGGAGGCGAAGATTCCGGTAGTCAAGCAGAATTTCGGCTACGTACTCCATAGTGACCATTCGATCCCCAGTAATGTTCACTATGAAACGTACACGTATTTCCTGGAGAAGGGGCTGGAGCTGGGGCGGTATTGAAAAATCAGCAGGTATCTGGCAATGTTCGTTCAAAACGGAGTGGTACAGGGAGGCGACCGAGCTTTGCTCTCTCTGGCGGCTTGTCCGCTTCGGGGGATAGGCTCTCTTCAAGCGCATCATCCTTGCAGTCCTGTAAGCGCTTCCATCTCATTCAGGAGCTCCGTTCGCTCTCTGGGCATAGCCTTCTGACAGCAGCATACGTGGTTATTAGCTTGGCGACGGGTGTTCCATCCATTCAGTAACATATACGCCGAGTGGTGCGGCCGTTGTGCCTACATCCCTCGCCGTGCTATAATATCCCTGTATGCAGAGTGGGTATCCCCTGGCAACCTGGCGCCTGCTACATTCCCCTCCCGCCGACGGCGCCACCAACATGGCGGTGGACGAGGCTATCCTGTGGGCAGTCGCCGCAGGGGTGGCCCGGCCCACCCTGCGCCTCTATGCCTGGCAGCCGGGCTGTCTCTCGCTGGGGCGTGCCCAGCCGGTCGGTGACGTGAAGATCGAGGCGCTGCAGACCGCCGGCTTCGATCTGGTGCGCAGGCCCACCGGCGGCAGGGCCATCCTCCACATAGACGAACTGACCTACAGTATCGCGGCGCCTGAGGCAGAGCTGCGCGTCAGCGGTGACGTCGTCGAGAGCTACCGCCGCCTCAGCGCCGGGCTGCTGCGCGGCCTGGAGCTACTGGGGGTGAAAAATCTGGCCGCGGACCGCCGCGTGGAGAGGCGACTTGCCAGCGGTCCGGTCTGCTTTGAGGTGCCGTCGGACTACGAAATCACCGTCGGAGGGCGCAAGCTGGTCGGCAGCGCCCAGGTGCGCTCCAGAGGGGCAGTGCTCCAGCACGGGGCCCTGCCGCTTGAGGGCGACATCGCCCGCATCTGCCCTTTCCTGGCGGTGGAGAGCAACCCGGAGCATGTGCGCGCACGCGCCACTACCCTGGCGGAGGCGCTGGGGCGCATGGTGAGCTGGGAAGAGGCTGCCAGAGCGTTGGGGGAAGGTTTCGCGCAGGCACTGAATCTGCACCTTGAGCCAGGCCAGCTCACCACGGAAGAGCTCGCCTGGATGGAGCAATTACGAGCCGAGAAGTACGCCTCAGAAACGTGGACGTTCCTGGTGTGAGCATTGGCCGGTCGCGTTTCCCGCATCTAGTGCTGCGTATCCTCGTCCTCTTCGTGGCTGTTCTCGTGGTGCTGACCATCTGGTCGGCGCGTCGTCTGCTGGTGGACCTGCCCTCGCCTGACCGGCTGTACGAGCGGGGTGCTGCCCCGTCCACGCGCATCTACGATCGCAACAGGCGGCTGCTGTACGAGATGCTCGATCCGCACGGCGGGGCACATGCGCCGCTCAAGCTGGCGGACATTCCACAGGCTTGCGTAGACGCCACCATCGCCACCGAGGACGCCAGTTTCTATCGCAACCCCGGCGTGGACCTGCGGGCCATCATCCGCGCCCTGTGGATCAACCTGCGGGGCGGCGAGGTCCTCTCCGGCGGCAGCACCATCACCCAGCAACTGGCCCGCAATCTGCTCCTCTCGCCGGAAGAACGGACCCAGGTTACGCTGGAGCGCAAGTTGCGCGAGACGATCCTGGCCTGGCGGCTGGCTCGTACTTACAGCAAAGATGAGCTGCTCACTCTTTACCTGAACGAGACCTACTACGGTAATCTCGCTTACGGGATCGAGGCCGCTGCCCGGACCTACTTCGCCAAGAGCGCCGCCGAACTCGACCTGGCCGAGTGTGCGCTGCTGGCCGGACTGCCCCAGGCGCCGGCTCGTTACAACCCACTGGAAAACCCCGCTGCTGCTGCCGCCAGGCAAAAGATTGTGCTGGGGCTGATGGTCAAACATGGCTACATCTCCCAGGAGGAGGCCGACCTGGCAGCGCGGGAGAAGCTGCACTTTGCCTCGGTGCCCTTCCCAATTCGCGCCCCTCACTTTGTGATGTATGTGCGTGGTCTGCTGGAAAAGGAGTTGGGACGGGAGGCGCTCTACACCAGGGGGTTGCAGGTTTACACTACCCTGGACCTGGACGCACAGGAAACCGTGGAGCAGATCGTGCGCTACAGGTTGGCCCAGCTCGCCGATACCCGCGCGGGCCAGCCTCCCCGCAACGTCAACAACGCTGCCGTGGTGGTGCTGGACCCGCGTACCGGTGAAATCCTGGCGATGGTCGGCAGCCCGGATTACTTTGACCCACGCATTGATGGCGCGGTCAATGCTACGATAGTCACCCGCCAGCCAGGCTCGTCCATCAAACCTATCACCTATGCGGCTGCATTTGATCCCACCCTCCCCGTCCCGTTGACGGCCGCCACGGTGATGATAGATGTGCGCACCGCCTATGTGACCCGCGAGGGCACGCCCTATGTGCCGCGCAACTACGATTACCGCTGGCACGGCCCGGTCCTCCTGCGCCAGGCACTCGCTTCCAGCTATAACCTGGTGGCTGTGAAAGTGCTCGAGTACGTCACGCTGGAGCGCATGACCCGCCTGGCCCGCGCGATGGGCATCACCACCTTTGACGACGCCGGGCGCTGGGGACCGTCGTTGACGCTGGGCGGGGGTGAGGTACGTCTGCTGGAGCTGACGGCAGCCTACGGGGCTTTTGCTACCGGTGGCCGTCGAGTGGAGCCGGTGAGCATCACCCGTGTCGAGGACGCCCAAGGGCGTGTGCTGAAGGTCTGGCAACCTATGCCTGGTGAGCGAGTGATGGATGAGCGGGTGGCCTACCTCATCACGGACATCCTCAGCGACGATTTCGCCCGCATGTCAACGTTTGGGGAGGAGAGCGTGCTGCGGCTCTCGCGCCCGGCCGCCGTCAAAACCGGCACCACATCCGATTGGCGCGATAACTGGACGGTGGGCTACACGCCGGAACTGGTGGTCGGCGTCTGGGTTGGCAACGCCGACAATGAGCCGATGAATAAAGTCAGCGGCGTCTCCGGCGCCGGCCCGATCTGGCACAGCGTGATGGAAACTTTGCTCAAAGGCCGACCGGTGCAGAAGTTCGTCCAGCCGCCCGGTATGGTGCGGGTGGAAGTGTGTGCAGACAACGGGATGCTGCCGGTCGCGGAGACGAGCTTCGAGCCGGGGCTAAGCAGACGGCCAGCGCGCTGCCCGTACACCATCTCCGAGCTGTTCATCGAGGGGACGCAGCCCACGCGCGTGGATGACTGGCACTGGGCCTATGCGCTGGATGTGCGCAACGGGCTGCTGGCTGGCCCCGGCTGTCCTCCCGCATTCGTCACCTACAGGCACTTCACGCTTTATCCCGCTGAGGCCCAGGATTGGGTGCACGCGCACAATATCCCCCAGCCTCCTGCTGCTTATTCTCCGCTGTGTCCGGGCCCGGCAGAGCACGAGCCCCTGGCTCCCCTTCTTCCCTCCGCCTCATCGCCTTTCTCCGCAACGCTTCTCATCGTCAGCCCCGACCAGGGAGGACGGTATCAACTTTCTCCTGAGCTACCTCCATCGGCACAGCGTCTCCTCGTCGCAGCCCGCCCTGGCGAGGGTATCGTGCTGGATCAGGTGACGCTGTTGGTGGACGGCCGCCCGCTGGCCACGTTGTCTCGTCCGCCCTATCAGGTCCTGTGGCCGATGGAGGTGGGCAGGCACACGTTTACAGCGGTGGGCATAGACCGCGCGGGGAACGAAGTGCGGGGAAACCAGGTGGTCATCGAGGTACGGTAGGGGCAGGGCTTGCCCCTGCCCTGGGGCGACCGCGAGGGGGGCGATCGCAAGGGTGGGCAACCGCAAGGGCGGGCGACCGCAAGGGTCGCCCCTACGGGTAAAAACGATGCGTAGGGGCAGGGCTTGCCCCTGCCCTGGGGCGACCACAAGGGTCGCCCCGACGGCCGTTATGCACCCCTGTGTCGCACCACCAGCACCG
>JAOAAG010000413.1 GCA_026418995.1 Anaerolineae bacterium
GCCGGGGGCGTGTGAATAGCTGCAAGCGCATGGCATGATGAGGAGGCGCTGCCAGTGCCTGTTCCGCACCTGTGCGCAACAGGTACATCACCGTCCATAAGCCAATGATTGCCAGGCCTGCCGCCAATGCTAAACGAACTATGCTCTTCATCAGTATACCTCCGCAGCCTTGACCAGCGCACATCACTCACCCTCAAGGGGTCTGGTCGCTGCCTGGACCCTAGCGCACATCCTCGACACCTGCCAGCTCGTAAATACGCACCGGATTCTGCCGCCCTTTGACCAGGATGGCGGGCAGGGGATTCACCCTCACGCGGTTCCGCACCCTCTCCCAGGTTTCCTGGGAGATGAGCACCTGTCCGGGCAGGGCGTTTTCCTGCAAACGCTTGGCCAGATTAACCGCGTCGCCGATGGCGGTATATTCGATGCGCTCCTCGGTACCGATATTGCCCACCACCGCAATCCCTGTGCTGATCCCGATGCTGATGGCCAGCCTCTCGTCCGGTGGTAAGTACTTGTGATATTCTCGCATAGATTCCATCAGAGTCCAGGCCGTTCTGACCGCTCTCCAGGCGTGGTCCTCTACCTCCAGAAGAGGCGTGTTAAAGAGAGCCAGGATAGCATCCCCAAGATACTTGTCCACGATGCCCATGTTGAAGCGCACCGCCGCTTCCGCCAGGGTGAAGTAATGGTTGAGCACCTCCACCACCCGCTCCGGTGGGTTGGACTCGCTGAAGCGGGTAAATCCCCCCAGGTCAGCAAACATAATAGTGATCAACCTGCGCTCCTCGCGCAGCCCTGTACCCGTGTCATAAGGCAATCGGTCCACCAGGCCCTCGGGCAGGTAGTGACGCAGCACACGCCGTTCTCGTTCGTAGCGGCGCTTCTCGGTCACATCCTCCACGACGATCACTGCTCCCAGCGTCTCATCCTCGTGCCCTCGGAGCCTGGAAAGCCTGATTTCCAGGTAAGCATGCTTTTGGCCGGGCAACATAGCGTGGACTTCCAGCTCTTTCTGCATTATGCGCTGCCTGTAGATATCCTCAAGCAGCGCCGGGAGAGAGGTGCGTTGAAGAAGCGGCAACACCTGGAAACAGGGCCGGTGGAGTGCCTGCTCTGGCGGCACATGAAAAATACGCCCGGCAGCCTGGTTAAAGGTGGTGATAATGTTGTCAGTGCTGATGGTGATGACGCCGCTGGTAAGGCTGGCGAAAACACTGTCCATGTAGCTCTTGATGCTGGCGATTTCATCCCGTTGCCTGCGCATATCATCCAGGAGCTGGACATTTTCGATGGCAATAGCGGCCTGCCAGGCCAGGGCCGAGAGCAGCTTCTCGTCGCCCGCGATGAACGTCTCATCCCCTTTTACGCCCGTGGTTTTCCCCAGGAGCAGGATCGCGCCCACGGGCCGTTTGCTGGTGCGCAGCGGCACGGACAGGAAAGGCACTTCGCACTCGTTGACAATGCTCGACTTGCCCGCGCGGACCGTCTCCCTCACATGGGCGAGTGCCGTGTCCAGGGCTACGTTGAGGAAACCGTCCAATCCGAGGGCGGCAGCCGGCTGCAAGGTCCCCTTCTCGTCATATAGCAGGACGACGCCTGCCTGGGCCTGGATGCTGTCAACGGCCCTGTCCAGCACCAGATGGAGCAGCTCATTCAAGTGAACGCAGGAGGCTATCGCCTCTCCCACACTGTAGAGCAGGTTGAGCTCCTGATAACGTTCCAGGGCCTCATCAGCCACCGCCCGCCTTTCCAGCCCGGCCTGACCTATGGCCTCAAGGGCGTGTTTCAAAGCGCTCAGGAGAGGGCGCGTTTGCTCGGGGGGCGGGAGGGACCCGACAGCCAGCAGCCATCCCTCTGGCCTGCCTTCTATACAGATGGGCACGGCCGCTCCCTGCGGTATGATCATCACTTCTGTAGCGTGATCGAGGGGAAGCTCGCTCAGGACAGCAGAGATCGCTTCGGGAACAGGTTGAGCACTGGCGAGGACGTGACCAGATGCGTCGCTGAGTGCGAGGAATGCTTGCGGCCCCAAGAGGGAGGAGAACTCTCTGAGTAGAGGTGTGATTTGCCTTGCGCGTAGCAGTTTCTTCAGGCCATACATCGGTGGCACCGGCTTGTCTCTGTGCCCTGGATGCAGCTCCTGGCAAGGTAGTCGGTCACGGTGTGTGGGGAGGTCTAACTGATGCCGAGCACATGGGTGATCCGTGCGATGAGGTGGGCGGGATGGAAAGGTTTGGTGATATATTCGTCGGCTTTGACCTCCACACTGTGGCGCCGGTCGCGCTCCTGCCCTCTGGCGGTCAGGATAATTACGTAGGTATCGGCCAGGCCGGGGGTGCTTTTAATTTTTTGACACACCTCATAGCCCGACATGTGAGGCATATTGACATCGAGAATCACCAGATCGGGCTGCTGAGACTGAACCAGTTCCCAGGCCTCCTGACCATTGGTGGCCAGCATCAGTTCTATGTCAACATTTTCGAGCCTCTCCAGCGTCTGCTCCAGCAGGACGCGTATGTATACCTCATCGTCCGCAATCAGTATCCTGTGGCCCATGTCGCCGTTACAGCCCCGCAAGCTAAAATGCACCCACTGACGCCAGGTAAAAGTATACACTGAGTGTGTCAACTCCACAAGTGATTGTTCCCCTGTGAGGCTATGTAGTCCAGCTCAGGTGAGCCAGCCTTTCCAGACTGTCAGGAGAGACGGCTAATCCGTTCTGGTTTCGCCTGTCTGTATCCTGCGATGTAAGGAGGGTCCGCTACTGGAGCGCGGGGTCCTGCGGGGGAGCGAAAGGGGTGATTGCATTACAGCCGCTTCCGGCCCATGCAGAGACAGGGGGCGAAGCAGGCGGAGGCACACGGATAGGGCGAGAGCATGGTACGTGGTCACTCCAGAATCAACTGGGCGCGTCGAAAGCGCATCCTCGCTGCTATGAGCAATCCGAGATCAATCAGAGCGAGCACCGCTGCGATGAACAGGAGCAGGTACGTTGTGCCTATCCTTGTGACCAGCTCCGCAAGAGCCGTCTTCCATGCTGCCGGCAGAAGCTGAGTGCCGAAGACCAGCAGAAAGAGGAGCACCAGAATCGCGATGCTCAGCGTCTGCTGGGCCTGACGCACCGTCGTGGCCCGTAGGGAGACCAGAACTCCTGCCGTCGCAGCCAGGCCGGCGCCCAACAGGCAAAAGCCGACGATACCCAGAATGGCCGCTGGCGGGTAAAGTAACAGTTTACCTGCTTTGCCATAAGCCAGGTTAATGGTTGCCAATCCCACCAGCAGACTGAGCCAGGTGATGCCCGCTCCATACCCTACTGCTGCACCGATCTTGCCGAGCAGGATCGCCTGGTCCGAAAGGCGACTGGCCAGCAGTGTTTCCAGGGTATGCCGTTCGCGCTCTCCGGCGAACGAATCAGCGGTCACCGAGACGACCAGAAACAGCGGTACCCAGGCCCAGTAGGCCAGCATCAGCGGCGACTCAACCCAGGCGCGTCCCATCTGCAAAGGTAGAAAAATGCCAAAAGCTCCAACAATAGCCAGAAGATTTAGCTTGCCGCGATGGCCGCCCCAACTCAGGATTTCCTTCCACTCCTTCCACATTACCGTTACGAGGTCAGTCATCGGTTTCCTCCTCCATCAGGGTCAGGAACACTTCTTCCAGACTGGCATTGTCGCGGCGCACTTCTTCCACCTGTACACCGGCGTTCACCGCGAGGCCGACCAGTGGCGCTGTATCCACAACACCGCGCAGTTCAATGAGCAAGCGATGATCTCGTTGTTCCACTCCTGTC
>JAOAAG010000001.1 GCA_026418995.1 Anaerolineae bacterium
ATGCTCCAGAGCCATTTTGCGGATCCAGTGATCCGGTTTCAGTCCCAAGCTCGTTGCCTCCACTAATAAGATTTAACCACGAGGGGTGGTTCACAATAGGTTTAGAAAACCGCAAAGAGCGCGAAGGACGCAAAGAAACTCTAAGAGCCTTGGCGCTCTTGGCGCCCTGCGCGGTTCAAGTTTAAAACCGCAAAGAACGCAAAGGACGCAAAGAAAATTTTAAGGACCTTGGCGCTCTTGGCGCCCTGCGCGGTTCAAGTTTAAAACCGCAAAGAACGCAAAGGACGCAAAGAACATTTTAAGAACCTTAAGAACCTTTGCGCTCTTGGCGCCCTTCGCGGTTCAATTTCAAAACCGCAAAGAACGCAAAGGGCGCAAAGAACATTTTAAGAACCTTAAGAAACTTTGCGCTCTTGGCGCCCTTCGCGGTTCAATTCTCTGGCATCGTTGAGTTTCTGAATTTACGTCCTGCCTGGCTTCTCCAGCAGCTCTTTGCTCCGTGTCCGCTGTAATTCAATCAACGCCGGGCGCCGGCTCAGCAGATCAAGCGACAACTCTATCACCTCGCGGGCCTCATCCGGGGTGGTCACGCCTATGGTGACCATATCCTGCTCTCGGATGGTGCTCCAGACAAAGGCCAGTCCCACCACAGGTAGCAGGCTCCCCGACGCCAGAGGCTTGATGACCATCACCGGCTTTTTGGCCTCATGTATGATCCGCATCACCCAGTCCGCCTCAACCTGCATCAGGAATCCCGCCGCGTTGTAAATCTGGATGTAGGTTTCCACGTCGGCGCCGGTGTTATCGGCTATGGGGATGGTATCCGGCATGTGGGTGGACAGCCCAGGGATCATCCCCCGCTCCCGGATCATCGCCGTGTATTTGTCAATGTCGCGTATGACGCCGTACATCCGGTCAACCAGCGCATCCGTCACGCACTGGTGGGGAAGGCAAAACGTAGCGCCCAGCTCACGTGCCCGGTCGAACATTGGCTCCGGGTCGTTCTCCGGCGGCCCGCCGGGGCGGATGTTGAAGCTGGGGGTCAGGATGCGGATCATGCCTCTGCCGGTGCGGTCTTCAGCAGCCTGTATGGCATCCTCAAGGTGCTGTGATAGCGGGCCCATGACCGCATCTACGCCATATTCCAGGAAGACCGCGAGCACCTCGGCGATCCGTTCGCGCGTCTGTAGCTCGCGGATAAACTTGTCCTTGGCCAGGCTAGTGTGAGAGTAGCCGAGAAACCAGTTGGTCCCTATAATCATCCGGGGCAGGCTCACCCCACCGACGGTGGTTCTGGGAAATTCTGTGATAGCCATACAATCTACCTCGCAGGTTTCATTGCGGCTGAGATGGGGTCGCTCCCACAGGTACACATCACCTCAGTCCTGTTCGATGCCCAATGCTAACAACGATCAGATACCTTTACTTCGTCAGGCAAGTATGCCTCTGCAGATGACTATTGTACCCATTTGGGCGTTTATGTCAACCTCCCATGGCTCCCCTGCCAGTTAGAGAGTACATCTCCCCGGTGAGGAACTCTAACGTTCAGCGATAGGGAAGCGGCCAGCACTGGTGCGCTGAGTCTGCCGTAGAGCACACCCCTTTTGTTACCAGATTGTAACGTTGTCTTAACCTGGTTTGCTCAGGAGCTCGATATAATGGTCTATAGCAGAGGATTGGAGCGGCTGGCTAAAAGTGGGGGAAGTATGGCAGATGCAGCAGTACGGGTGCTGGTAATAGATGACAGCCGCCACATCCGAGAGTTCGTCACAGAGGCACTGGCTGCCAGACGAGGGTTCGTCACGCTTCAGGCGGCAGATGGCGCAGAAGGACTGGAGATGATTCTGGCCGAGAAACCGGATGTGGTGCTGTGTGACCTGGAGATGCCCCACCTTAATGGCTTCCAGCTCGTGGATGCGGTGCGCGCCCAGCAACTGGATGTCCCCATCATCCTCATCACCTCGCATGGCTCTGAGGCCATCGCGGTGGAATTTTTCCGCAAGGGGGTCAAGGACTATCTGAGCAAACCCTTCACTGCCGAGGAGATGTACAGTGCCATTGAGCGGGCGCTCACAGAAGTGCGCCTGCGCCGGGAAAAGGAAGCCCTCACCCAGCACCTGGCGCTGGTCAACCAGCAGCTACGTCGCCGGGTACAGGAGTTGGATGCCCTGTATAAGGTGGGTAAATCCGTGACAACGCTGCTTCCTCTGGACCAATTGCTGGAACGGGTCATGGATGCGGTGTTTTACCTGATCGGCGCGGAGGAGGCGGCGCTGATGCTGGTTGATGAAGAGAGCGGTCGGTTACGCACACAGATCCGCCGCCAGCGGGTACCAGGAGAGGCCCAACCCACAGAACATCGCTCTGCTGAAGAGCTGGCGGCCAGCGCTGTCCGCGATGGGAGCATCACCACGACCGGGGCGATGCTTTCGGCACCGCTCAAGATCGGCGATCGTGTGATCGGAGCGCTGGGCGTGGGAAATCGCATCAGCGCGCGCCCCTTTACCGGCCACGAACAGCAACTGCTCATGGCCCTGGCCGACTACGCTGCTATCGCTATCGAGAACGCCCGTCTCTACGAGGCTGTACGCCGGGCCGACCAGGCTAAATCAGAGTTCGTCTCCGTGGTAGCCCACGAGCTGCGCACGCCGATGACCTCGATCCGGGGCTATGCCGAGATGCTGCTGCAGGGTGTGTGCGGACCCTTAACCCCTCAACAGGAGCAGTTCATCCACACGATGCGTAGCAACGTGGTACGGATGCAGGTCCTGGTCTCCGATCTGCAGGATATCTCGCGCATCGAGACCGGCCATATGCGCCTGGAGCTCAAACCGGTCCGCCTTGCCGACGTGCTGCGGGATGCCTTGCAGGCTACCCAGGCTCAGATCGAGGCCCGCGCGCAGCGACTGACGGTAAAGGTACCGGAGGACCTGCCTCAGGTTCGCGCCGACCCCGCCAGATTGGCCCAGATTCTGATCAATCTGCTCAGCAATGCCTACAAGTATACCCCCGAAGGCGGACAGATCCGCGTGCAGGCCTGGCAACAGAATGGTTTCGTGCACTGCGCCGTCTCCGACAGTGGCATCGGTATCGCGCCGGAGGAGCAGGCGAAACTATTCACCAAGTTCTTTCGCTCCGAGAACCCCGCCGTGCGCGAGATGCCTGGCACCGGGCTAGGACTGTGCATCGTCAAGAACCTGGTGGAGCTGCAAGGGGGACAGATTGCGGTCGAAAGCCAGCCCGGTAAGGGGAGCACTTTTTCCTTCACGATACCTATCGCCAGTGAGTCATCTCAGATGAACGCCGCTTGAACAGGTTGTACACCCCGGCCAGCTCTTCGACCCGCAGCACAAACGCCACCGCAGCATAGACCAGCACGCCGAGCACCACACCGCCGCCTCCCACGATCAGGGTATTCGCACCAGGCCATGTGTTGAGCCAGCCGTACAACACCCCTCCCATAGCCAGCGAAGCCAGCGAAGCCTTGAACATGCTCTGGCGCATGCCTCGCCCCCCCATGCCGCCGATGCGCCTGCGGATCAGGGCTAGCAAAACGGCCAGCTCGAGCAACGCCGCCACCGAATTAGCCAGCGCCAGCCCAGCATGAGGTGGCCAGCCTGCCTGTCTGAAGAGCGGTGGCAATGCCAGGCTAAGGAGCACGTTGAGCACCATCGCCTGTCCACCCACCAGCACCGGGGTGGCCGTATCATGCAGGGCGTAGAAAGCCCGGGCCACGATCTCCAGCCCGGCGTGGCCCACCAGTCCCAGGGCGTAAAACGATAATGCCCAGGTCACCGCCTCGCTCGATGCCTCGTGGAACGCACCGCGCTCGAACAGTAGCCCCACGAGCGGCCGTCCCAGCACGATCAGCCCGACCGTGGCCGGCAGGCAGAGGAAAAAGACAACCCGTAAGATGGCCGTGAGCGTCTCACGCATACGGTCCTTCTCGCCTGATGCCGCCTGCACTGCAAAGGTGGGGAAGGCAGCCGTGCCCACCGCCTGCGCAAAAATCCCCTGCGGGAGCAGCATGACCAGGAAGGCATAGTTGATCGCGGACACTGCTCCCTCCCCTATCAACGTCGCCAGGCTGTTATTCACGACGAAGTTCAGTTGGGTGATGGCCGTGCCGAGCATGCGGGGGAGCATCAGCCTGCCGACCTCGCGTACGCCGGGATCGCGGAGGCCAAGAGTAGGGACGTAACGTGCTCCGTAACGCCTCAGGGCAGGCAACTGTACCAGGAGGTGGAGCGCGGACCCCACGACCATGCCCCACGCCATCCCGCGCACCCCTATGACAGGGCCCAGCAGCAGTACGCCGCCGATGATCGAGAGGTTGTAAATCGAGGGGGCCAGTGCTGGTAGGAGAAAATGCTGGTAGGCATTCAAAATCCCCATCACAATGCCGCTGACGCCGAAGACGATCGGGGAGATCAGCATCAGCCGCAGCAGCTCCACGGTAAGGGCCTGCTGGGGAGCATCGAAGCCGGGAGCAAGCAGCCCGCGCACCAGGGGCGGCGCCAGATACGCTGTCAGCCCTGAGGCCACGAGCAGCACGATCAGCGTCAGATTGGTCACGGCAGAAGCCAGACGCCAGGCCCCTGCCCTATCCCCTTTCATCAGATAGTCGGCGAAAGTGGGGATAAAGGCCGAACCCAGGGCGCCGCCCGTGATGACCATGAAGATCATCTCCGGGATGCGAGCTGCATTCAGGCAGGCATCCAGGTCACGGCCAGTGCCGAACATGGCGCCCACTGCCATCTGCCGCACCAGGCCCAGGATGCGGCTCACAATGAAGAGCGCCATGACCAGCGTCGCCGCCCGGGCGACCTGCCGTACACCGGTGTCAGCATGATGTCCCATATTCAATTGTCCAATTGGTCAGTTGACCAATTGGTAAATTGGTCAATGGCCGATTGGGCGCGTTCTATCTGGACGCGTACCGCTTCCAGAGCCGTGCCCCCCTCCACGCTCCGCATCTCCACGGAGCGGCGGAAATCGAACACGGTATAGAGATCCTTTCCAAATGCCGGGTGTATGGCCTGGTACTCGCTCAGCTCAAGCTCCCGGAGCGATACCCCCAGCTCCTCGGCCCGCCGGACAGCCCGCCCCACCAGGTGGTGGCTTTCGCGGAAGGGTATTCCCTTGCGCACAAGGTAATCGGCCAGGTCTGTGGCCAGCATCCCACTGTCGAGGGCAGCCTCCACACGCGCCCGGTTCACCCGCAGCGTGCGGACGACCCCCGCCATGAGCGGTAGCTCCAGCCGTAGCGTGTCTATCACGTCGAAGAGGGGCTCTTTATCTTCCTGCAAGTCCTTGTTGTAAGAGGAAGGAAGACCTTTCAGCGTTGTCAATAGCCCCGCCAGGTGGCCAATCATCCGCCCAGCCTTGCCACGCACCAGTTCCAGCACATCGGGATTCCTCTTTTGCGGCATGAGGCTGGAGCCGGTGGTATAGGCCTCGTCCAGCTCCACAAAGCCGAACTCACGGCTGCTCCAGATCATCAGCTCCTCGGCCAGTTGGCTCAGGTGAACCTGGAGGAGCGCGGCCCAGGCCAGGAACTCGACGATGAAATCCCGGTCGCCGACCGCGTCAATGCTGTTTTCGCTGACGCGCTCAAACCCAAGGGCCTCAGCAAGCGCAGCGCGGTCTATGCCGAAGGGGTTGCCGGCCAGCGCACCTGCCCCCAGCGGACAAACCCGGGTGCGGCGCTCCACGTCCGCCAGCCGCTCCTGATCGCGCTGAAGCTTCCAGAAGTAGGACATCAGCCAGTGGCTGAACAGGACCGGCTGAGCCTGTTGCAGGTGAGTGTAGCCGGGGATGATGAGCTCCAGGTGCTTTGCGGCCTGCTCAATCAGCGCGTTCTGCACTTCCAGCAGTGCCCGTCGCAGCAGGGCGATCTCGTCAAGCAGGTAGAGGCGCACATCGGTGGCGACCTGGTCATTGCGGGAGCGGCCGGTGTGGAGCTTCCCCGCCACCACACCGACCAGTTCTCCCAGGCGGCGTTCGACGGCGGTGTGGATGTCCTCATCGTCAGGCAGGAGTTGGAATGTACCAGCCTCGAACTCAGCCCGCACCTGCTCGAGGCCCCTGGTAAGCTGTTCGAGCTCCGCGGCGGTGATGAGGCCAGCACGCGCCAATGCCCCGGCGTAGGCGATACTCCCTCGTATGTCGGCTGCGTACAACCGCTGGTCAAAGCCGATAGAGTTGCCGAAGCGTTGCATCAGCTCGTCGCTCGCGGCGGCGAACCGTCCACCCCACAGTTTCATCGCTCAGTCCCTCTTGAAGCGGGTGTAGTCGGGCATTTCCAGCCCTGCTTTACGGCCGTTCTCCAGGTCTACCAGAGCCTTGACTTTGAGCGGGAGGCCGAACAGGTTGATGAAGCCCTGGGCATCGCTCTGGTCGTATACGTCATCTTTGCCGAAAGTAGCCAGGTCTTCACGGTAGAGGCTGAAGGGTGACTTGCGGCCCACCACGGTACAGCTCCCCTTGTAGAGCTTGACCCGCACGGAGCCGGTGACCCGCTCCTGCGTCTTGGCGACAAAGGCAGACAGGGCCTCGCGCAACGGCGTGAACCACAGGCCATAGTAGACCAGCTCGGCGAAGCGGTGTGCGACCAGTTCTTTGTAATGGAGTGTCTCCCGATCCAGGCAAATGGACTCCAACCCCTGGTGAGCAGTGTAGAGGATAGTGCCGCCGGGCGTCTCGTAAACGCCGCGCGATTTCATACCCACCAGGCGGTTTTCGACCAGGTCCACACGGCCCACACCGTGGGCGCCCCCCAGTTCGTTGAGGCGGGTAAGCAGTTCCACCGGTCCCATTGGCTGGCCGTCCAGCGCTACCGGCACACCCCGCTCGAAGTCCACAACGAGGTAGAGCGGTTCATTCGGTGCGGCCTCTGGAGCGACGGTGATCTTGAACATATCCTCTGCTGGCTCCACCCAGGGGTCTTCAAGGAGGCCTCCCTCGTGGCTGATGTGCCAGAGGTTACGGTCGCGGCTGTAGATTGACTTTTCTGTAACCGGCACCGGGATATTATGGGCCCGGGCGTAGGCCAGCGCGTCCTCGCGGGAGCGGATGTCCCATTCGCGCCAGGGAGCGATGACCTTGAGAAAGGGATTGAGCGCTTTGACCGTCAGCTCGAAGCGCACCTGGTCGTTTCCCTTCCCTGTGCAACCGTGCGCGACGGCATCGGCATTCTCCAACTCCGCGATGCGCACCAGGTGCTTCGCAGTGACCGGGCGGGCAAACGATGTCCCCAGCAGGTAGAGCCGTTCATAGATGGCGCCGGCCTGCATAGTGGGGAAAGCGTACTCGGTGAGGAACTCCTCGCGCAGGTCCACGATATAGGCTTTGCTGGCTCCGCTGGCGAGGGCCTTTTCTTCCAGCCCTTCCAGTTCCTCGTCACCCTGTCCCAGGTTGGCGGTGAAGGTGACTACCTCGCAACCATAGCGCTCTTTCAGCCAGTGCAGGATCACCGACGTATCCAGGCCTCCAGAGTACGCCAGAACAACTTTATTGACTTTGCCTTCCATTTTCGTACCCTCCACTCCGTGTAAGATAAACAAAAGCGCGATGGCCCTTTCCATCGCGTAAAGTAGAAGCCGGCCTCCGTCTGGAGGCCGGCCGTGGGTTCATTCGCAGGAACAAGCAGCATCGCCTACCCAGACGAGGGGTACGGCTCTCCTCGGCTACGTCGCGAAGGTAACAGGTGTGGAAACTGTTGCAGGTCGGGCTGTCGCACAGGTGGTCTCCTTATGTGAACAATTCTACCACGCCACAGACGGAGCGCAAGTGAAGCCGTCAGACAGGCATAGAGCTCCGGCACTATGGGCCTACGGTAAATTCCACCGTATTCGACCGGACCCCGATTTCCCCGTTCCAGTCCACCAGGCGTTCCCCGTCGTTGAGAGTGAGCTGGCAGCGGTAACGACCTGGCGCCACCCCATCTTGCCAGAAAAAGCCAGAGCTTTCATGTGATTGCACCTTCTGGGACAGCGTGAAGCCTGGCAACCACTCGCTCTCCACCTGCGGGTTGAACGCCGGATCGCCGACGAGGAGCAGGGTGTCCACAAAGAGGGCCAGCGTATCCGGCAGATACTCCTGGACTGGCCGTGCCATCCGTATGGTATGTTCACCCGGACCCAGGAGTAGCTCTGGAATCGCTATCCATGTCCATGCCCCGAGAGGCTCGCCCTCGGTGTACATAAAGGTATGGGTATGGCCGTCTATGCTCAGGTGGAAAGGATACGGGTCGGGAGTGCGGCGTAGCATGCGCACCCACAATGTGTAGGGATGACCCTCAGGGGGTGCCCCAGCCGCCGGGATGGTGACGGTGATATAAGCACTGCCCAACACCATGCGATCGGCCAGGTAGCCGCGTCCACGGAAGCCGGTGACGTAGCGCCAATCCTCCTCCCACCCATCATCGCGCTGCATATCCTCTGCCTCCACGACTAGTGTATCGGGACGCAGCCGGCGGCATGCCAGCACCGCTTCAGCCGGACCGGACGCATCCTCCATCCACCAGTGTAACCGCACATCGGGGGATGAGCCAGAGAGGTGGGCCAGGTGTGCTCGCGGCGCAACGCAGCGTGCCGCTTCGATGTCCAACCTGCTCACCACATAAAGAGCGAACCAGCGCCCTTCGCGCTCCAGTTGAATATGCAAACAACGATGCAGTGCTTCCATAATGGCCGCCAGCTCCTCCCCGCGCGGCTCGAAGGCGCGGTGGACGATGAGCGCCAGGTCATTAGTATAGAGTCCTTCGCGGGAGATAGTGGGGAGCAATGCTTCATAAGCGCCGATCCAGATGTACTGCTCCATTCGATCGGCAGGCAATTTGCGGCGTGCTTCCAGCAGCGCCAGTGGGTGCTCGAATTGGACCGGGTCGCTGGATTCCGGGAAATAGGGTACGTACACTCGCCGCCCCGGCTCGATGGCCTGTGTGACCATATCCGCCAGCTCGCGCCTGATGCGCCGGTCGTCGCGGTCGTTGAGGTCATTGAAGTAGATGTAGAGATTGAGCACTATCAGGCTGCCCAACGCTAACCCGCCCAGGGCAAGCAGGGCGGGACGGAAGTCTGTCGGAAGGGTTGAGCTGATCTCACGCCAGACCAGGAGCGCCATCACAGCGATCAGGATGTGGACGGCGGGGTAGCCGGGATAGAAGACGCGCACGTGGGGTGAACCGGTGTAGATGGGCACGGGGAAGAACAGCAGCGCAAACCAGAGCGCCGGCAGGGCGTATCCAGCCCGACGCACGCGTGACAGGGCAAGGGCAAACCCCAGTAAGAGCAACGGTGTCAACAGGCTATTGAGGATGGGTCCAGAGCGGTCGAACAGAAAGTCGCCGTAGGGCTGCTGCCAGAAATTCTGAAGCAGCTCCAGCGAATGGGTCAGGAACGCCTGAGCAGGGTTATTGTACCACCCAGAGCGGCCCAGGTGGTAATATTGCATCCGTCCGATCAGGTACTCGGCGACGAACGGCGCGACAACGATGAGCGGCACGAATAGTGCGGTCAGGTGGGTAACCCATTCCCGCAGCGTGGCGCGCCGGTCAGCCAAGGCTATGGCAAGCCAGCTCACTGCCACCACAGGTACAGGGGCGAAGGTATCGTAGGTCAGCAGACCGATAGCCAGCACTACACCGCCCAGAAAAGAGTAGAGCGGTCTGCATACCCGCCAGCCGTGCACCAGGAAGGCCAGCCCCGCTATCGCCCAGCACTTGACGTGTGCTTCGACCGGTGCCAGGCGTCCAGCGCTCACGTCCACCAATGAGACTGCCAGCAGCGTAGTCGCCAGCAGTGCCACCGGTGGGCCGAAAAGTTCCCGTACCAGCCAGTAGAAAGCCAGGCTGCCCAGCACGCTGAACGTTGCCACGGCAACGCGTGCCGCAAGCACGCCCGGCCCCAGCAGGCGATGGAAGGGGTACTGCATATAGAAGCTAACTGGCATGGTGGGATAGTGGTACTCGGACTGGATAGTATGCTGGCGGTCAAACATGACCGAGACCACTTCAATGGTCCATTTAGCCTCGTCACCCTCTACGCCGTAGGGGATGCGGGGCAGGGCGTAGAAGCGGGCAAAGACGGTCAGGGCCAGCACGAGTGTCAACAGCGCCAGTTCCGCCCTTCCCAAACGCGGCACGGACGCGTGTGTCTCCTGCGAGGTTGGGCGATAGACGGCCAGCCATGCTATGAAGCCGACCAGCGCGAGTCCATACAGTACGGCAGCATACTGCAATTGTCCTTCAAGCAGGAAAAGCTGTCCCTCCAGCGCCAATCCTGGTAGCGCCAGCAAGGTCACAGCGCGGAGCGCCTGTCGCCGCCGCCCACTCAACAGGCCGGCCAGTCCAAGCGCGGCCAGGAGAGCACCAGCGACAGGAGGCCACAGTACACGCCAGGTGGAAATGCGATCGCGCAGGAAACGCCAGATGCGCTCCAGACCGGCCAGCGGTGGTCGCTCAACGGGGCCGGAGGCAAACGGGGGGAGCACCTCGCGGGGCGTGACGGCCCAAACATACGTGGCCACTGCCAGGAGCACCAGCCCGATGATCAGCTCTTGCCGGTGCGCAGCGCTCCACTTGAGGAGCGGCCGGAGATCAGGCAGGGAAGGGAATCTCAACGATTCACCTCTGCGGCGGAAGCGACGCCACACCCAGATCACTCCAACTTCCGCCAGCAAGACGACCACAAGGATCAGTATGAAGCGCAAAGCCAGGCGAGCCAGTTCCATATATCAACAGGGAAGGTAGTGACCGCTGTTTACAATTATAGCATAAAGCGCGTTGGGGGGGAAAGGGGGCTTCTCCTTGTCTCCTTGCGGCTAGTGCTTTATCTTGCAGACCTGACAAAACGTAGTACAATCCTGACAGCATCCATGACGTGGCTGTTCAGGCAAAGCAGATGAGTCCCGCAGGCTGTGGAAAATGGCACAGCACGTGACTTTGTGTGCCCTGGTGCCCGGCGCGGTTAAAAACCGGCGGGCTGAATAGAATGCAGTTGGGAGGGTGAATGAAAAAGCTCACATTGGCAGGATTGGCCTTGATTATTCTGGCAGGTGCAGCCCTGGGATGTAACGGGGTTCAATCTCTGATCGTGCCTACCGTGACGTCGCCGCCCAATGCAGTTCCCACACCCACCCCGGCGCCTCCGCAAGTACCGGTGGCGCCGGAAGAGCCAGCGAACGCGCTCGAAGCCCAGATCGAGGCGGTCTACGCACTGGCCGGCCCGGCGGTGGTGCACATCAGCAGCGTCAGCTACGCCTACGATTTCTTTTTCAACCCGGTGCCTCAGGAGGGGACTGGTTCCGGCTTCATATACGATACTGAGGGACATATCGTGACCAACCACCACGTGGTCGAGAACGCCCAGGAGCTCTCGGTCACTCTGGCCGACGGACGTTCATTCCAGGCCACGCTTGTCGGAGCCGACCCCACCAACGATCTGGCGGTGCTGCGCATCGAAGCTGACAATTTGCCCCAACCGATTCCGCTGGGTGACTCCGACAACCTGCGGGTCGGGCAGTTCGTCGTCGCCATCGGCAATCCCTTTGGGCAGGTAGGGACGTTGACGGTCGGGGTGATCAGTGCCCTGGGCCGCATTATCGAAAGCCCGGATGGCCGCTTCATCGGCGAGGCCATTCAGACCGATGCGGCCATCAATCCCGGCAACTCAGGGGGGCCTCTGCTGGACCTGCGTGGGCGGCTGATCGGTATCAATGCTCAGATCATTAGCCCCAGCCATGCCTCGGCTGGCATAGGCTTCGCGGTGCCGGTGAACACGGTGCGCCGTGTCGTGCCTCAATTGATTGCCCATGGGCGTTACCCGCATCCATGGCTTGGGATAGAATACCTGCCGCTGACACAGGAGTGGAGCAATGCGCTGCGCCAGGGGGGCATCAATGTGCCGGATACGGGCCTGCTCGTCCTGCAGGTTGTGGCCGGAAGCCCGGCCGACCGCGCCGGCATCCGGGGTGGCACCCAGATCGTGAGACTGGGGAGTTACCGCATCCCGGTAGGGGGTGATGTCATCATCGCGCTCAACGGCGAGCCTATCGGTAGCTCTAAGGAATTTATCGCCTACCTCGAGACCCAAACCCAGGTGGGAGATACCATCACGGTCACGGTGGTGCGGGATGGGCGAGAGGAGAACATTCAAGTCACATTAGCAGAGCGGCCCTGAACTGTTCCCGGCTCGCTCAGGCATGGTTTGTAATGCCTCCGCTTGATGACAGCCGCCTGCGCAGGGCTGCGCTGTGCTTCTCTAATGCTCCCCCACCCCGCGTGTGGCCAGGACCTGCCAGGCGGCTTTAGCATATACCCCCTCTATCCGCCGGGGGTGGCGGTGGGAGCAGGTGACGGAGTCGGCGTGGGCGATGGGCGTGGCCGAGGAGTGGAAGTCGGGGTGGCTGTCGGCGTAGGAGTGAAGGTGGGCGTTGAAGTGAATGTCGGCGACGGTGTCGGCGTAAAGGTAGCGGTAGGCGTGGGCGTCATAGACGGCGTGGGGGTCACCGTCAGCCAGGAAAACGTGCGCACCAGACTGGGAACGCCGGCCTTCTCGTAAATCTTCTGTTCCCCTGAGCTTTCTACCTCACGCACCACCTGTACCATCCAGAAAAAGCGATGCTCCTTAGCATCGGGGGCAGGCATTAGCTCGGCGGGAAGACGCCATGCCGTGGTGCGGGTGTATAATGTAGCCGAAATGGTTCCCCCGGCTGGCTGCTTCACAGTTACCGCGTACCATTCGTTATCGCGCAGGATACCCACCGAGGCCCACTGAAGAACAATCGGCCTGTCCACACCTACAAAAATAGCCCCATCCGGCGGACTGAGAAGTGGTGGAGCCGGATACATAGGTATGGGGGTAGAGGTAGCCTGAGGATTCGAGGTCAGCGTAGGGGACGGCTGCGGGGTGCCGAGGGGAACAATAAGCGATTGATTCACCTTGATGATGTCGTTATCGGCGGGTATGTTGTTAGCCCGACGGATCGCATCTATCCCCACGCCATATTTCTGAGCAATGCCGCTGAGTGTTTCGCCCGGCTGTACGATGTGGACGATAAACTCAGGAGGGGTGGGCGTGGGCTGACCAGGGTTGGGCGTGCTGGTGGGCCCGGGAGTCGGGGTAGGCGCAGGAATGAGGATAATGTCGCCAATGCGGAGCAAGTCGGGATCAAGCGAAGGGTTCAGCGCCAGAATCGCCTCCATACTCACCCCGTAGGCCTCGGCGATACCGCTCAGCGTCTCACCAGGCTGTACCTCATGGCTCAGCGGGGGTACAGGCGTGGGAGAGGGAATGGGTGTAAAAGTAGGTGTGGGCATAGGAGATGGTGTGGGGGTAGACGTAGGAGTGGGAGTGGCGGTCGGCGTGGCAGGAGTGGGGGTCGGCGGTACAGGCTCTGCCGAGGTCATCAGCTTAAAGAGTATGAACCCGATCGCCGAAAGGATAAGCAGCGCCAGCGCGACGACAACCAGTCCCCTAATAATGGAGACGGCCCAGCGGGGCAGTGCGCGAGGAGGGGCTGCTGGTTCCTCGGCCGGGGCGGATTGGGCATCGAGCGGAGCCCCGCACATCAGACAAGTGGTGGCCCGGCTCGCTACCCGCGCGCCACAGAGCAAGCAGTAGCGCGGCTCGTCGGTTGACCGAGTAAAGGCATCTGACTCTTCCATAGCTCTTTCATCCCCTTGAACGCCAGATGGAGACGATCAGCCCGACGCCCAAAAAACTGACGAAGATAAAGCCCATAATGACCAGGATCGTCGCCAAATTACCCATTTCCCCCAGCCTAAAGGCCGGAACCAGCAGGGCCAGTCCGACTATCAATGCGGAGAGCAACATGCTCAGGGACAGGCGGTTAGCCAGCCGGTCTATCCTTGTCAGAGTCTCGCGCAGGCCAATGTGCCTGATCTGAACCTCTACCTCCCCGCGCTCGACACGTTCCAGAACCTGGAAACCAACGCGGGGGATCATCTGGGCCAGCTCGGCCCAGTCGTTCATGCTCCTGACAAGCGGCGCACCCCAGGAACGTGGCGAAAGCATCTGTCGCATAAAGCGCCGCACGTAGGGCTCAGAAACGGCGAAGATATCGAACTCCGGCACCAACTTCAGCCCCACCCCTTCCATCATTGCCAGCGTTTTGCCGAGCAGCCACAGATCGGAGGGCAGGCGCAGGCGGTAGCGAAAGGCGATAGGCATCACATCCTCAATCACCTCACGGGCGCGTATGGACCCGAGCGGCATCCCGTGATATTTGCGCAGCAGGCGGGCAATATCTCGCTGCAGGCCCATGCGGTCTACCTGTCCACCTGTGATACCCATCCTGATCAACTGGTCTACGATTCCCTCTTCGTCCATCTGGACGGCGACGATGTAGAGGCGCACCAGTCGAGAACGCATCCGTTTGGTCAGGTGCCCTACCATGCCAAAGTCCATCGCGCCGATGACCTCGCCGGGCATCACGACGAAGTTGCCCGGATGAGGATCGGCGTGAAAGAAGCCATCCTCTAGCACCTCTTTGACGATCATGCGTGCCGCATGGAGGGCAATCCGGTAGCGATCGTAACCGGCAGCCTCCAGCGCAGGAATGTCGTCCAGTTTGATGCCACGGATGCGTTCCAGCACCAGGACGTAACGCGAGGTAAAGTCCCAGTAGACCTTCGGGATGTGCAGATAGCGCTCGCCGGCAAAATTGCTGCGGAAACGGTCGGCGTTGCGCCCCTCCCGGCAGAAGTCGAGTTCGGCGCGGAGCGTGGCGGCGAATTCCTCAACGATTCCCACCAGGTCATAGATGTCTCCCAAGGCTGTTCTTTCCTGGACCAGCCGGGCCAGGTCAAACAGGATTTCCAGATCGGTCTCGATCTGAGTGCGGATGTTGGGGCGCTGGACTTTGACCACCACATCCTCGCCACCGGGGAGGGTAGCAGCATGTACCTGGGCCAGCGAAGCGGCTGCGAGAGGCTGGGGGTCGAAGGTAACGAAGACTTTCTCCAGAGGCCTGCCCAGCTCGCTCTCGAGCTGGGCCCGTACCTGTTCCCATGGGGAAGGAGGCACACTATCCCGCAGCCTGGCAAGTTCCGCGATATATGCAGCGGGCAGGAGATCAGGGCGGGTACTCAATACCTGGCCTAATTTAACAAAGGTGGGTCCCAGCTCCTCCATAGCCAGGCGCAGCCGTTGGGGCATGCCGAGAGGAGATGTAGCTGGCCGGTCGCCACGCAGCAGACGCCTGGGCAGGGAAAGGTAAGGCAGTAACTCCAGCGTGTCTACCAGCTCACCGAAGCCATGCCGTATAAAGACACGGGCTATCTCGCGGTAACGCTGTAAATGTCTGACCCTACGGGCAGGTGAGCGCATCATACGTGTATTGTACCACAAACAGGTGAGAGAGGGTAGAGCCCTTGCTATGACTTCGGCCGGTACGACGCCCCATCGGGTGTCCAGTGACCAGCGGTCATTGCGCCAGCAGGACGCAGCCCTGCTACGGCGAGCGCGGCTATGAGCCAGATAAGCTGTAGATGCGGGGAATTTGAGTCCGCTGGCCGTAACTCTCTTTCCGCGCCGGTGTTTTACTATTGAGAGTGACTATTCGGGATGGTCCACAATTAGGTTTACACTTAAAAAAACCGCAAAGAACGCAAAGGACGCAAAGAGGTTTCCATCTTCCTTTGCGCGCTTTGCGCCCTCTGCGGTTTTGATTGAACCGCAAAGAACGCAAAGGACGCAAAGAGGGTTCCACCTTCCTTTGCGCGCTTTGCGTCCCTGGCGGTTATGGTTCAGGAGACATTGACCTACCGTCACATATACCTTTCTCCCCATCTGGATGATGTTGTCCTCTCTTGCGGAGGGCACATCTGGCAGCAGGTGCACGCTGGCGAGCAAGTGCTGGTGGTGACTGTCTTTGCCGGCAGCCCTCCGCCTTTCCTTTCCGACTTCGCTGCGGAAATGCACAGGCGCTGGCAACTGCCGGCAGATGCGCCTGCTATCCGGCGAGAGGAGGATATCGCAGCGCTGAACTTATTGGGGGCCCGGTTTCAGCACTGGCCGTACACGGACTGTATTTATCGGCATACTGTTGAGGGACATTTCCCCTACAGCAGTGAAGAGGCCCTGTTTGGCGCTATCCATCCTGCCGAGGAAACCCTGATCGCCGGGCTGGCCAGGCGCATCCTGGCCCTACCGTTGACGCACGAAGGGCTGCTGTATGTGCCTCTTGGAGTGGGTGGCCATGTGGACCATAGAATTGTACGCCAGGCCGCAGAGCGCTCGGGTTGTCACTTGCAGTACTACGAGGACTATCCCTACGTCGAGAGGGAGCGGGCGCTGCTGTCCGTACTGGCTGGTCGGCTGTGGCGAGCGATACTATTTCCCCTCTCCGACGAGGCGCTAGCGGCCAAAGTTGCCGCGATCGCCTGCTACACCTCGCAGCTCGGATTGCTCGGCGATAGTCCGGCAGCAGCAGCGGCGAGGGTACAGGAGTTTGCCCGGCGCACCGGCGGCGACATACTAGCGGAACGCTACTGGTCTGCCCCATCTCTTCCTGGCTGTGCGCAACCTGTGGTTGCTCAGGGTACGGACGGGCAACGTTAATCCCACTCCCCCGCGCCTGTAGCATAGCTTGTCACTTGCCCGGTATGCGCTATACTCTACTCTATGCGCGCGAAAAAGATTGTTCTGTTGCTACCGATTTTGCCGCTGGCACTGCTGTTGAGCTGCACATATCCCACTCCCGACGCTCCCCGGTTGAGATTACCTACCCGTGCTCCCTCCCCCACGCCCTCGCCGACGTCCACTCCTACCCCCACGCCGGTATATGTCTCTCCACTGAACTATTACATTGACGGGCTGGTCCGCCAGAGCGCAGGTGATCCCAGGGGCGCGCTGCAATCCTTCACCTGGGCTATCGCGCAGCGTCCCGACTTTGTGCTCGCCTACGTTAAACGTGGGAGTGTCTATCTGTCTCTGGGTAAGCTCAATCAGGCCCTCGCCGACGCCGACGCCGCGCTGAAGCTGAACTCCGCCGAGCCGTCGGCGTGGCTACTGCGGGGCGAGACATTGCGCCTGTTGGGCCGGCCACGTCGGGCGCTGGAGGCCTTCGACCGGGCGTTGGCGCTGGACCCGACGCTCAGGCCAGATATCTTCCGCTCCCGGTGGCTGGCCGCGCTGGAGGCACACGATGTGAAGCGCCTGGTTACTCTGAGTCAGGAATTCGTGTTCCACAACCCCGATGACCCGATGCGCTACTATTATCGTGGCTGGGCCCTCATCCAATCCGGCGAATCCGGCACGGCAGTGCGCTATCTTGTCCGGGGGATTGAGAAGACGCCCGATCCCCCGGCGCTGCTCTGGTTCACCCTTGGCCATGCCTATGCAGCCGAGGAGGCGTGGCGTGAGGCGGTCACCTCTTTTGAGACCACGCGCCTGCTTGTGGAAAGGGGCGACTCCACGCTGGCGCTCCACTCCGAACGTCCTATCATTGAACTCTTCGGCGCGCTGGGGCGGGCCTATCTGGGAGCGCGGCGTTGTGCGGATGCTGAGGCGATGCTGGAATATGCTGTTCTGATCGGTGCCTCGCCCCACGAGTACGCAAGCCCGCTGGAGGAAGCCCGTCTTTGCCAGACCCCGACGCCCACCCCTACAGCGTATCCAACGCTGCGCTTTACGCAGTAGGATGTGGTCTGGGGTAAACTAACCACATAGGGGGGATATTTTGCTCACACGTCACCTATGTGGTATACTCTTAAATACCCATCACACGTTATCAGGAGGCCCGATGAAACACTTCCTCAGCCTGGCAGACCTCACGCCGGAAGAGATGCGCTCACTGCTCGAGCTGGCCATTCGCCTGAAAGACGAGTGGAAGACAGGCGGAAATCGTCCTCTGCTCCGGGGCAAGACGCTGGGAATGATTTTTCAGAAACCCTCCCTGCGTACCCGGGTTTCCTTCGAGATGGCGATGCTCCACCTGGGAGGACATGCGATGTACCTTTCCCCCTTCGAGATTCAACTGGGCAAGCGGGAAAGCGTTGCGGATGTGGCCCGTGTGCTCTCGCGCTATGTAGACGCGATTATGGCTCGCGTCTTCTCCCATGCTGACCTGATTGAACTGGCCCAATACTCCCGTGTGCCGGTCATCAACGGCCTCTCTGATTATTCCCACCCCTGTCAGGGCCTGGCCGATTTTCTCACCATCATTGAGTATAAGGGCTGGGACCTGAGAGGGCGTAAGCTCGCCTTTGTGGGAGATGGGAATAACGTGGCGACCTCGCTCCTGTTCGGGGCGGCGTTGTTGGGAATGGATTTCACCATCGCCGGGCCGCGCGGCTATGAATTGCACCCGGGCGTGTGGGCAGTGGGACACCGACTCGCCACCGCCAGCGGGAGTAAGCTTGTGGCCACACATGATCCCCACGAGGCGGTCGCTGACGCCGATGTGATCTACACCGACGTATGGGCTTCGATGGGCCAGGAAGAGGAGAGCGAGGTCAGGGCGCGCGTGTTCAGGCCCTACCAGGTTAACGAGGCACTGGTTGCAGAGGCCAGGCCCGATGTGATCGTGATGCACTGCCTGCCGGCACACCGGGGCGAGGAGATCACCGATGGAGTCTGCGATGGGCCGCACTCGGTGTTGTGGGACCAAGCGGAGAACAGAGTGCACGCCCAGAAGGCTATTCTGGTCAAATTGCTCACCTGAGTGACAGCGAGGTGATGGCTACCTCAGCAAGTAGCCGTCATCCTGGAAGAGGCGACGTCCTATGGCAGGTAATCGCAGGGTATTTGAAGAAGCGATGCGAGCTGGCGCCGATGCCGCCTGGGACAAAAACTGGCGCCAGGCGATCGCTGCCTACCAGCGTGCCCTGGCCGAATTCCCGAACGACGTCGGCGCACTCACTGGCCTGGGCCTGGCCTATGCCAGCGCGGGTCAGTGGGAGGCAGCGCTGGGCGCTTATCAGCGGGCCAGCGAGCGCACGCCGGATGACCCCAAGTTGTATGAGCGTATCGGCGAGATACTGGAAAAGCTGGACCGTAAGCAGGAAGCCGCTCAGGCCTATCTGGCCTCCGCCGAGCGTTACCTCCGCCAGCAACGGGCCTCCCATCTGGCGCTGGAACGCTGGCATGACGCTGCGCGGGTCTGGCCCAAGAGTTTGCAGGCCCATACCAGGCTGCTCCAGTACTATCAGAGCCAGGGCCAGGTGCGTGAGGCGGTGGCCGAATGCCTCACCCTGGCACGCCTCTACAGCGAACAGGGACGTCACGATTACGCCACCCAGGTGTGCGAACATGCGCTCAAGCTGGACCCACACGATCATGAAGTCCTGGCGATGCTTGACAGGCTACGCTACGGCGAGCCGCTCGTAGAGGCCGGAGAGGAGCAACCGCCCCCCCCATCGCCGGAGGAACAGGAAGCACTTGCCCTGCTGGCAGCTCTCGAGCGTCCCCTCACCGGCGCGGAACTGGAGCTTGAGTTTGTGGAGGAGGTGGAGCCCCAGCCACGCGAGCGGGGGACTCCGGTGGATATCACCCGTCAGAAAGCGCTCACCGATCTGGCGGAAAGCTTCTTTGAGGAGGAAATAGCCGCGCCCCCGCGCCCCGGCCTCACCAAGGCGGAGATAGATGCACTGATCGGCAAGGCGATTGACTTCCAGACCAGGGGCCGGATAGAGGAGGCTATCGCGGCATACGAAAAAGTGTTACAGGCGGGCGACGAGCGTCCCGCTGTTAACTTCAATCTTGGCCTCCTTTACCAGGAAAAACTCCGCTTTGATGATGCTATTGCCCAGTTCGAGCGGGCTGTGGCCCACCCTGAGTACACGCTGGGCGCTCACTTCGCGCTGGGCGAGTGTTACCGGGCCAAAGGGCGCATTGACGAGGCGCTGGAGCATTTCATCGAGGTACTCAAGATTGTGGACCTGGCTACTGTCCAGCGCCACCAGGCTGATGACCTGATCCAGCTCTACGAGAGCCTGGCCGACAGCTACCTGGCCAAGGGGGAACGGGACCAGGCGATAGAGTTCACCAACGCGCTCGTCAAGCTGCTGAGTGACAAAGGATGGGAGGACAAGGTCATCCAGGCCCGTCAGCGCCTGGACGCGCTGGCCCAGGAAGGCCCGGCCCTCAGCCTGGCCGAACTGCTGGTCGTCCCTGGCTCGGAACGCATTCTGGAATCGGTCTCCTTGGCGCAGGAGTACTCCAAACGCGGGATGTACTACGCTGCGCTGGAGGAGTGCTACTACTCGCTAGAGCACAACCCGAACTATCTGCCCATTCACCAGCAGATCGCCCAGGTGCTGGCGGCAATGGGCAAGATAGAGGAGGCGGTGGCCAAACTCGTTGTCATCGGCGACACCCATCGTGTGCGTGGCAACATCCGCGCGGCCATCGCAGTCTATCAGCATGCCCTGCGCCTGGCTCCTATGGATACTGCCGTGCGTGCCAAACTGATCGCGCTGCTGATCAGCCATGGTGAGATAGACCAGGCGTTGGAACACTATATGATCCTGGCTGAGAGCTACTACAACCTGGCGCAGATAGACCAGGCCCGCGACACCTACCAGGAGGCGCTGCGCCTGGCTCCACGCGGCAGCCGGGACAAGCGCTGGGAGGTACGCATCCTGCACAAGATAGCTGACATTGATGTGCAGCGGGTAGATTGGAAACGCGCCATCGAGGCCTACGAGCGCATCCGCGACCTCGCGCCGGATGATGAGCGTGCCCGCCTGACACTGATGGATTTATACTATCGCCTCAACCGTCCCACCAGGGCGATAGCGGAGCTGGACAGCCTGCTTAAACTCTACCGTGAGAGCGGCAAGACACAGCGTATCTTCACCATTCTTGAGGACGCGGTACGCGAACGCCCGGACGACATCCCCCTGCGTGCGCGACTGGCCCAGGCCCACCTCAACGCGGGCAATATTGAGCAGGCACTGGTTCATCTGGACAAGCTGGGGGATTTGCAACTGGAAGCGGGGCGAGTGGAGGAGGCCAAGGCCACTATCCGGGTGATTATCGCGCTCAACCCCCCCAATGTCGCGGAGTACCGCCAGCTTCTGAAGCAACTGGGTTAGGTCTAACGGTATTGCGAGCGTGGCTAATCTGTTGTGGTATCTCCAACGGCTGACCTGGACAGATATACTCGACATTCTGCTCGTGGCTTCCATTCTGTTCTGGACGCTCTACCTGATGCGCGGCACCAGAGCGGTCCCCCTGCTACGGGGAGTGATCATCCTGATCATTGCCATCACTATTCTGACCAATCTGGTGCGTCTGCGGGCCTTCGGCTGGCTGACGCAACAGGCGCTCCCGGCGTTGCTGGTGGCCATTCCGGTCATCTTCCAGCAGGAACTGCGCCATGCTCTGGAGCGGCTGGGGCGGGCCGGAGCGATGATCGGCCGTACCTCTGGCAACAAAGCAGCGATCGAAAAAACACTGAGCGCCACTGTGCAGGCCTGTCTGCTCCTGGCCAACCAGCACCATGGAGCGCTCATCGTGCTGGAACGCGAGACCGGGTTGCAGGAATTCGCTGAGACCGGCGTCTTTCTTGACGCGGCCATCACCCCGGAGCTGCTGGCTACCATCTTTAACCCCAATACTGTGCTGCATGACGGCGCGGTGATCGTGCGCCGTGGGCGCATCCTGGCTGCTGCCTGTGTGCTTCCCCTCTCCACAGCGTTCCTGGCCGACCGTCAACTTGGCTTACGCCACCGGGCAGCGCTCGGCATCACCGAGGAGAGCGATGCGATCGCCATCGTGGTCTCCGAGGAGCGCGGCGCCATCTCCGTCGCCCATAACGGCCGTATCATCCGCAACCTCGATGCCAGGCGGCTGGACGCCGTGTTGCAGGCTTTCTTCCAGCCTGCGCTGGAACGTACCCTGCCGCGCTGGAGCGCTCGACTGCGCCACCTGCTGGGAAAAGAGAGCTCATGAAGGCCACATTGCGCTGGGTCGCGGGCAACGCCCCCCTGATGGTTCTCGCCCTTATCCTGGCTTCGCTCTCCTGGGTCGTGGCGGTTGAAAGAAACGATCCCACCATCGAACAGAGCTATCCTCAGGCCATACCGGTGACTCTGTCTGGCCTTTCGGATGGGATGGTAATCGTAGGAGACTTCAAGGCCACTGTACAGTTCACCGTCCGCGCCCCCGCCTCAGTATGGGACACCCTGGAAAGCGCGGATTTCATGGCTGCGGTGGATCTCACGGGTATGGGGCCGGGTCTCTACAGGCTACCTGTCAGATGGGCGCTCAACCGGCATCCTGCCTGGGTCATGCGCGTAGAACCGGAATACGTAGATGTGGAGCTTGATTTCAAGGCGACCCGCCCGGTACCCGTGCGCGTCGTAGTAGAGGGTGAGCCGCGCCTGGGCTATATTCAACGCCCTCCTATCGTGACCCCCAGCCAGGTGATAGTGAACGGCCCGGAGTCTTATGTTGCTCGCATTGCCGAAGCCGTGGTAACCCTCTCCGTCCAGGATGCCACCACCGACGTGAGTGAGGAATTGCAACCCCGGCTTCTGGACAGCCAGGGGCAGCCCGTCCCCTACGTCACCCTCGAGACTAAAAAGGTTAGCGTCCAAGTACCGATCCAGCTCTCGGCCTATTACCGCGTCCTTTCGGTAAAGGCTGTGCTTACCGGCACCTTGGCTCCTGGCTACCGCATCACCAATATCTCGGTGGACCCGCCTAACGTGACCGTCTTCGGCAGTCCAGAGAGCATCGCTGCGTTGCCAGGCTACATCGAAACCAGGCCGATTAACCTGGAGGGAGTCCAGGCCAACATAGTGGAACGTCCCCCGCTGAACCTGCCCCAGAATATCTCGCTGGTCATGGCCGAGCAGCCCGTCGTGCGTGTCTTTGTCGAGGCCATCCAGGGCAGTAGGACCGTGGTGGTCACACCTACAGTCCA
>JAOAAG010000309.1 GCA_026418995.1 Anaerolineae bacterium
GTGTACTATGGATAGCCGCCAGCGCCTCCTCCCCGGAGCCCGTGTTGCGCACCGTGTAGCCGGCAGCCTGAAGTACTGGTCGCACTGCACGCACAAGGTTGGCGTCCGGGGTGACGATCAGTACATCAGCAAACAGGGTACCGAACTTCCACACCGCTTTCTCCGTCGGTGCTTACCATCGCTCCGGGGGGCGTCGCTCCGGTATGGATTGGACCTGACGTATCCCCTCCACCACCTCTCTGGAGACGTAGAGGCCACAGTAGCATGTTCCCCATTCCGCTATATCGGCATCCCGGTAGTCACACGGGCAAATGATGTCCCGATCCTTCTCTTTATCCCCACTCGCCAGCCGGCAGGGACAGGCCTGGTAGCCGTAGCGCTCGCGGTTGATGAGCAAACCCTCTACCAGGCCGAGTGTAAACTCCCGGTCAGGATTCAAGTAATACCCGGTGGACTCCGCCCAGCGCTGAAGGGCCTGATAAACCCGCTCGATCTTCTCCGGAGATATGTGCTGCTCCATCATCTATAATCCCAACACGCGTTTCAGAGCCTCCCTGTCGTAGCCCACCACGCACTGACTGCTGTTCACGACCACAACGGGGAACGATACTGCCGGATTCCAGCGGCGCACCTGCGCGAGGACCTCCTCCCTCTCCCTACCTTCGAGCAGGTCCACGTAGACGTAATCGAACTGGACTCCCTGGTCCTCGAGGAATTGGCGTGTCCGTTTGCACCAGATGCAAGTGGACAGGCCGTAGAAGATCACACAATGCTCGGCACGAGGGCCGGATACAGAGCCTCTGGCATTCATGCAACAGTCCTTTCTGCTTCGACGACCTTAAGCTACCGGTAGGCGGATGGTGAAGCGGCTGCCCTGCCCGTATACGCTATCCACCACAATATCGCCACCATGTAGCCTGACCAGTTCTCTGGCTATGGCCAGTCCCAGGCCCACCCCTTGTTGTTCCATCCTCTCCCGATCAATCTGGCGGAATCGCTCAAAGAGGTGCGGCAGTTCCTCAGTGGGTATACCTACCCCTTTATCCTCCACCGTGATCTCCACCCAACCATCCGCCTGACGGGCGCTCACTATGACCCGTTTGTCCCGATTGCGCTTGCCTTGGGAGAACTTGATCCCGTTATCAATCAGCCTGCCAAGAGCGTTGACGAAGAGGTGCTCGCATAAGCGCACAGGTGGCAGGGGCCGCTCGGTGACCAGCTCCAACTTCACCCCTTGCTCCGCGGCATATCCATAGTACTGTCGGATGGTTGCCTCGAGCACAGCCTCCAGCGCCGGGTTGAGACAGACCATCATATTGAACTCCTCGGCAATCCGCCCCGTATCTATCTGGACGATGAGCAGAAGGTCTTCCACAAGGCGGTTTAGCCTGTCAGCCCCCTTCTTAATTCCTCGAAGAAAATCCTGGATCCCCTCGGGAGAAGAGGGGATGTCCTGAATCTGCTCCAGGGCCAGTTCGGTATAGCCACGCACGTAGGTGAGCGGAGTGCGCAGCTCATGGCTCAACACACTGGCGATCCGCTGTTTAAGTTGTTCAAATCTCGCTTCTGAGGCTTCCTGGATGGCCCTGGCCCGCCTCAGGCGGCTCTCCACTGCCACCAGTAACTCCTGAGGATCGAACGGCTTGGTGATGTAATCCTCAGCTCCCAGTTCTTTGCCCTTGAGCCGATCCTCCTTTTCGGTCCTCGCGGTCAGGAAAATGAAAGGGATAGTCACCCATTCGG
This sequence comes from Anaerolineae bacterium, assembly GCA_026418995.1. Taxonomy (GTDB): domain Bacteria; phylum Chloroflexota; class Anaerolineae; order B4-G1; family B4-G1; genus JAOAAG01. The sequence continues at coordinate 1,744 of JAOAAG010000309.1, forward strand.
GACGGGCGCGGATCGCTTCATAGAGGGCGAAGCCGTCCATACGGGGCATCATCACGTCGGCTATGATCAGGTCAGGACGTATGTGCTCCATGACTTCCAGCGCTTTCAGGCCGTCGGTAGCGGTCAAGACCTTGTAGCCATGTTCCTCCATAATGATCTTGACGGCCGCCAGCAACGGCTCATGGTCGTCCACGACAAGGATACAAAGTTCGCTGTTCATCTGGCCTCCACCGTACCGTGCAGCGGCTATGCCCCATATGTATTGTATGCTCTACTGAACCAGCGGGTTGCCTCTCATTCTATACTATATTGCATCTTTTGGCAATTGCATTGGCACCGAGCACCACAGTGACCTTCTTATTGACATTCCCACCGAATCACCTATAATACCTCGTGGCGATCCGCGATGAACGCCCTGGTCATAAAGCCCGGTATCCTCAGGACGATTCTGCCGCTCATTCTCGTCACTTTGCTGCTGCTCTTACCTTCCCCACTGCCCCCTGAGGTCGGGGTACTGGACTTTCGTCCTTACTGGAGTGCGAGCTTCCTGCTCGCCCAGGGACGCGACTTCGGCGACGTCAGCCAGTTAGACCATATCGAGCGGACGTTAACAGGTTGGACGGCACCTTACACAATGTACGCCTGGCTCGGGCCTACCGGCAATCTGATCTTGCTCCCCTACACCCTCTTCCCCTTCACACGGGCGGCTTATTACTGGTTGCTCACCAACATAGCCATCGTCTTCATCAGCGTACTTCTGATCTGGAGGGATACAGCTTCTGGGGCACGATGGATTCCGCTTGTGGCCGCGTTCGGCTTTTCTATGAGCCTGCTTTCGCTGATTGTGGGCCAGATCAACACCTTGGTCTTGTTGGGACTGGCCACCTTTCTCGCGGCCAGCAGGGCCGGGCATTGCTGGGTAGCCGGTGCGGGACTGGCGTTGACCACCGTCAAGCCTCACCTCGTCATCCTGACGTTGCCACTGTTAGTGCTTGATCTGGTAAGGCGTAAACAGTGGCGCACGCTGGCCGGCCTGGTGACAGCGCTGGGGGGATGCGCCATTATCTTGTTCTGCCTATATCCGGCCTGGCCTGTGAGCTTCTTGAAGGTGGTCATCTCAGGGATAAATACCTGGCGAAAGACCCCTACCATACCCGGGCTGCTCGTGGTAGCGGGCGAGTACGTATGGGGAAAATGGTTGTGGGTGGCCGCTCTGCTCCTGGCCGTTCTGCTCTGGTGGAAGCGGGGGAGCAAGTGGGAATTGAGGACGATGATTGATGTGTCCATTCTGGTCGGACTGATCGTGTCACCGCTGGGGTGGAGCTACGATCAGATGATGTTGCTCTTTCCGCTTCTGCGCGTCCTGGCATGGATCACACAGGGAGCCTTGACCCGGAAAGATGCGATCGCTGTAGTGAGCGTACTGGTCGTTGCCAACGCTCTCTCGTTCTACGAGCGCATATTAACGCCAAGCGAGGTATGGTTCTTCTGGGTGCCCCCGGTCGTCGCTGCGGTCTATCTATTTGCCTGGAGTCGGCGCGGCCGTATCAGTGAAGGAATGGAGGTGAGATATGGCGCTTAAAATCATCATCGTGGATGATCACGAAGTAGTGCGGTTGGGGTTGCGCACCCTGTTAGAGCGCCACCCCAACTTTAAGATCGTAGGTGAGGCGGCCAACGCGAAAGAGGCGGTTCAGAAAACGCTGCTTTTGCGTCCCGATGTGGTGGTTATGGACATACGCCTCCCCGGTGGAAGTGGCATTGAAGCCTGTCGTAAGATCGTAGAACAGGTGCCCGAAGCCAAAGTGATCATGCTCACCTCTTATGCCGAGGACGAGATGTTATTTGACGCTATCTCGGCTGGCGCGAGCGGCTACGTGCTTAAACAGATCGGGAGCGAGGAGCTCATTCGGGCCATAGAGACTGTGGGCAGGGGAGAGGCCCTGCTGGATCCGGCGCTCACACAGCGTGTATTCGCACGCGTCCGCGAGGCGGCCCGCAGGGAGCGCGAGGAGGCTTTCGCCGACTTGACGGAGCAGGAGCTACGTGTGCTTGCGCACATCGCCGAGGGCAAAACGAACCGCGAAATCGCCGAAGCGCTGTTTCTGGGCGAAGGAACGGTACGCAATTACGTCAGCAGCATTCTGAAGAAGCTCGGCCTCACCAACCGGGCCGAGGCCGCAGCCTATGCCGTGGAGCATAACCTCAAGGAGCTTATCAGATGAGACGCTCCCGAAAACAAAAGCAGCCGGCAATACTGCCGGCTGCGCAGTGGGCGGTACAAGACTTGAACTTGTGACCTCCACGATGTCAACGTGGCGCTCTGGCCATCTGAGCTAACCGCCCACTCGTTAAAAATTATACCACGCTCTTACTATTTTGCAAGATTCTCGATTCTCTTCTCGGACTCCCTCACCCTTCAAACACCACCAAGCGGACGCTGCCCCAGAGATACGCCTGGTCGCTGCACTCCATACCCCCCGCCTCACACAGGATATTTCACACCTCACGCCCCATGCTTCGAT
>JAOAAG010000077.1 GCA_026418995.1 Anaerolineae bacterium
GCTTCAGGCTGCCGGTGACGGTCACCTCCGAAGTGACCGTCACCTGATCCTCATGGTGGCGGCGGGGGCTCCGTCGGTGGCGGCGGCGGGGGCTCCGTCGGTGGTGGCGGCGGGGGCTCCGTCGGTGGTGGCGGAGGAGGCTCCGTCGGTGGCGGCGGGGGCTGCGTCGGTGGCGGCGGTGGCTGCGTCGGTGGTGGCGGCGGTTGGGTGGGCGGCGGCTGTGTCGGCGGTGGTTGGGTAGGTGGCGGCTGTGTCGGCGGCATCTGTTGCGCTGCCGTCGGCGTTGGCGACGCTGGTGTCGGTGTCGCGGTGACTGCGCCGGGCGTAGCCGTCGCGGTGGGACGCGGTGTGCGCGGGGCCCTGGTCGGTGTTGCGGTCGGTGTTGCGGTGGGCGTGGCCGTAGCAGTCGCCGTGGGCGTGAGTGTCCGGGTGGGGGTGATCGTGGGAGTGCGCGTGCGCGTTGGAGTCGGTGTGCGGCTCGGGGTGCTCGTTGCTATGGGCAGCGTCGTTGCCGTGGGAGACGCTACCACCATCACTGATTCAACAGTCGTAGCGGTCGGGATGAATTTCTGCCTGGCTCCAGCCGGAGGCGGCCCGGATCGCGCACTGGCCAGGATACCACTGGCTGCTGCCCCTACCCCGATGAGTAACAAAACCAGCAGCCCTGCCAGCCATACCCAGGCAGCCGGGCCACGGCGCGCACGTGCTGGCGCATGAATGACTGCAGGGACTACAGAGGCTGCGGAGGCGGCAGCCGGCACAGGAGCGGCTAATGGCACGCCGGTGGGAGCTGGGGTAGGTGGCGCTGCTGGCACCTCCATCTTCTTCGTTTTACCCTTGGGAGCGGAGGGGATCGCTGGCGCGGCTGCTTTTTCAGCGCCCCACGAGGGAACGGCTACTCCCAGCGCCGCTGCCATCTCGGCCGCGCTCTGCCAGCGCTGCGAGCGGGCCAGTTCCAGGGCCTTTAAGATGGCCTCCTCGGTGCGTTTGCTGATGCCGGAGCTGAAGCTGCGCAGGGGCACAAACTGCTCTGGATCGGAGATGCGCATCGTGGCCGTCAGCGGGGCCTGGCCGGCAAGCGCGTGGTAGAGGGTAGCTCCCAGGCTGTAGATGTCGCTGCGGGCATCGGTATGGCCCATATACACGTCGTACTGCTCTGGCGGGGCATATTCAGGCGTCCCCATCCCGCGCATCGTCGTTTTGGTGTGGGGGTCGCTTGGGTCCCACAGTTTGACCAGTCCGAAGTCCACCAGCACTACCCGCCCATCCGGGCGGATGATCACGTTCTGCGGCTTTACGTCCCGGTGCAGCACGCCCTGGGCATGGCAATAGGCGAGCGCGTCCAGCAGTTGAGCGGCCCACGCCAGCACCTGTGCCTCGGGCTGTGCCCCCTCGCGTTCGATCCTGCTGGCCAGGCTCTCTCCCGTGACGAAGTTCATCACCAGGTATTCGGAGCCTTGCCAGGAAAAGAAGTCCGTCACGCGCACCAGATGGGGGTGGTCCAGCCGGGCCAGAATCTGGGCCTCTCTCTGGAATTGCTGGCGCAACTGGGCCAGCGTGTGGGCGTCCAGACCAGGTTGCGGGATCATCTCTTTGATCGCTACATGGACGTCCAACCTGGTATCCAGCGCGCGGTAGACCACGGCCATCCCACCCTCACCCAACACGGAAATGATCTGGTAGCGATCCTGGAGCACCTGGCCTGGTTCTAATGCCATAGAGCACCTCACATCTTAAGCCCGTCTCCCCCGCAGCTCCCAGAGCCCAACCTGCGGAGGATGAGCAAGCTCTCACATATAGAAGTTAAGCCTGACCTTACCCAGCCTGATTTCGTCTCCGTTATTGAGCGGGTGGGGTTGACCAGGCGTAAGTTTCTCCTGGTTTACATAAGTATAGTTGGTGCTGTTGAGGTCCTCGATAAAGAAGCGCTCTCCTTGTATGTAGATGCGCGCGTGACGACGTGACACGCCACCCTCGTCCCCACCATGGTCGGTGAGGTCAATATCCGGGAAAATGCTGTTGACCGGATCCTCCCTCCCGACGATGATCTCGCTGCGACCGGGCGGGAAGGGGAGGGTGGCATTGGTGGCCTGGACAACCAGCCGCCCCCGGACCGCCATCATAATAGGTGGGGTGGCTACCGGTGGCTGGTATGAGGGCATGCTGTACACCTCGGCGGCTGGCGGTGGGGTGTAGACAGGGGTAGGCACTCCTGGCACGTCAGCCCCGACCGGCGTGCCGCACATATCGCAGAACAAGCTGCCCGGCTCAAGCGGCATGCCACAGGTGGGGCATTTCAGTGGGACTCCCACCACTCCCGATGCCGGACCGGGGATCGCGGCCTGCGGAGGAGACTGGTAAGTGCCTGGCGGCGTGGGAGGGTAGGCGGCCTGTCCCAACGCTGCGCCGCAATTGGAACAGAAGGCCTCGCCAGGCATCACCGGCGTGCCACAGGCCGGACAGTGGGCTGCAACTACCGTGGGCGCCTGCTGGGCTGGAGGTGGGGGCGGCGCAGGCCATGTCGAGAGTTTTGCCCCGCACTGATCGCAGAAGGCAGCTCCGTCAATCTGCTGCGAACCACATTTTAGACATATTTGCATGCTTTCCTCCTTTGATAGAGGGCACAGCGGCGCTGCGCCTACAGGCTATGGCTGTTGCCCCATTCTCACATCGTCTATGTAGGCGTAGGTGTTGTAGTAAGCCTGATCGTTCCAATACGGAGGCCCATATTCACGGCTCCAAATTGCCATATACAGTGTAATATCTTTACCGCTAAAGTGCGCCATGTTCAGCGTAACGGTGATCCAGTTAGAATTCCAGGGGTTTGGCAACTGGCTCGGCGGTACGAGCTGCCCCCCACAAAACACAAGCCCGTCTCCAATTGGGGTTAGCGTTCCACTGGGATTGAGGCTGTTCTGATTGTTACAACCCCTGGCATTACGCTCAGCATCTGAGATCTCCCATGGCACTCGGTTGATGGAGAGTTCAAAGGAATCAAAATACCTGCTGGTAGCTACGCTATAAATTGTGTCACTCGAGATAACCCGGTATCTAAGACGCAGGAGCGCGTTTTCAGGAACCGCAAATTTCTGGGCAATATAGCTGTACCCCACAGGAATGGAACCATTTCGCCCTGTAGCGCTCCCCAGCAATGCCAGACGATTCCCATCGAGGGTCACGACGGACGGTGTCAGCCCTGTGCCACGCCCGTTGAAAGCGCCTCGCCCGGACTCCCACCTGGTCAATCCGTCATTGAAATCGCCGTTCCAGGCAAGGTAGATGGTATCGCGGGCGGGGAGTGAGACTGTCTCTTATACACATCTGACGCTGCCGACG
>JAOAAG010000315.1 GCA_026418995.1 Anaerolineae bacterium
CTCGTGGGCTCGGAGATGTGTATAAGAGACAGACCCTATGTGGAACTGTCCGGCGGCAGGCGGGTGCTATTGGACGTAGGAATCGAAGATATGATCCCCGGGGAAACGACCTGGGCATTGCTGAGGAGCGAAGCCGAGCCAGGGTAGCGGCGGTAGAGCTACACCAAACCACAAGGGCAGCCCATACCGGGCTGCCCTTGTGTTATCTCGATCTCGTGGCAGAGCCTTAAGCGCGGATCTCCTGGCGCTGGAACAGCGTATAACCCAGCGCAAACAACAGTATCGTCACGGCGACCAGGCCGGTAAAGTGGGGCCAGATGAGAGCTAGACTCTGATCCAGCGGCAGCGGTGCGCCCAGAATCGCGCCATCCAGTTGTATGGGCAGCACAAAGCCCAGAGAGCGCACGGCCGGGTTCAGCATTGCCAGGATGGCCTCGGAGTAGAGCGTGTTCGGCGAAAGCCGGCTCAGCATCAGAGCCAGTTGACCCTGGGCCAGGTACTCGCTGGGGAGTCCGATGCGCACGGGCCGCAGGAACTGAGCAAGCAGGTCCACGATGATGCCCCAGAACACAGTGAAGAACAGCCATACGGCGATCGAGGCCAGTGCCGCCGTGGCCGGCTGGCGGAAGGTAATGGAGAAGACCAGCGCCAGCGCCAGCCAGACACCGCCGTAAAAGACCGTCAGCACCAGGAACCACAGGCTGCGGGCCACCTCCTCACCGCCGGGCGGGACGCCCAGTCCCACGAGCCCCATCCCTACGATGAGCAGCCAGATAGTCGTGAGCACCAGGGCCAGCGTAAACAGCCCCGCCAGGAATTTGCCGAACAGGAGCGCATCCCGGTAGATAGGCTGGGCCAGCAGCCTGGCCATAGTGTGTTGATTGAATTCGCCGTTCACCGCGTCGAAGGCCAGCGCGATTGCGATCAACGGCACCAGGAAAGCCAGAAAGCCCACGAAGGCCGGCAGCGGTTGCTGGGCGGTGGTGAACAGCCGCAGGAGTAAAAAGCGGTCCTGTGCCACCGTATCGCGCAGGTTACTGGCGGCTGCGTACACTGTCCCCACCGCTGTAATCAGGGTGAGCGCCTGCAAGATCAGCATACGGGCACTGGTCAGGTGATCAGCCATCTCTTTGAATACCACGGCCCACAGGCCGGTCCATGGCGAGCCTTCGCGCACCTTGCTTCTAGCCATGCTTCCCCTCCTGTTCAAAGTAGCGGGTATAGACATCGTCAAGGCTGGGTTGCTCCACCTTCAGTGAGAGCAGTTTACCCCCCGCCTCGACAACGGCCCGCGCTGCCTCGGGACGCAGGTCGTACTCCGTTTCCAGCTCGTAAAGGGTCTCGCCTGGACGGGTCACGTTCACCACTCCGCGGACGCGGCGCAGCGCCTCTTCAAGGCTAGCGGGCCCCTCGGCTTCCACCTGAATGCGGTAGGCCCCTCCGAGCACACGGCGCGCCAGCTCCTCCACCGTCCCTTCCAGAACCATCCTGCCCCGGTAGAACAGGCCTACCCGGTCGCAGACGGCCTGGACCTGGTGCAGCAGGTGCGAGCTGAGGAGTACGGTAATGCCATCGGCCTTGAGGCGTCGGATGATGCCCAGGAAATCACGGGCGGCCTCCGGGTCCAACCCCTGGGTTGGCTCATCCATGATGATGAGCTGCGGCTTTTTGATCAACACGTCGGCCACGCCGAGCCGCTGACGCATCCCGCGCGAGAAGGTCCCCACAGGTTTCTCCACCACCTCCTCCAATCCCACTTGCGCCAGCGCGGAGAGGATACGCTCGTGGGCCTCATCGCGGCGCAGGCCGTTGAGCTTAGCGGTGTAGATCAGATTTTCATATGCTGTCAGGCCATTGTAGAAGCCCAGCAGTTCGGGCAGGTAACCCACGCGGCTTTTAACGCTCAGCGGTTGGCGCGCCGGGTCCAGGCCCAGCACGCGCACGCTCCCTGCCGTTGGTTCGGTTAACCCCAGCAGCATCAGGATGGTCGTCGTCTTACCGGCGCCGTTGGGGCCGAGCAGACCGAAGACCTCGCCGTGCCGCACGGTCAGGTTGAGGTTATCCACAGCGACGAAGCTGTTGTAATGTTTGGTCAGGCCGTGACTTTCTATGACGACATCAGCGGCCATAGCCACCTCCCTTAAATCATTCAGCTTACCCTCCCGCAGGTTCACACTGGCCTGCGGGAGGGCGAGAGCATTAGCGGCGTCCGAAGCGCATAACGGCCAGCCCCACCACCAGGACAGCCACGGCGATCAGGCCCACGCCGACAATGCCCCACAACGTGGAGGTGCGCACCGTAATGCGGAACTCAGCCGACTGGGAGGCACCGCCCTCGGGTCGCGCACGCAGCGTCACCATATAATCGCCAGCGATGGCCTTCTCTGACGGGCGCAGTTTAGCGGTCACTTCAACCTGCTGACCGGCTGGCACCTCGGCCACTTCTTTGGGATCGAACTCGACCGACCAGCCGGCAGGCTGAGATGCGCTCAGCTCCACGTTGCGGGCCGGCGCCGTACCGTTATTACGCAGCACCAGCTTGAGCGATGTCTCCTCGCCGGCGTAAGCCTCGCCCGACAGCCGCCCGTCCGGTGTCGTCAAGCTCAGCTCCGACTTACCGACCACTTCAGCAATGAGTGCCAGTTCCGCCTGTGCCTCACCGCCCTGGGCGGTGACCTTGATCGGATACGTGCCTACTGGCACTGGAACAAAGGCCTTCGCCTCGATGTCCAGGCGCTTAGAGCCGTTGGCGGGGACAGGGATGCTGGTCACCTCCTGGCCGGTCAACTTGAAGAGCACCTGGAAGTCCGGCGGCGCCTCGGCGAGCAGGTTCACCGACAGGTCTTCATCGCCCCGGTTCCGCAACGTGGCGCTGTAGCGGAAGGTGGTATCCGTGGTGCCACGCAGCGTGGGCAACTCGATCTCGAATTCCAGGCTGGGAGGGAGCTTCTCCTTGACGATCAGCTCAATAGGGATTTCTGCCCTTTCTCTCTCCCCCTTGGCGATAACAGTAAAGCGATAGGTATCTGCTTTAACATCCTTGGGCAACTCGATGCGGAGGTCAACCGACGTGGTACTCTCCGGGTTAACATAAGCGGCCCGCACCACTTTGCCGCCTCCCCGAAAAGTAGCCGTCCAACCCTCGGGCAGGTTCTGGAGGTCCAGACGCACCACCTGAGGCGACGCACCGCCCCGCAGAGTGAGGTTGAACGTGACGCTCTCACCTACGGCAGCTTCTTGAGCGGGGTACTGGGTGAAAATGGTCAAAGGTTCACTGTTTTGCTGCTGATCACCTTCCTGGGCCAACACAGGAGTGCTAAGGGAGAAGAGCAACAGTACTATGACACTCAGTGCAAGCACACGGTTCCGCCATGACATCGTTTAACACCTCCTAGGATTAGTTTTAAATCAAAAATTAAAGTTGACGGTCACTTTGAAAGTGACCGTCAACTTAACGGTCACTTCGCAAGCGACCGTCAACTTACGCTCCATCTCAGGATGTCTTGATAGGAATGCGCTTACATGCTTGCGCAGCGGCCGTCTTGGGGAGTGTGACGGTCAACACTCCCTTTTTGAAGGTGGCCTCCGCTTTGTCGCTGTCCACCTCGCAGGGGAGGGGGATGGTGCGCTGGAATGAGCCATAGGAGCGCTCCATCCGATAATAATTCCTGCCTTTGTATTCCTCTTCCTCTTTCTTCTCCCCGCTGATGGTCAGCGTATCCTGGGACAGGGAGACCTCGATGTCATTCTCGTCCATTCCGGGCAGCTCGGCGGTGACCTTAATTTCCTTGTCCGTCTCGACCACATCCACGCGCGGGCTGAAGACGTCCCACCCCTCCTCGAACAGCCGGAACGGACTCAGGCCCCAACCGCGGAAAAATTCGTCGAACAATCTGTTCATATCCCGCTGCAAGGTCTGAAGTGGATGCTCTTCTCGTCTGATGGGTACCCTTCTCTCGCCTCTTCTCCATGGAATCAGACTGGTGAATGCCATGTCAGCTCACCTCCTTCCCGGGTCAGGTTTTGATAGAGAGTGCTTCTAAAAGCAACCGTCAGTGTACACGCAGAACATAAGAGGGACATAAGAGGAAGGTTAGAAAACGGTTAAAAACGGATCCGCGCCGGGCTTGCGTCGTGGATAGAGCGCGGTAGGAGCCGCTCCACTTTCTTAGCCCTTCTGTACCAGAATGGCTTGCTCCCTGGCGGGCTACGGCTCCTGCGCATAGCATGCCCATCTCTCGCCACTGCTGCGCAACGTGCATGCGCACAGTTGACCTGACACAGGGCCCGTGTATAATCAAGGTACAGCTTCCAGGGGAGCTCATCGGGATGACACCGGAGGAAGAAAACTTCGGCTGGTCGCAGGGTAATCTGGAGAGATCGCCCAGACAGGCCAGAAAGCCTGTCCTATACTCGAAAGGGGGGTTGGCGGTGAGCGCCAAGATAAGAGAGCTCGAAGCCCTTCTCGAATCCGCTGCCGGGCGGCAGGCAAGAATAGATACACTGAATGCCCTGGCCTGGGAACTCAGGCACAGCGACCCACACCGGGCCCTGGCGTTGAGCGAAGAGGCCCAACAACTGGCCTGTGAGGACGAGTTTGAAGCCCAGCCATACCAGAAAGGCGTGGCCGAGAGCTTGCGGACTATGGGGTATGTGTACTTGCAGCTCTCGCAGTATCAGCTTGCCCTCTCACTGTCGCTTGAGGCTCTCTCGCTGTTTGAGAAACTGGAGGATATAGCAGGGCAGGTAGATGCCCTGGTCACCATCGGCCAGGTGCATTTCGATCTGGGCAACTACCCGTATGCGCTGGAATCGCAACTTGAGGCTCTGCGGATTAGCGAGCAGCTCGGGGACCAGGGAAAGGCAGCTACGGCGCTTAATCTGATCGGACAGGTGTATCTGCGTACCGGGGACTATGCGGCAGCACTTTCCCAGTTCCGCCGTAGCTGGCATCTTTTCCGCGCGATCGGGGATAAGGCGGGGGAGGCCAACGCGCTCGCCAATATGAGCCTGGCCTTCCGGAAACAGGGTGATCTCGATAACGCTCTGGGATGTGGGGCGAAAAGCCTGCAGCTTCACATCGGAAGCGGCTCCCGGAGAGGCGAGGCCGAAGCTCTCCATACCATCGGGGAGATATACCTTGACCTGGGTGATGACACCAAGGCATTGCAATTTTTCCAGCGCAGCGCCGAGGTCAGCCGCGCCATCGAGCATAAGTATCAAGAAGTGGAGGCCCTTACCAACATTGGCAATATCCACCTCCGGCAGGGAGAGATTGAGACCGCCCTGCTCACTCTCCAGCAGGCGCTGCGCATTGCGGAGGAGATGGGTTCCCAACAACAGGCCTTCGAGATACACGAGGCGCTGGCCAGGGCTTATAAACACGCTGGCGATTTCGCGAGCGCGCTGAAGCACTACGAACAATTCCACGCTATCAGGGAGAGCGTTTACGATGAACGGGTGCAGAGCAGGTTGAGAGGCCTCCAGGTCACCCATGAAGCGCGGGAGGCCAGGAGACTGGCCGAGATCGAGCGCCTCAGGAATGTGGCCCTTAAACAGGAGATCGAGGAGCGCCGGCGCGTTGAGGCCACCCTCCAGCAGCGCAACCAGGAACTGACCGCCCTGTACGCTGTCTCACAGGCCCTCTCCTCTTCGCTGAGCCTGGCAGAGGTATTGGAGCAAGCTCTCTCCTGCACAGTGAAAGCGCTGGGGTTTATGGGCGGCGCGATTTCGCTGATAGACGAGGTCAGCGGCGAGCCGGAAATTTTCAGCCACGTCGGCCTGCCGCAGGCGCTGATCGAGCACGCCCGGTCATCTGGTCTACACCGGGCGTTGTGCAAGTTCATAGGTAGCCGCTGCTCTCCACTGGCCTTGCCCGATTTGCGGGACGGTGATCAGGTGGAGTTAGAAGAGGCGGCCCCTCTGGCAGCCTTCCTGGAGGAGGGGGTGTACGCCTTCGTGGGTGTCCCCATCATGTATCGCGAGCGCACGGTGGGCAGCCTGTGCCTGGTGGACAGTACCCCCCATCCGGTCTCCCAGGACGAGCAGGCCATGCTGATGGCGATTGCTCAGCAGATCGGCGCTTCGATCGAGCGGGCCCGCCTCTTCGAGGACATTCTACGGGAGCGGGAAATCTCACAGACGCTGCTCGATACGGCCGAAGCCCTGGGTGCCACTCTGCGCCTTGATAAACTGATGGAGCGGGCTCTGGATGAGTTACAGCGGCTGGTGCCCTATGATTCGGCGCTTGTTGCTATGCTGCGTGAGGATCGCTGGTGGGTCGTGGCCTCGCGCGGCCGGGAACGGCTCTTCGAGCGTGCCTTCGAGCTGAAAGAGTTCCCCCTGGTAAGTCGCGTCGTGCGTGAGCACAGGCCGGTCGTGGTGCCGGATGTGACCAGGGAGCCGGATTGGATTCCTGAACGCGGCTCGCCGCGTATCCGTTCGTGGATGGGGGTGCCTTTGAGCGGACGGGAGGAGATCATAGGCATCCTGATGGTCAACTCTTTCCGTCCCGGCACCTACGGCGAGGAGGCTGCGCGGTTGGTGCAGGCCTTCGCCCATCAAGTGGCGCTGGCGATCGAGAACGCGCGTCTGTACGAGCAGGTGCGGGCCAGGTTGCGTGAAGCCACTCTGCTCCACAGCGTGACGATGGCGCTTTCCTCCACCCTGAATGTGGATCACCTGCTCCCGTACGTGGCGCGCAGCCTGTGTGAAATCCTGAACGGCACAAGCGTCGAGCTTTACCTCCTGGATCGGGAGAGTAACGCGGTCAAGCTTATCGCCGAGTATGCGGTGCCGGGGAGTATCGAGAGTGAGTTGCTGCCGGTGCTGGGCCGCATCGCCGCGCCGGCTGACCTGCCCGCCATCACCGGGGCGCTGGCCCGACGCGATGCTGTACAGATGCAGATCGGTGTGGAAGGGGGCGATCCGGATCTCTACGCGCTGCTGGAGGCGCGCCGCGCGCAGGCGATGTTGCTGTTGCCAATGATGAGCGGCGATCATGTGCTGGGATTTGCTCAGGTCTGGGATAGTCAGCTCCCGCGCCGCTTCACCGAGGGCGAGATCGCGACCGGCCAGATGTTGCTCCATCAGGCTGCTATCGCCATTGATAACGCCCGATTGGTCGAGGCGCTGCGCCAGCAAACGATCGAACTGCAGGCCCGCAACGAGGAGCTGGATGCCTTTGCCCATACGGTGGCCCACGACCTGAAAGGGCCGCTGGGGAATATCATCGGCTACATCTATCTGTTGCAGAACGGTATGCTCCAGGAATTACCTCAGGAGTATGGGGAATATGTCGCTGCCATTGCCCAGAGCGCACAGAAGATGAGCAACATTATTGACGAGCTCTTGTTGCTGGCAAGCGTGCGTCGGGTGACCGAGGTCGCTGTGGAGGCCGTGGATATGGGAGCGATCGTGCGCGGGGTACAGCAGCGGCTGAGTTTTATGCTCTCGGAGTATCAGGCTGAGCTGGTCGTTCCAGAGAGCTGGCCACCGGCGCTGGGATATGGCCCATGGATCGAGGAGGTGTGGGCTAATTACATCAGCAATGCCCTCAAGTACGGAGGGCGGCCGCCGCTGGTGGAGCTGGGCGCCGATACGGTTGTTATCCCCTCTTCCGACGGCACGCCGGAGAAGAGGATGGTCCGTTTCTGGGTGCGTGATAATGGGCCTGGACTCACCCCGGAGGAGCAGGGCCGTCTTTTTACCCCGTTTACGAGGCTTGATAAGGTGCGGGCTAAGGGGCACGGATTGGGCCTCTCCATCGTGCGGCGCATCGTGGAAAAGATGGGGGGGCAGGTGGGCGTGGAGAGTGAACCGGGCAGGGGGAGCCGGTTCAGCTTCACCCTGCCCGCAGCATAGCCTTATTCCCACTCGATGGTGGCAGGGGGCTTGGAGGTGATGTCGTACACCACGCGGTTGACCCCCGCCACCTCGTTGACGATGCGGTTGCTGATGCGGGCCAGAAGCGCATGGTCGAGCCGTGCCCAATCGGCGGTCATAAAGTCCTCGGTGGTCACGGCACGGATGGCCAGGACGTACTGGTAGGTGCGCTCGTCCCCCATCACTCCCACGCTGCGCACCGGCAGGAGCACCGCAAAGGCCTGCTGGGTCTCGCCGCGCAGCAGGCCGGCAGCGCCCAGTTCTTCAAGCAGGATGCTGTCGGCGGCCCGTAAAATCTCCAGCCGCTCCCAGGTGACCTCGCCCAGGACGCGCACAGCCAGGCCCGGCCCCGGGAAGGGTTGCCGCCACACAATCTCTTCAGGCAGGCCCAGTGCCTCCCCTACCGCACGCACTTCGTCTTTGAACAGGTAGCGCAGCGGCTCCAGCAGCTCAAAGTGCATATCTTCAGGCAGCCCCCCTACGTTGTGATGGGTCTTGATACGGGCAGCGGATTGCCTTTCCGGCCCGCGACTTTCGATCACATCCGGGTAGAGCGTGCCCTGAGCCAGGAACCGGGCATGTCCCAGCCTGCGTGCCTCCCGCTCGAAGACACGGATGAAGCGCTCACCGATGATGCGGCGTTTTTGCTCCGGGTCACTGACGCCACTGAGCGCTTCCAGAAACTCCTCGCTGGCGTCAACGGCCACCAGGCGCATTCCCAGATGCTCCCGGAAGGTGCGCACTACCTGCTCCGGCTCGCCTTTGCGCAGTAGTCCTGTATTGACGAAGATGGAGGTGAGCCGGTCGCCGATGGCCCTGTGCACCAGCGTGGCTGTCACGGCTGAGTCCACTCCCCCGCTCAGGCCACACACGACGTCATCGTCGCCTACCCGCTCACGTATCGTGCTGACCGCCTGCTCGATAAAGGCGGCCGGCGTCCAATCGGGGGCGCAGCCGCATATCTCGACAGCGAAGCGGCGCAGCAGCTCCGCACCGCGTTCGGTATGCACTACCTCCGGATGGAATTGAAGGCCATACAGCCTGCGGGCCAGGTGGCCCATCGCGGCTACGGGGGAATTGGCACTGCAGGCCAGCACTTCAAAGCCCGGCGGCAGGGCTTCGACGCGGTCGCCGTGGGACATCCAGACGCGCAATGCTGGAAGCCCGTCGAACAGGGGATTGGGTGGCCCTACCGACCGGACTTCCGCGGCGCCGTATTCCCGATCGGTGGCTCGGACCACCCGTCCTCCCAGGTGAGCGGCCAGCAGGTGCATCCCGTAGCAGATTCCCAGGACAGGCACCTCCTGTGCCAGCACATACTCGGGAAGGAAGGGGGCGCCTGGCGCATAGACGCTCGCCGGGCCGCCAGAGAGGACGAAGCCGCGCGGGGAGAGCGCTAACACCTGCTCCGGCGGTGTGTTCCAGGGGAACATTTCGCAATATACGTGTGCTTCGCGGATGCGGCGGGCGATCAGTTGGGTATATTGGGAACCGAAGTCAAGGATGGCGATGGCTTCGTGTTGACGGCGGTGTTCCACGCTCACATCCCTTCCAGCACAATTTTGCCATCACTCATACTGGTGATGACAGCGAGTGAGACGATGGGCACGTTGAGGTAGGCGAGTGCTTCCCGTCCCCCCTCAAACCTTTTTTCGATGGCTGTGGCGATGCCAACCAGCGTGGCACCGGCATGTTCGACCAGCCGTGCCAGTGCCTCGATGGTCGCGCCGGTGGCCAGAAAGTCATCTACGATCAGCACCCGGTCTTCCGGTCCCAGGAACTCCGCCGACACCATGAGAAACACGTCGCACCCTCTCGTGTGCGAGGGGGCCGATTCGATGTAGACCGGCCCCGTCATCGTGACCGGGCGGGTCTTGCGCGCATAGATGAGAGGGACGTTCAGGGCATGAGCCGTAGCCAGCGCAGGGGCGATGCCGGAAATCTCGGCGGTCATCACTTTGGTCACGCCGGCATCGGCAAAGTAGTGGGCCAGTTCCCGCCCCACCTCGAACATCAGGTGTGTGTCTATCTGATGATTGATAAAGCTGTCAACTTTGAGAATGCCCCCTCCAAGATTCTCGCCATCGGTAAGGATACGCCTTTTCAATGCCTCCATTCCTCTCACCTCTCGCAGAGCCCAAGGTGACGATCACCTGGGAGATGACCATCACCTCACAGACGATACTCAATTACCGATCAGCCATTTGCTCCTGTGTGCCAGCTCCAGTGCCCGCAGCAGTTCTACCCTGGCGCCGAGTCTTTCAAAGGTCTGCAGGGCTTGTGTCAGGTAGTCAACAGCTTCGCCCTGTTCTATCTGAGCGTTGACCGGGCCAGCTTCCAGAGCCAGGCGTGCCAGTGAGAGCCTGACTCTGGCAAGCTCATAGTCGCACTGCAGGCGAGAGAGGATATGCCGTGCCTGGTAGAGCGATGCTTCGGCGGGTTCCCACTCCCGCCGGGCCAGGTGTACCTGGCCGAGGGTGTGACAGGATAGCCCTTCTTCCAGCGGGTGGTTCTGCTCAACAGCCAGTTCGACCGAGCGGATGGCGTGGTCCAACGCCTGATCGTGCCGGTCGGTCCTCAGGAACAACTCGCTCCAGCAGCGCTCCAGTTCCGAGAGGTACTCTTCGGAGCCAGTTTTGGCGAATATGGCTTCGCTACGACTCAGGTAGGTCTGTGCCTCTTCCCAATTGCCCAGGTGGGTGTGCAGAGAGGCCAGAATGTTCGAGGTGTGGATCTCGCCCTGCGTCGTGCCGGTCTGGGTGGCTATGCTCTGCTCCAGCAGGTGCTGTGCTTGTTCCCACTCTCCCCGTGCGATGTGGATGAGGGAGATGTTCGTGTTGATCTGTGCCACCCCCTCGACATCACCGATCTCATTCCTCAGCGCCAGGCTCTTCTGATAAGCTTCCAGGGCCGCAGACCAATCACCCTGGTAATAGTGGGCCAGGCCCAGATTGTTGTAAGCGCTTGCCTGCCCTGCCGGGTCACTCAGGCGTTCGTATATGCGCAGGCTCTCCTGGAAGAACTGGGCGGCGTAGGGCAGATTGTAGCTATGCATACAGATGTCTCCCAGGAGTGAGAAAGCATTTCCCTGCACCCGTCGTCCTTCGGGCGTCTCGATCTGCGCAGCCAGATCAAGCCCCTTCTGACACCAGGCGATGGCCTCATTGTACTTGCCCTGGCGGTAGTAGAGCTCGGCGCCGAAGAGGTAAATACGGGCCATCTCGACGGTGGGCGCGGCCTCGCTGACGTAGCCGGACCCCTTGCCCAGCCACTCAAACAGGGCCGAGGCATAGTGTTCGAGCGCTTCGTCGTAGCGGCCGATTTTGGTCAGGATTTCGCTCAGCGATTGGTGGGCGGCCATCCGCAGCGCGTGGAACTGCGCGGCCTGCTCCGGGCTGAGCCGATCCAGCATTTCCAGCGTGCGGGTGTACCACAACAGGGCAGCGCCGTTGGCACAGGCCGCCTCTGCCCGGCGGGCCGCCTGAACGCTGTAGACTACGGCGCGGTCGAATTCCCCAGCCTCGTCGAAGTGGTAGGCCAGTTCCTCCGCGATCAGCTCGGCGTTGGGGCCGGCACGCCGTTCCAGTACCTCGCCAGCCTGGTGGTGCAGCATACGGCGGCGCGAGGGGCCCAGGTCTGCGTATAGCACTTCTTGTATCTCGGTATGGAAGAAGCGGAACAGGCCGTCTCCGGGCACCTCCTCCACCAGTTGGCGTTCCAGAGCCATATCCAGGTGATCAAGCACCTCCCACCATGAGAGGCCACTGATCTCGCGCAACTCGTCCAAACGGAAGGATGTCCCCAGCACTGAGGCCTGCCGTAACAGAGCCTGGGTATCCGGGCTCAGTCGCCGGATACGTCGCCAGATCGCCTCACGCAAGTCCTGAGGTAGCCGTGTCTCCTCCAGGGACGGGAAGCGCCATTCGCCCTCCTGCAGCGCCACCAGCCCCTCGTCGAGCAGCTCTCTGGCCAGCTCAACCACGTAGAGGGGATTGCCGCCGGTGTGCTGGTAGATCCTCGTCACCAGCTCATCGGGGCCTGGATGTGTCCAGATGTTCGCCAGGATATGGCCCGTCGCTGTCCGATCCACCCGCTCAAGCGTCAGGCTGCGGCAAAGGGACGAGCCGCTCAGATCGCGCAGTACTTCCCGCAACGGGTGGTCACGTTCCAGTGCCTCCGGGTTGTAGGTGCCGATCATCAGCAGCGGCAGTGTCGCAATGTGGTGTCCCAGATAGTCAATCAGCTCCAGGCTGCTTTGATCGGCCCACTGGAGATCGTCCAGAATGACGAACCACGGTGCCCGTTGTGTAGCCCGTTTGATGAACCGGAGGACGCTGCTCATGAAGCGCAACTGTTCCTGTTGCGGCTCCAGGCAGGTTGGCTGCTGGAGGTCAGGGAGGGCACGGAGATCGGGCAGCAGAATGGAACAGGCGCCGAGTAGCTGATAGTCCAGCTCATCCAATGCGCCCGCGGGCAGGTCGCTCAGATATGCCTTCAGTACCTGAGCGAACAGCTCGTATGGCCGGCTTTCCTTGAGCGGGGCGCAGCGGCCTATCAACAGGACCGGTGGCGCAGCTTGTATGGCGGCCTGATAGGCCAGGCGTGTCTTGCCCACGCCGGTCTCGCCGCTGATCAGGACCAACTGCCCGTTCCCCGCCCGGCTGCTTTCCCATCCCTCCAGGAGCGCGCGCAGCGGCTCCTCCCGCCCTACCAGCGTGACCCGGCGCTGTCGCACGATATCTCTGGGGTCTACGACCAGGCTCATCAAGATGCGCCGTACCTGGGAGGCATCGCGGTAGCGGTCGCCTGGGTTTTTAGCCAGCAGTTTCAACATCGCATGCTCCAGGACGGGGGAAAGGCGCGGGTTAAGCTGGCGGGGCGGCAGGGGGGTTGACTTCAAATGGGCCTGTACGATCTGCTGTTCCGTCCCCTCGAAAGGCAGGCGGCCGGTGTACATACGGTACAGGATGACTCCCAGCGCGTACAGGTCGGTAAGCGGGCTGAGCGGCTGGCCCAATACCTGCTCCGGGGCCAGGTAAGGGGCGCTCAGCAGGATGAGAGGGAGGTCGAGGAGCTGACGCCCTTCCTCAAACGAGCCAAGCCCGAAGCCGCCTACTTTGACGCCCTTAGCCGTGACGAAAACGTTTTGCGGTTTCAGGTCGCCGTGGATGACGCCCCAGCTATGGGCATATTCCAGGGCACGTGTGATGCCCAGCGCGATCTCCGTCGCCTGTTCGGCGGGCAGGGGACCCTCGGCTGTGGTGAGCAGTTCGTGGAGCGTGGGGCCCTCTACCAGCTCTTCCGCTTTAAAAAAGTAGCCCTTTTCGCTATCCCACTCGAACACCCGGATGACGTTGGGATGCTCCAGGTGGAGTATCAGGCGGGCTTGCTGCATGCATCGGGCGATGGATTCTTCGCTGAAGGAAGGGGAGAAAATTTTGAGCGCTACCGGTCGGTTGGCGTAAATGTCCCACGCTTTCAGGACGGTGCCTATACGACCCTCGCCTATTTTGTGTTGAATCTGATAGCGTCCTTTAATAATCTGGCCGGGCAGTTTCAGGGCCTCGCGTGTCTGCGCTGCCTCCAGCGCCGCTTCCACTGAGGGGTAGATGGCGAAGTAGTCAGCATAGCCGCTGAGCTTGATGACCTGACGTACACTTTCCTGGGGCACTGCCAGGACGATAGGATTGCTCTTCTGTTCCTGGCTCAGCGTTACCAGCGCTTTGAGGCTGGCCATACTCAGGCTCTCAATCCGCGAGAGGTCTATGATCGAGCCGATATGCATCTCCTGGACAGCCATGCTGGTCAAACGCTGTCTGAGCTGGTCTACGCTGTGCTCATCGAAAGCGTTTACCGGCGTCAATACTGCCGCTTCGCCGCCGGGGGTGAAGTGGAAGTCAACGAGGCCAGAGGGGGTCAGATCAAGCTCCAGGCCCTCGTAGGCTATCAATACCTCGCATGTGGGCAGGGCAGGGTCCTGGGCCTGGTAGGCTATGGCAGTAGCCTGAATTTCCTGGAGTTCCGCATCCGAGTAGGTGGGGTCATGGTGAAATAGCAGCAGCTTCTTAACCCCGGCAGCGCGTGCCAGGTCAACGCCGATCATGGCAGAGCTATGGCCCCACTCCACTTTGCGCCAGGCTTCTCGCAACGTGTACTGGGAATCGAATACCAGGACATCGGCGTTTCTGAAGAACTCGATGAACGGTCGCAGGGCCACGTCGTCCAGTTGCTTGTACTCGGCGTCGGTGGCATAGACCAGTACGCTGTAGGAGTCCTCAAAGCGGTAGCTGTAGGAGTAGCCGGGGTGAGTGTTTTCCAGCGTGTCAATGCGTACACTGTCGAGGTAGAAGGTCTCTCCCGGCATCAGGGAGATGAACTCAAGCTCTGCTTTCATATCGGACAGGGAGACCGGCCAGAGATGAGGGCGCTGCATATGCATCTCAAGGGCCGCTCTGACATCGTGGACGCCATAAATAAAGATGCGATTGCCGGGCACGAAGGCCGGCATAAACATAGGAAAGCCATCCAGGTGATCCCAATGCAGGTGGCTGATGAAGATGTGGATGGTGCCCTCGCCCCGGCCGAAATCCCCCTTGAGTAACTGTTGCCCCAGGACATGCAGCCCTGACCCGGCGTCAATGGCAAGTAAGTGGCCGCCAGCCCGGATTTCGATGCAGGGCGTATTGCCGCCCGCTGTGCCTCGCGCCAGGAAAGGGAGTTCTCTGACATAGGCGCGGACAGCCTCCGGATCCCCTGTATCTATATGTGGCATCCCTAAGATGGCCCGGTATATTTTCTCTTCTACTTCCTCAGGCCTGAGGGGAGAAGGGATAGAGCCCCGTGCTCCCCATATTTTGACTTTCATAGCACATCCTGTGTGATTTTGGGGCCGGGCACTGGTGCGGCGCCGGCAAGCGTATACCCTGGGTTTTGTACCTTGTGGTCCTCCTCCCCGGCACTCTATCCCCCCAATTTAGTATACATCATAGTGTCAAAGACGCAATTCCCCGTGTTCGCCTACGTTAATAGCACAGAAGAGACAGCCACACATAGGACAGCCTTTCCCAGGATTTCCACAGTATAATGAGCATCCCCGGGCTTTGACCGGAAGGGGGATCACCGGCCTCTGTCTGGAGAGCTTGCCATCTGAGGGGCTTCGCGCCGCCAAGCTCTGCCCATCTCAGCCGGGCAACCTCACACCGGCCCTGCCCCTGGTGCTGACGATGCTTGACAATATTCCCGCATCGCGCTACCATAGGTCGCTATAACCGGGGAGTCCCTGAAGCCGGTGAGCGTCAGCCGGTATCGGCTGGTGAAGGGCAGGGATACCACCGCGACGAATCAATGAGCCAGCCCAGAGGAGCGGTCAGTCGGTACTGGCACGGCGTATGTGGGGTATCGGAGCAGCTCTGGGGCAACTTGCAGACGCTGTATGTTCTGGAGAGGGAGGAAAAGTCAGAGGAGAAGTTGGAGCGTCGTCTGCGCCATGGATGAGATCGCCACCCGTCGTTTGTTGTATCTGCTGCTGCTGGTGTTTGTGGCCCTCGGATTGGGCTACGCGCTGGTGATCCCACCCTTCGAGGGGCCAGATGAGTGGTCGCATATCTCCTTGGTACGCTATCTCGCCGTGCATCGCTCGCTTCCTCCGCGTGTGCTCCCCGACCGCAATGCCGCCAGCGCCGGGATGACCTGGTTTCTGGAGTACCACGACCCGCCACTCTACTACGCTCCGCCGCTCTACTATGTCCTGGGCGGCCTGCTCGTCTCATGGATCAACATGGACGACCTGCCTCACCTGATGGTACCCAGCCCCAGTTGGGCGGTCGGCTGGGCGCCTGAGGCAAACCGTGACCCGCGCAACAAAAATCTCTTCGCCCACCGCGCCGAGGAGACGTTTGCCGAGAGTGGTACGGTGCGGGCGACCTTCCTGCTACGCCTGCTCTCCCTGGGCCTGGGGGCAGTAACGGTGTGGGGGACCTATACGCTAGCCCGCTCGCTGTGGCGAGAGCGGCGTCTTCTGGCGCTGGGCGCAGCGGCGTTCGTGGCCTTTAACCCACAATTTCTCTCTCTCGCGGCTTGCGTGTCGAACGATAACCTGCTCAACGCCCTGTTTTGCCTGTGTCTGGTGATTATCCTGCGTGGCGTGCAGGGCAGTGCGTCCCGGATGCACTGGATAGTCGCGGGCGGGCTGGCCGGCCTGGGGCTATTGACCAAACAGAGCGCCTTGCTCCTGCTGCCGCTGGGAGCGCTGGCCGCCATCTGGCAAAGCGGCCGCCCTCTACGCACGCGCCTGGCTGATGGGGGAATATTTCTCTCCGTAGCACTGGCCGTGGGAGGCTGGTGGTACATCCGCAACGCGCTCCTTTACGGGGATCCTTTGGGCCTGGCGTCCCATTTCGCTGCCCAGGCCCCGCTGTTCCGCTTTGGCCTCAGGGAAGCCTGGATGACTGCTCGCTCCTGGTGGGCCGCTTTCGGCTGGGCCCCTCTGCTGGTGGAACCAGGATTATATGTGACAGCCGGTCTGGTGCTGGCGATGGCTGGCATAGGCCTGGGGGCTTACTGGCGGCCTGGCGGCCTGCTGTGGCACATGCCATCACCGACCAGGCGTGGCCTGGCATTGCTGCTAGGTGCCTGTGGTCTGAACGGGCTCGCTTTCCTGCGCTGGGCCATCGCTACTGGCGCTCCCGTCGGGCGGCTGTTGTTCCCTACCCTGCCAGCCGTCGGCGTGCTGAGTAGCTGGGGATTGGCCTGGTGGACACGCCGGCTGGCCTTCCGTGGGATACTGACGGTGTGCACCGGGGCCGCGCTGCTCTTTGCCGCCATCGTGCCATGGCGCTACCTGCGCCCTGCCTACGCCAGCCCTCGCCTGCCGAACGGGATGCCGGAGAGTGCCACGCCCGTGGCTCTGACCTTCGAGGGTGGCGTTCAACTGGCCGGCTACGAACCGCTTACCGGCGACCTGCAACCTGGCCGGGAAGTTCGCCTGGTCCTCTACTGGCACGCGCTGACGGCGCCGCGTCGCCTCTACCGCGCGTGGGTCCAGCTTGGGCCCCAGGACCCCACAAACAAAGTGGCCGAAGATGGGTTCTGGCTGGGTGGCTCGCTCTATCCCAGCACCTTATGGCGGGCAGGCGACACCGTGCGCCAGGAGTTTCGCCTGACCGTACCGGGGTGGGCACCCGCCCCCGAGCTTTACTGGATCCGGGTGGGACTGGTGGATGACACAGGCGAGCGAGTTACATTGACAGAGTTCGACAGTACAGCGATGGTGTTGGGGCCCTGGAGGATGCGCCCCCTCGCCGCGCCCGCGCCTCCGACCTGTCCGGCCGACTTTCGCCTGGGGACAGCCATTCGCCTGCTGGGCTATGATGCAGAGCGGGTGGCCGCCGACTCACTGACCCTCACCCTCTACTGGAAAGCAGAACAGGCGCCCGGGGCGGATTACACCGTCTACGTTCACCTGACAGACCCGGAGGGCAACCTCCTGGGCCAGAACGACGCTCCCCCTAAAAGCGGCGCGTATCCTACCTCGTGGTGGTTGCCTGGTGATGTGGTCGCCGACCGGCATACCGTACATCTGAGCGATGCCACGGCCGGCATCGTGCGCCTGCATGTCGGCATGTATGACCTGGTCACGATGGAACGCCTGCCCGCGTACGACGGGGCGGGCCGGCGGCTGCCCGACGATGTTATTCCATTGGCCAAAATAAAATGGGAGGAGGTAGCGACTTGCGTATCGGACTGATCACAGGCGAATACCCACCGATGGAGGGAGGGGTGGGTGACTTCACCGCGCAACTGGCTCAGGCCTTGGCCGCACTGGGCCACGATGTCCACGTGCTCACAGGCCGCTCAGAAGGGCCTGTGGCCAATCGCTTCAGAGTTCACCGCACCATCGAGAACTGGAAGTGGGGATGCTGGAAGCAGATCCTCCAGGTCGCCGGGGAAGCTGAATTAGAGGTGCTGAACGTGCAGTACCAGGCCGCTGCCTATGGTATGCACCCGGCGATCAACTTCCTGCCTCGTCACCCTCACCGTCCGCCGGTGGCGGTCACCTTCCACGACCTGAAGGTGCCCTACCTTTTCCCCAAAGCTGGCCCCCTGCGCTGGCAGGTAGTGCGTATGCTGGCCCTCCGGGCCGATGGGGTTATCGTCACCAACCGGGAAGATTACCTCCGCCTCCAGCCGGAGCTACCCACGCAACGGCTGAACCTGATTCCCATAGGCAGCAACATCCCCGCGACACCTCCCCCCGGCTACGACCGCGCTGCTGAACGCGCCCGCTGGGGTGTGGGAGCAGGCGATCTCCTGCTGGGCTATTTTGGCTTCCTGAACGAGAGCAAAGGGGTAGAGGACCTGGTCAGGGGCTGTCTCTTATACACATCTGACGCTGCCGACGAGCGA
>JAOAAG010000319.1 GCA_026418995.1 Anaerolineae bacterium
AAACATCCCCGCCGTAATCCCCCCCGTTATTGGACCACACATCGTTGTAATCCAGCGTCAGCAGGCCGCCCCCCCTGAAGATGCCGCCGCCGTACTCGGTGGCGGTGTTGCGGACGACGATGGTATTGAGTAGCTGAACCGAGCCACCTTCCACACTGATGCCACCCCCACGCGCAGCGGTGTTGTTGTAGAGCGTGTTATGCCAGACGCGCGGCGAACCGCCGTCTACGTAGATGCCGCCACCGCTTACACTCGCCCTGTTCCCGTAAATGAAATTGTTCCATATCCCGGGCGTGCCCAGGCGAGTGGCCAATGCACCTCCCCACTGGGCTGAGTTCGCAGCCAGCTTGTTCTGCTCCAGCGTCGGGGAGCCCTGATGATTGTAGACGCCGCCGCCATAGAAGCCGGCCGTGTTGTCCACAACGATATTTCTGCGCAGGATGGGAGCACCTTGTGCAATGTAAACACCACCGCCTGAGCCTGCCGTAGAGCCGTTGCGCAGTGTGAAGCCCTCAACCCTGGGATTGCCCAGAATGTAGAGCACCCGCCCCTTCCTTTCGGCATCAATGATAGTCGGATTGAGAACCGGGTCAAAGCTCCAGGAGAGCGCATCATAGCCACCGCGCAGGATGATGTCCTTGTTCAGGACGATGTCGTGCTCGTAGTAGGTGCCTGCGGCGACCTTCACCGTGTCCCTGGAGGTGGCCTGTCCCACACCATAAGCAATGGTGCGGCAGGGATGTTCCCGCACGTGACAGTTGTTCAACGTGTCGTCCCCGTTGGGCGCCACATAGCAATCGCCGACGGTGTGGTTGACGCGGGTCGTGTCCACCACCCGGTTCCAGACGCCCGTCTCCAGGCTGAAGGCGGTCAACACCACCGTCTCGACGATCCCGCCCGGCATCCATGGCGGCGCTGTAACGCTGATCCAGAGCGTGGCCGTCGCACGCGGGCCAAGGACAAGTGGAGCTGCCGTTCTCAGCCGTGCCCAGCCACGGTCGCTGTGCATGATAAGCTCGAATGTATCCGGCGCGTTACCGGCGTTGAAGACGGAATGGGAGTACGAAATCGTCCCACCGGGGTTCACGTGGCCGCTGTAGGCCGGGGTGATACGCACACCGGGATTGCGCTCGATAATGGTGGTATTGCTCACCACACCGTATATGGCCGGGTTCAGCAGCGAGGTGGCCGTCAGCACAGCGATCGCATAAGTCCCACTGACGGCCTGAGTCGGCACGGAGATGGCCACCGGTATGGCGCTGCCCTCGCCCGGCCGTAGAGAGACCCGCTCAGGAAAGCTGCTCTGCCAGGCCGCCGCGCCCACGTAGGTGAGCTTGAGCGTGAGGGAATACACATCCGCCACATTCCCGGTATTGGTCAGATAGTGCGTATAGGTGATCACCTGGCCCAGGTGGCCCTCTCCGAAGAGATGTTGAGGGATGAACAACAGGTCCGGGTAGGCCGTCCGCTCGTCAGCGCCCAGGTCAGGAGCACGCCCTAGCGGGCGGACGTTCCCCTCGAGGTCCAACGCCACACCAGCCTGGCCGGCGTGCAGGCAGGGGGAATCTATGCCCAGCCGGTACACCCCCTCCAGGCGCGGGTCCTTCGACATACTATGCGCCCCAGGGGTTGCGCTACCCCCGTAATCGCCTCCGCTGTTGTTCCACACATTGTTGTAGTCCAGCGTGGGGGTGGCAGCGCCAGTTACCGCGTATATCCCTCCCCCGACGTTGTTCACCACGAGAGAGTTGCTCACCACCGGTTGGCCGGCCGCAAAATAGAGACCTCCGCCGCCAGCCGCCTGATTGCCGACGAAGGTGGCGTGGTAGATGCGCGGGTTGCCCCCGACCGAGGCCAACCCTCCCCCGTTACCCGTGGCCTGGTTGCCGTAAAAGACAATGTTACGGATGGTAGGGCTGGAGGGCGTGGCGATGTAGAGGCCGGCACCCGTTGCCGCAGTGCCACCCCGGATGACCAGCTCCCCCAGCGTGACCGGAGCGGTGGTAGCGATGTGCACCGCCCGCCCTCTCCCCTCCGCATCGAGCGTACTCACCGACCCCGGCACGACCCAGTTAGCGATAGTGTAACCCCCATGGAAGTAAAGCGCCTTGCCGATGGAGAGCGTCCCCCGGCAGTAGCCTGCTACCCGTACCTCGCCGCCGGCGGGAGTGGCGTTCACCGCCTCCTGCACGTCGGTGTAGACCCGCTGCGGCACGCCCATCTGGCCCCCCACCCAGCGCCTGGCAAAGCATGTGCCGGTGTAGTACTCGTGGGCGCCGATGTCAGCGCGTGTTCCGAAGGGACGGGCGTAGCCATCAAAGTCGTAGGCGGCGTAGGCAGTGGGATGGGCCGCCCCAATACATGGCGAGCCGGTGCGCAGCCGGAAGTTCGCGGCGCCGGCGTTCACAAATAGCGGGTCCGCTGAGATGGCGCCCGTTCCACCGCCGGTATTGCCCCCAGCGTTGCCGTAGAGGTTGCAATAGTCGCAGGTGGCATCGGGATCACCATCCCCGGCCATAGCGCCGCCAGCGGTGCTGGCGATGATGGCGTTGTTGCGCAGGATAGGCAGATAGATACCCTCCTGATGCAGACCACCGCCGCTGGCCGCGCCGTTCGCATAGAAGGTGTTGTGCTCGATCTCCATTTTGCCAGCGGCCTGCCGCACCCAGCAGGCGATGCCACCGCCTTCGTCAGCGGCCGTGTTCCTGTAGACCAGGTTATTGCGCACCGTGATGGTAGCCACATTCGCCGTATCCAGATTAACGTAGATGCCCCCGCCACGGAAGGTACTGCTGTTCCCGTAGACACGGTTGCCCTCCAGCACCATCTCACCGACGCACGGGTGTGCAAAGACAGCATGGATCCCCCCACCTCTGGCCCGGTCATCGCCCCGGTCGGCGACACTATTGGAGTAGATATCATTGCCCCGCACCGTGATCCAGTCTGTGGTCCACATCTCACGCCTGGTGGAGATGTAAAGCCCTCCCCCACCCTGGTCATAGGTCACCGTGGTAACCCGATTGCCGTAGATACGGTTATCCTCTATCACCGTCGAGCCGCCGTAGAAGTAGGCGCCCCCGCCCAACACCAGCGCGGTGTTGTTGTAGACCTCGTTGTCCCTGAACTCGGAGAAACCCTGCCCGAAGCTCACTCCCCCACCCTGCTGGGCCGTGTTGCCGTAGAACCGGTTGTGCACTACGGTCAGCGTGAAACCGCTGTAAACCCAGCTATAGAAACCGCCGCCCTCGCTGCCGGCAGTATTGTGGTGAATGAGATTGTTAACCAGTGTCGGGCTGCCGCCAGCGGTACCGGTGTTGATGGCAATGCCTCCGCCATTGCCAGAGGTCGCGTTGCCGTAAATCTCGTTATGCTCTACCTGGTGATCACCACCCTTGAGGTAAATACCCCCACCGTGGAAGTTGGGCCCCGTGGCCGTGGTGTTGCTATAGATGCGGTTGTGGCGGATAATGGTGTAGCCGATGTCCTCCGCGAAGATGCCGCCTCCGCCGCTACTTGCAGCATAGCCGTTCCTGATGTCGAACCCCTCAACGGCCACCCCGCCCGGGATGTGTGGAGCGATATAGATGACACGCCCCCTGCCATCGGCATCGAGGACGGTGCGGTGAGCGGTCCAATCCGGCTCCTCCCAGTTGGTGAGCGTATAGCCGCCGCGCAGCGTCAACGCCCGGTCTATACGCACAGTCTGGGTGGTCGCGCCGCTCTGTGCCACTCCCACACAGAGGCCCGCGACCCTGACCAGGGCGCCGGGGTTGCTGTGAGACACTGCGGTTTGGACCGAGGAGTAGACGGTGCCACTCTCCACCCGGGCGAAACATGTGCCGGTGTAGAACTCATGCGCCCCGATATCGGGCATACTGCCGAAGGGGCGGGCGTAGCCGTCGTAATCGTCCTCGGGGTAGTATGTGGGGTCGGCGGCGCCGATACAGGGAGAGCCAGCCAGCAGATGGAAATCGGCGTTGCCGGCATTTCTGAAGAGGGGATCTGCATGGATGTCCTTCGGCGGCACGATGACCCCGAAGCCGCCATAGTCACCACCCGTATTGTTCCATACATTGTTGTATTCGGGCAGGTAGTTCCCTCCGCCCCGGTGGATGCCGCCGCCGCTACTGGCCGCGTTCTGCACGATGATGGAGGCGCGGATGATCGGCGTGCCGATGAAGTAAATACCGCCTCCATCCACGCTCGCCTGGTTGCCGTAGATGGTGTTGTACTGGACAGCAGGAAAGCCGCCAGCGAGATAGAGGCCGCCGCCAAGGCGGGCGGCATTAGCATAGATCAGGTTATTCTCAACTGTGGGCCTTCCCCCGGCGATGTAGAGGCCGCCGCCCTTATCCTCGGCCACGTTCCCATAGATGCGATTACGCCGCAGGTGGGGCATGCCCACACCTGCCGCGATGTAAATACCACCGCCGCTGATAGCCCGGCCACTGCGGATATGGAAACCCTCAATGACGGGGGAGACGTCCGGGGCAATGTAGACCCCCCGGTTCTCACCCTCTCCCTCTATGATGACCGGATTGGCCTCCGGGTCAGGCGTATCCCAGTTGGAGACGGAATAGCCACCCAGCAGCGTCACCGTCCTGTCGAGCCTGACGACGGTGCGGTCGCCGTCAGTGTCCGTGTAGATGCCGGAAGCGACTTTGATGATGGTGCCAGCCCGGACGCTATGGACCGCCGCCTGGATCGAGTCGTAATCACAGCCGCTGGCCCGGCACACCGTGACCACGGCGGACGAGGTTATGGCTGCTGGACGTGGGCGGGGAGCGGAGGGGGAATGGAGCCGTACCGGCAGTAGCACAGGGGATATCAGAGCATGCTGCGCACCAGCCTGGCTTTCCTGAAGCAACGTGGCGAACGCCACCACCCCGGCGAGGGCCAGGAAGAGAGCCAGTACCAGACGAAGGGTCGTTTTGCTCATCGCGCCTCCTCCTTGGAGGCGACGGTCACTTCTGGAAGTGACCGTCACCTGAGATGGGGTTTAGAACCCGTGCAGGCTCTCCAGGCGTGCCGTGCGGACCAGCCAGGGAAAGCCGGCAAAAGTAAACATCATCAGCCCGAACCCGATGATGACCATCACGGCCAGCCGCAGGCCACGCCAGCGGCGCAGCGGACACAGATGAAGTACCATAAGATACCATAGCCACAGCACGAGGCTCCATATCTCTTTGGGGTCCCATCCCCAGTAGCGGCCCCAGGCTCTCTGGGCCCAGATGGCGCCAGTGAGAATGGACAGTGTCAGCCAGGGGAACCCCAGGGTTATAGCACGCTCTATCGCCTGTTCCACCCTGAAACCCTCGGTCAGCCTCGAGGAACGGTCCACCAGCCGCAGCAGGCCCAGGCCGGCCGCCACACCGAACGCCCCATATCCAAGCGCCGCCGTGATCACGTGCACCTGTAGCCACATCGAGCGCAGCACAGGCAACAACGGCCTTATGGCACGCTCATCAGCGGGACGGGAGAGAGCATAGCTTGCCACCAGCAGAGCTATCCCCAGGACAGGCCCACCCGCCTGGCGCCTAAGGCCACTCGCTTCCAGCAATAAATAGATGGACAGGATAGCCCACACCAGGCACAGGGCGAACTCGTAGCGGTTGGTCAACGGCCAGTGGCCTGCCCGGAGCCCTCGCGCTATCAGCCCCCAGGTCCACGCTATCCATGCCAGGGCGGTTAATCCGCTCCCCGCCCACCCGGCCAGACGCCCCTGCCGGGTTGGGGAGAGGAACAGATGTACCAGATAGGCGATCAGCGCTGGCCAGAGTAGCACATAACCAGGTGTCATCCCCTGCCCCACGAGTTAACGTATTGCTGCGCTTCCCCAACGATAGCGGAGAACTCGCGCTCAAACTCCCAGGCCCGCCGTTCACACCGGCCGGTCAGCAGTATCCCCTCCGCGTCCCCCTGCACCTGGACCCGGACGGGCGGGAAGTTCAGGCTCACCGTCAGCCCTATCAGCAGCAAAAACCCCGCGATGAGAACAGGCCCGTAGCCAGGATCGTGCACGACCAGGAGCGTGACTCTGTACCCCTCTTCGCTGCCCGCGTACCCGGTCAGATAGATATGGAGG
>JAOAAG010000182.1 GCA_026418995.1 Anaerolineae bacterium
TCCTTTGCTTGCCCCTATGTACTGGACTACGTTCCACGAATTGTGGACAGGCTCGAAATGGCGCATCTTTGTCGCGTTTGGGAAGACCTGGTTTGGACCGCAGTGGTGGTATTTCCCCCTCAACTTTGTGATCAAGAACCCTATCCCGCTTCTGCTGGGCCTGTTATTCAGCGGAGCCGCCTTGCTTCGTCGCAGGCCGCTAGTGCGAGTGGACCTCCTGGTGCTGGCAATTTTTCCCTGCCTCTACGTTCTGACCTCGGTTTCCGGGGGTATGAACGTAAGCTACCGCCATATGTTACCGCTCCATCCTTTCATCTACCTGTGCGTGGCCTGGGGGGTCAGCAAATGCCTGGCAGCCTCGCGCTGGCAGCAATGGGCCTGGGGCTTGCTTGGCCTCTGGTATGTTTTCGGGACATTGCGCTTGTTTCCTGATGAACTGACTTATTTCAATGAGATAGCAGGTGGGCCGGAAAGAGCTCATCGCTACTTTGTAGATTACACTCAGGACTGGGGGCAGTCCATCAAGGAGCTGCGTGCCTATCTGGAGGCCCATCCAGGGCCAGCAGCACAGGTTGTGTATTACACCCATATTCGTCCAGAACTCTATGGTGTTCAATGCCGTGTTATCTCTCCTTCACCAGGAGCCACGGAGAGGGTCAGTGCCTTCCACCCACAACCGGGGCGTTATGTGATTGGCACCACGCCCCTCTACGGCCTGGTGGGAAGGGATCCCTTAGAACTGGAGTGGTTTCGTCGGGCTACCCCTACAGCAATGGTGGGACACGCGCTTTTTGTCTACGAGGTGACAGAGCAGCCTGCGTGGGTGGCCCAGTGCATAACCCCGGTCGCGCCCCTGGACGATGCTGCCATCGCTCAGGGCTTTGGGCTCGCTTCCATACGTCGGGCCGATTTCGACTGTACGGCGGCCTGGCTGTACCCCAGCGGTGGCGGTCAGATGGGAGTATATGCCCTGCACCACGCTATGCTTCCGCTTCGGGAACGTTGTCTCACCCCGGAGCTGCTGCACTGCGAGCCGCTGCCTGTGGATCCGTTCATCCGGCGACATCTGTCACCCGCCCGCCTCTCCTACGAGCAGCGCGATGATGGTCTGTTGCCGGCTTTCGCGCTATATGAACTGCCGGGAGAGGACGTTCCGCTTCCAGAGCCACGCTCGGTTCACGGTGCTCCCGCAGAGGCATTGCCTGTCCCAGCGGCTGCGGTGCTCACGACGCCGATATCCTTAGACGGCCCACTCACTTTCCTGGGAGCTACGACCCTTACCACGGACGACGCGCTGGAAGTGGAGACCTGGTGGCGGGTCACAGCGCAGCCGGAACCGCGCCTGTTTTCCGTCATGGCCCACCTGCTCACCGCGCAAGGGGAAACGCTGGGCGTCGCCGATGGCCTGGGGGTTCACCCGATGGTGCTGAGAAGGGGAGATGTTCTGGTGCAGCGTCATCGTTTTCCAAAGCCATCAGAGGGTGTCACGGTCTGGTTACGCACCGGGGCTTACTGGCTTGACACGATGGACCGCTGGCGGGTGGTAAATGTTCCTGGTGCAGATGCGTTATTCGTGACGGTGGGATGGTAAGGTCACCCTACTACCTGGCTCTGGTGGTATTACTGCTTGCTCTCTGGGCGCTGTCTCTGCACGCTGCCCGCGCCACCTCGCTCACCATTGACGAAGGCCTGCACATCGCCAGCGGTTACACCATCCTGCGTACTGGCGATTACCGCTTGATCGAGGAGCATCCCCCGCTCACCAAAGTCTGGATTGCCCTGCCGCTGCTGGCTGTCCCCGATCTGCCCGACCCTCGTGCCCTTCCGGCCTGGGCCGAAGCCGCCACTCCTACCACAGAGAGCCTGCCGCTTCTCCATATGGCGCAGCAACTGATTTACCCGTATCGCCCGCTCGACCGCCTGGT
>JAOAAG010000191.1 GCA_026418995.1 Anaerolineae bacterium
GCCTCATGGAATTCTATCGCGTGGAAGCGGCCCAGGCCCCGGGTGAACTTTTCCTTGTGCAAGTATGGTGTGCCGGGGTGGTCAACTGCGGGCACGGGCCACTGCAGGGAGCCCTCCCGGTCCAGTCGCTCGTAGGTAACACCGCCGTAAGAGGGCGCGACGCGGGTGATTTCGGCCATAATCTCTTCAGTAGAAGCAAAGTCAAAACCCGGAGCGCCCAGCCGCTGACCCAGCAGGCAGAGGATTTCCCAGTCGGCCTTGGCCTGGCCGGGCGGGTCCACGGCCCTCCGTACCCGCTGGATGCGCCGATCGGTGGCAGTGAAGGGCCCATCCTTTTCGGCGAAGGCCGCGCCGGGGAGAACCACGTGGGCCAGTTCCGTCGTCTCCGTCGGGAAGATGTCCTGGACGACCAGGAAATCCAGTTTCTCCAGGCACTCCCGCGCGTGCTGGATGTCGGGGTCGGAGAGCAGGGGGTTTTCGCCCATCACGTAGAGGGCCCGCAGCCGTCCTTCCCCGGCCGCGTGGACCATCTCCACGACGGTCAGGCCGACTCTGTCGGACAACCCTTCCACGCCCCAGGCGGCCTCAAACTTGGCCTTCGCCTCGGGCGAGGTAACGGGCTGGTAGGCCGGGTAGACGTTGGGGAGGCCGCCCATGTCGCAGGCGCCCTGGACGTTGTTCTGTCCCCGCAGGGGGTTGACGCCGCCGCCAGGGATGCCCAGGTTGCCAGTGAGCATGGCCAGGTTGGCGATACACTTGACGTTGTCCACGCCCGTGGTGTGCTGGGTAATCCCCATGGTGTAGAGGACAGCGGCGGGTTTATTCTGGGCATACATCCGCGCCGCAGCGCGCAGGTCGTCCGCCGGGATGCCCGTAATCTCCTCCACCCGCTCCGGCGGGTACTGCTGGACGACCTGCCACATCTCCTCAAACCCTTCGGTCCGCTGCTCTATGAACTCCTGATCGGCCAGTTCCTCGGTGACGATGACGTACATCAGGCCGTTAAGCCAGGCGACGTCGGTGCCGGGGCGGGGTTGCAGGTAAAGGTCGGCCAGTTGGGCGATCTGCACCCGGCGCGGGTCCACCACGATGACCTTCGCGCCCCGCTCCTTCGCCTTCATCACGTGGCTGGCGATGAGGGGATGAGCCTCGGTGGTATTGGAGCCGGTGATGAGGAAACAGCGGGTGTGCTCGCTGAATTCCGGGACCGAGTTGGTCATTGCCCCACTGCCGAACGCGGCGGCCAGACCGGCCACCGTGGGAGCGTGTCAGAGCCGGGCGCAGTGGTCTACGTTATTGGTCTTGAAGACGGCGCGGGCGATTTTCTGAGCCAGGTAGTTCTCCTCGTTAGTGCACCGGGCGGAGACCAGGAAGCCCACCGCGTCGGGACCGTATGTATCCCGGATGTGGAGCAGCCGCTCCGCGACCAGGCCCAGTGCCTCGTCCCACGGTGCCTCCCGGAAACTATCCCCTTCCCGGATGAGAGGAACTTTCAGCCGGTCCGGGTGACGGAGGAAAGCGACAGCGTTCCAGCCCTTGATGCAGAGTTTCCCCCCGCTAACAGGGTGCTCCTTCGCCGGCAACACGCCGACGATCTCGCCGTCCAGAACCTGCAGGTAAAGGCCACAACCGGTGCCACAGTAGGGGCAGATGGTGAGAATGTTGTGGTAGTCCATTTCCGTGCTCCGTGTTGCGTATTGCGTGCTGTTAGGGCGATTTTCGCTGTTTCCAGACGTAATCAATCAACGGACGATACACAGCATTTTCTACGTGTTTCTGATACCACGTGCCGTATGTGCTATTGGCCAGGTGCTCCTCAATTTGCCGGGCCTACTCCAACAGAACCCACAGGTTATGAGTGGCGCGATGGCAAAACCCCTGAAGGCCCCGGGCTTTCAGCCCATCTGTACCAAACTGCTGACAGGCAGGACATATGTTCGCGCTAATACTCTTCCGTGTAGAGCAGTTTTTCCAGCTTGGTCAGCGCGGTGCGCACGGAGCGGAGACGACGGGCTGCTTCTGCCTCCGCGTCCCGCTCTTGCAAGGTGGCCTGGGCCAGGCTGGCAGCAGCACGCAGTAACCCGAACGCTGCGCTCTGCAGCTTAGTATCAGTCTGGCGCATCTGCTCCGTCTGGGCAACAATCTGTTCCACCACTGGCCGCCAATCCGGGGCCGGTTTACGCGGGGCCCTCCGCTCCAGGCTGGTGCGAATCTCTGGCTTCCCCGAGGGATCCACGAGTTGCTCAATAATCCCCTCCCGCTCCTTCAAGCGATTATACTCCTCGTTCAAGCTGGTGCGGATACCCCTGCCGAAAGCCACGCTATAGACGCTCATGACCCCATCATAGATGATATGTCCGCGGAATGGCAAAAGAGTTGCCCTCGCCATGACAGGCAATGGAATACCCCTCATCGCCTGCTCCAGCGACTCGTATAACCCCAGGACGCCATAGAGATGTTGATGCTCCCCGCTGCCCATAAAGACAGTATACGACTTCAGATGACGCATGAGGTAAAAATCGCCGCTGATGCGGTGTCGCCAACTAGCGACGATGGCTAGTTCTTGTTCCGAAAGCCGCTCCGGGTTCTCGGCCAGGAAGCGCTCCAGCAACTCGGGTGTAGCATATAGCGCGTTACGCAGCTCGATAATCTGCTTAGCATCTTGCCTGGCGATCTCCTCAGCAGTGGTGACCTGAGGGATGATCTTCAGGTGACGGTTAGCGTAGGCCAGCAAGGCCCGGTGGAGTTTGTAGAACAGGTCAGCGTCCTCAGTGGCCAGCTTCATACTGCACCTCTCACTTCAGCCAGTTTGATCGGCTGCCCGGTAGTTCACACAGCATATCGCAGCGACATGCTGCTTTCCAAGCACGCAGGTCACCGCATCTAGCTTAAGCGATTGCCCACGAGCCCTCCCGCGCCGGCCCAACCCAGCCATGATCACGTCGCGGTAGCCAGCGCCAAAGGCCACAGCCAGAACAGCGCAGGCTACACTTGGCGGTCTCGATAAGCTGACCGTATGTCTCCGGCGACGTTTACACTCATACGGCGCGGGCCATCATTGGGGAGAAGCCGGGGTCACCAGTTAGCTCCAAAACGTCGTCGCTTTGCATCACCTGGGTGAAGAGATCAGTAAAGAACCAACAGTTTGTCGGAGATACGGGGGTAGAGGAGGCGAAGTCGGGGATGCCGGCGGCCGAATCCGCATCAGCTCGGCAGGTCACCGGGCAGCCCAGCCGCTCGGCCAGCGCCTGCCCTTCCCGATGCAGCCAGGACACCTACCCAAGCTCTTGGCCTGACTCCCGGGGTCGCCGCTCTGGGAGAGCGACCACGCTTAGCCGGAGGCTTCGGGCGGGGATAGATGGCCTGGGTCTGCTCTCCACCTCATCGAACTTCGTACAAACTCATTACCTGACGAAGCCGATGTACTCTGCAGGCCAGTAGGAGAACCACGCGCGCCCCACAATGTACTCGATCGGCACCGGCCCAAAGCTGCGCGAGTCATTGGAGGCCCCCCGGTTATCGCCCAGGACGAAGACATGCAAAGGGGGTATGAGGCGGGGGGGATAGTCACTCCCGCCCGGGTACACCTGCCAGCTCTCCTCCAGAAGTTGCCCGTCTATGTAAACCTGCCCACCCCGTATCTCGATCGTTTCGCCCGGCAGCCCAACCACGCGCTTGATCAACATTTCGGACTGGTTGGGCATATCAATGACCACGATGTCGCCGCGCCGTGGCCCGTGGAAGAAACGGTAGGTCACTTTTTCCACCACCACCCGCTGTGAGGCATGGAGATTGGGCTCCATACTCTGGCCCAGCACCTGAGTGGCCTGGGCCAGAAACAGGTTAATCACCAGAGCGATGATCAGCGCCGGGACAACGGTTTCCACAACCTCGCGCAGAATCAGCAGCGGCCATTTCAGGAGGCGGATGATCAGGCGAGGGCGGTTCTCTGCATTTCCTTGTTCGTCCATACTGTCCTCTGAACGTATCCCTCAGGAGCGCTGGGAAGGACGGCGGCGTGGAGGTTGAGCCTGACGTTGCCCTTTTGAACCACCAGCATTGTTCTTAGCACCACCCCGGCCTCCTGCCATCCTATCGGCTGCCCGTGCCTCCTCCAGTGTCCACCCTTCCAGCACAGCCCGTCGGGAGAGGCGTATCTTACCGTCGGGGTCTATGTCTGTTACCATCACCATAATCTCATCCCCGACCTTCACAGCATCTTTGACATTGGAGACGCGGTAATCGGCCAACTGGGAGATGTGGACCATGCCGTCCGTGCCGGGCAGGATCTCGACAAAGGCCCCAAAGTCGGTGATGCGCACCACGCGCCCGGTGTAGATACGTCCAACCTCAGCCTCCTCGGTGAGGCCCGCGATCATACGACGCGCCTTCTCAGCGCCGGCGGCATTGGTCGAAGCAATGTAGATGGTCCCGTCGTCCTCGATGTCTATCCGTACTCCGCACTCGTCCTGGATGGCCCTGACCGTCTTGCCACCTGTGCCGATCACAGCACCCAGCTTATCGGGGTGGACATGCATCACGGTCAGGCGAGGGGCATAGGCAGACATTTCCGCCCGTGGAGCGGGGATGGTGCGCTCCAGGACATCCAGTATTTGCATCCGCCCCTGACGGGCCTGCTCCAGCGCCTCGGCCATAATCTCGTAGGAGACGCCGGAGACTTTAATGTCCATCTGTAAGGCAGTGATTCCCTTACGGGTGCCAGCGACCTTGAAGTCCATATCGCCCACATGGTCTTCCAGGCCCTGAATGTCACTCAGGATACGGTAGCGACCGTCCTCCATAATTAGCCCCATGGCGATCCCGGCGACGTGGGCCTTGATAGGGACGCCAGCATCCATCAGCGCCAGTGTGCTGCCACAAACACTGGCCATCGAGGTGGAGCCGTTGGAACTAAGCACCTCGCTGACAACGCGCACAGTGTACGGAAAGCTCGTGCTATCCGGCAGTACCGCCAGGAGGGCCCGCTCGGCCAGCGCCCCGTGACCAATTTCACGACGGCGCGGGCTTCCTACCCGTCCGACCTCGCCAGTGGAGTAAGGAGGGAAGTTGTAATGGTGTATATAGCGCTTACTTTCTTCGGGCGAGAGGTCGTCCAGCATCTGCTCCTCGCGGGGTGTGCCCAGCGTGGCTACCGAGAGCACCTGCGTCTCGCCGCGCGTGAAGAGACCTGAGCCATGGGTGCGGGGGAGCAGCCCCACCTCCGCCCACATTGGGCGAATGGTATAC
>JAOAAG010000202.1 GCA_026418995.1 Anaerolineae bacterium
GGGTAACACTGTAGGGCGGGAGGGGGCCAGCCGCTATCAGGATGCCGTCAGCGGTGGGCTGGACAGGCACGGGAGAGCCGTCGGTGCGGCATAGCGTCTGCCCGGCCTCCAGCCGGCCGGGCCAGAAAGCGAGGTCATCCCGGCTGAAGCTCGTGGGGTTGACCACGAGCAGGTCGCCACCCACCTGGCCGGCGATGACTGATAAGGCGTCATCGCGGATGGCGCGCGCTTGCTCCTGGACCCACGCGTACTGCTGGAGCGACTCGGCGTAGACCGGCCCGATGCTACTGCCAGGCAGGATGTCGTGGAACTGGTTCAGACATACCAGCTCCCACGCTTTGCGCAGTGTCTCGGCAGGGTAGGTGTATGTCTTGTCCACCAGAGAGGCCAGAGTAGCCAGGAATTCAGCATCGTGGAGCAGAAACTCACTCTTGCGATTGGCCCGCTTGTTGCGGCTCTGGGTGGTGTAAGTGCCCCGGTGATACTCCAGGTACAGCTCGCCATTCCAGACGGGCAGACGATCGCCGGCCTCGGCTTCCAGCCTGCGGAAAAAGTCGCTCGCCGCGCCCTGGCGCACGCGCGGCAGCGCGGGGAAGTTCCTCATCTCCCGCAGGTTTTCCAGCATCTGGCGGGTGGGGCCTCCTCCACCGTCGCCGTAGCCGAAGGAGGTCAGCAGCTCCTGATGGAGCTCCTTCTGCTGGAAGGTCTTCCAGGTGCCAATGATCTGCGCGGGCGAGGCGTCGCCGTTGTAGGTGCTGACGAAGTGCCCATCTCCACCCGGCGTGCAGATGAAGTGGGTCAGCACCCGGGTGCCGTCAATCCCCTGCCACCAGAAGCTGTCGTAGGGCAGGCGGTTATACTGGTTCCAACCGATCTTGGTGGTCATAAAATACTCCAGCCCTGCCTGTTTGATCAGTTGCGGCAGTGCCCACGAGTAGCCGAAGACGTCAGGTAGCCACAGGACAGGCGACTCAGCCTGCGGGCCAAAGTGAGTGCGGAAGAAGGTGCGGCCCAGCAGGAACTGGCGGGCCAGCGATTCGGCGCCGCTGACGTTGCAATCCATCTCCACCCAGGTACCGCCGATCGGTTCCCAGCGCCCCTCGGCGACGCGACGCTTGATCTCCTCGAACAACTCCGGGTAGTCCTGACGCACGTAATCATAGAGCTGGGCCTGGCTCTGGGTGTAGTGAAACTCGGGGAACTGCTCCATCAGCCGCAGGACGTTGTAGAAGGTGCGCCCACTCTTACGCCTGGTCTGGCCCAGTGTCCACAGCCAGGCCACATCTATGTGCGCATGGCCAGTGGCTACGACCTCTACGTCCAGCGCTGCACCGGCCCCGGTGATGCCCTCCTTCAGGACGGCGTGAGCCCTGGGAACGCTGGCGTAGAAAGTGGGACCCAGGGGATAACGGGTGTCCAGCACTGTGAACGCTGCGTCAAGCGCGTTGAGCAAACGCCCTCTGGCCGGGTGGTGCTCGTCCAGACAGTTGGCTACGCCCAGCGCAACACGCGCGGTAGCGATGAAATCGCGGGTGGGCTGATCTATCAATACCACCGCACAGGGGCGCATAAAGAGCTTGAGGGCCGGCTCACCTACCTGGAGCCCTCCCAGTCCGGTCCAGCCGTGCAGCGCCAGCAGGTGAGGATGACCGTCGCGCCATTGGGGCGGGAGCACTATTTCCTGATGATGTCGGTCGCAGGCAGCATAGGGCCTGCCATCCACGTACGCCAGAAACTCCGGGTGGCTGAAGTCCCCCGCCTCGCCCAGGGGCAGGTAGAGAGCTACGGGGAGGTCAGGGTCCCAGTCAGCCGGCACCTGGAACGAGGTGCGCAGCACAAAGTCGGTCATCCACTCGCCCCAGTAGGTGTTGGGGGTGATAACAGGCCAGTCCCTATCCTCGACCTCCGGCCCGACCGGCGGTGAAGCCAGCGGATTGGCTAGCATGGTGTAGCGGAAGGGGGGTATAGGTTGGCGCTGGCGGTAGACCAGGGGCTCGATAAGTGCCAGGCGACTGGCAATTTTCTCAGCCGTCCAACGGATCCGGTGCATCATGTTGCTGTCCTCGTCTTAACTTTATAGAGAAACCGCAAAGGG
>JAOAAG010000304.1 GCA_026418995.1 Anaerolineae bacterium
AGATGTGTATAAGAGACAGAACTCATACAGCCTCGCCTGGTCAGGGGTGAGATGGCCGCGCACCCGGTCCGGCAAACGGCTGGCTGAGGTGGGACGGATGGCCTCGTGGGCCTCCTGGGCCACTTTGGCGCGGGTCTTGTAGACCGGCGGCGTCTCTGGCAGGTATGCCTTTCCCCATAGGCTGAGGATGATCTGGCGGGCCTCGGCCTGAGCCGTCTCTGCCACGTGGGTGGAGTCGGTGCGCATGTAGGTGATCAGTCCTACGGTGCCTTCGCCGGGCAGCTCCACGCCTTCGTACAGTTGCTGGGCCACGCGCATCGTCTTCTCCGCTCCCCATCCCAGACGGTTAGCGGCGTCTTGCTGAAGGGTGCTGGTGGTGTAGGGCGGATAGGGGCGGCGGGATTTCTGTTCCCGCTTGACTTTGAGCACGTAATAGGCGGCCCCTTCCAGCTCGCCGATAATGCGCTGACAATCGGCCACGGTCTTCAGCTCAGCTCTCTCCTTGCCGATACGTGCCAGCCGGGCGCGGAAACGGCGCTCGTCGTCTATTTTGGAGAGTTCAGCCTCCAGCGTCCAATACTCCTCAGGGATGAAGGCGGCGATCGCCCGCTCCCGTTCGACAATGAGCCGGAGCGCTACGGTCTGCACCCGCCCGGCCGAGAGGGCTTTGCGGCCTTTGATTGCCTTCCAGAGCACCGGGCTGACCTGGTAGCCCACCAGGCGGTCAAGGATACGGCGGGCCTGTTGGGCGTTGACGAGGTTCATATTTAGCTCGCCGGGATGGGCCAGGGCATTCTTCACTGCCTGCGGTGTGATCTCGTGAAAGGTGACGCGGTAGACCGGTTTGTTCCGCACCTTCACTAACTCGAGGATATGCCAGGCAATGGCCTCCCCTTCCCGGTCAGGGTCGGTCGCCAGATAGATGGCGCTGGCATTAGCAGCGCGCTCTTTGATCTGCTGGATGACTTTGCCCGCCCCGCGGCGCAGTTGGTAGGTAGGCTGGAAGCCGTGCTCCACGTCCACCCCCAGTTGCTTTTGGGGCAGGTCACGCACGTGGCCCATCGAGGCGACCACGCTGTACCCCTGTCCCAGGAAGCCGTGAAGTGCCTTGGCTTTGGTGGGTGACTCAACGATGACGAGATTCATATATGCTTTCACCGGTGATTGCGATCCCGGCCTGGTCAATGACCGCCGGGCGCGCTTCAGCCTACGGCGCGGTCATCCGTCGCGGGAAATAGGTGTGCCATACGATGCGGGTCAGGTTGTCCACTCCGTGCGCTCACTTCAGATAGTACTTCAATTCCCAGCGTTCGAGCAGCGAG
Source organism: Anaerolineae bacterium (assembly GCA_026418995.1). Taxonomy (GTDB): domain Bacteria; phylum Chloroflexota; class Anaerolineae; order B4-G1; family B4-G1; genus JAOAAG01. The sequence goes on from JAOAAG010000304.1 coordinate 1,323, forward strand.
GTAGTCGCGCTGTTCAGCCGCCAGCCGAGTTCCGTCTCGTGCAACTGCCATTCCACGTCCCACAACGTGGCGATGATGCGCCCGTCCACATTATCGAGCGCCCGCACCTGAGCAGCGACGGTAGCGACACCTCCCTGCCGGGCCAGTTCGTGCACAGAGCCGACTTCCACAGACACGGTAGTGGCGAAGCCCGCTGCCCATGCCTGGTAGTCCTGGGCCATCCGGGCCGCCTGGGTGAGCAGGCCGTAGGCGCCCGGAATATCCCGGTCGTCCAGGGCCAGGTAGAAGGAGATGACGGCGTGCTCGGGCGTGTCGGTGGGATAGGCGTGCGGACGGCTCAGGTAGAACCAGTCGTAGCGTTCCCACGTCCAGCCGTAGTTATGGCCGTCCCAGGTATGGACGGCTTCCCACACCAGCCCGCTGCCCGCGTCGTAGCGGACGGCGAACTCGTCGGCCAGGTCGCCGTCCCGGTTCTCCTGGCGGATGCCGGCATCCCCCTCGAAGGAGGCCAGAAGCGTATAGGAATCCCCCTGCCACACGAAGATGTGGAGCAGTGTGGTGCTGGTCTCCGCGTGGCCCCAGATCAACACCTCGGTGCGCCCGTCGGCATTGACATCGCGCACCTCCAGCTCGCAGGTCGGGTACTGTCCCAGGCCAAAATCTTTCTTCCCTGGCTCCTTTTTCAGTGGCCGCAGCTCATGCCAGGTTTCATCGTCGTCGAGGATGAAGGCCCTCAGCTCGCCCTGTCCGCCCTCTCCGGCCCGGTGATATAGCCCTACCCATTCTGCCTTCCCGTCATCATCGGTGTCTTCCCAGCGCAGACACAGCGGCTCGATCCCCGCCTGGGTCAGGTGGGCATCCATAGTGCCGACGATGCTGGCAACGGTGGCCGGATCGAGCGTGGGAACCAGAGTGGGCGTAGAGGTCGGTGTTGGCGTAGGGGAGGGGGAAGGGGTCGGTGACGGGCTGGGAGTGAATGTGGGGGAGGGAGCGAGAGTCGGCAGCGGCGTCGGGGGGAAGGTCGGGGTGAGAACTGGCACACATGCAGTCAGCAATAGAACCACGAGCAGCAGGGCACTGAGTGTAGGAGTGTTTGCAGGGTACCTCATACAGCGGTCTCTACACGGTCGCAGCAGATAAGGCCATTATTAACACCGCTCCGAAGATCACGGCGCCGACAGCCCACCACCAGAAAAAGGATGAAAAGGCCGAGGCAATCAAAAGCCCCAATCCCAAGCCGGCAACGAATATTGCGACACTGCTCGCACCCGGCGACCGGCGCATGACATGATACAGCCGCTCCCGGCGTTGCCATAAGCCGCCGTACAGCCAGGCCATCCCCACCAGCAACACCACTGTGGCAAAGGAGTCCAGCAGCGAGAGGGCATGTCCGGCGCTAATCGGTATTATAACGGGCCCCTCCCATGGCGTTGGGGCGGCAAAGATGGCCAGTGCGATGGTCACTATGCCCAGAGGCAAGACAGGCCAGGCAAGTTTCTTCATCCGACTGTCTGCTTAGTGATGCTGTTGCCGGTTCCACAACCGGACCGTGCGATGCGTCGCAGTGTAGCTCCCATCCACCAGTTGTCTCCCAGCCAGCGAGAGTACATCAATCCTCCAACCGCTCATAGAAGGCCCGGGGTTTGAGCTCCGGGAACTCGCTTGTCAGTGCCAGATGTCGCCGGATGTCTACGCACAGATGACATCTGGAGACGTACCCCTCGCGCTCTTGATAACCGAACTCCAATCCCAGCTCGTAGAGAGCTCTCAGGCCTGTTAGCAAGGCCTGGAGCACCGGCATGCGTTCCAGGTCAATGCCCCGGCAAAGCGTCGGCAAATCCCGCGCATCGCCCAGGGAGAGGCCTCCGCAGTAGCCGGGGACAAAGTTACCGTAATTATCCACGTGGACGTGCCAGTCGCGGATCAGCTCCTGACGGCAGGAGAGGCCGAAGAAGCGGGAGGCCGGATAGTGTCTGTACAGATGGGCCAGTTTGTATGGCGCCCGGCCGCTGGCAAAGAGCTCTACATACTGCAGGCTGGAGCCGGCCATCCTCACGTAATCGTCAAAGGACAGCGTCCCCTTTAACCCTAACCTCTTGAATTGCTCGTAGAAGAACGCCTGGTAGACAATGACGTTGCCGTCGAAGATCTCGCGAGCGATACGCGCAGCCCGCTCTGTGCGCTCGAAGGGGACGCGCTCCAGGATGAAGGGGTTGGCGCTGATGAGGATACCGTCCATCCCGGCCTCTTTCAGGGCAGCGAGTCTCGCGCGCGTCGTATCGTCGTCGGTGCACCAGAAGCCGTTGGTCTCGACGAAGATGGCGGGGATGCCCAGTTTCCGTGCCAGCTCCGTGAGCTGCAGCAGACGGTCGAAGTTCAGGAATGGCTCACCGCCGCTGAAGTGCAGTCCCTCGTTGACGCCGATCCTGCCAGGGATCAGGGGCCGGGGCAGCGTCCGCGCCAGTTGCCGCAGGATGAGCTCAGCGTCTTCCAGAGAGAGCCAGTCAGCACTCCAGTGCGGAGAACAGGCGTACAGGCAGTGCCGGCACGCGCCACTGCACTTATAGGTCAGGAAGATGCCCACCGAATAGGGCTGTGGGATCGGCATCAGGCCCATTGGCTCTACCTCGCGGTAAAAAGTTCAGGCCCGGTTGGGACACCGGACCTGAGGTGCTCCTGCGCTCGCTTCGCGAATGAGGGCATCAATGGGTAAGCTATTCCGTAGTCTGACCTTCCCCAGTGGGCAGGGGAATCAGTGGCGTCAGGTTCTCACCTGGCAGGATGCCCCACCTGACGTTCTGCAGATTGCGGACAAACTCCCACTGGACCAACTGAGGGAACTGGCTCAGGGCCTCGCCGCGCGTCTTAATGCTGTAGGCTTCGGCATCTGCCAGGAGGCGCTGACGCTCCGCCTCGGCGGCGGCCTGCAGCCGGATACGCTCAGCCTCGGCAGCAGCCTGAAGCTTGATCCGTTCCGCATCGGCGGCGGCCTGGAGTTTGATCCGTTCGGCCTCGGCCTCGGCCAGGCGGATCTGCTCTTCCTTTTTGTACTTGGCTGCCTCGGCCTCGTAGCTGGCAGTCTCGATCGCCTCCTGGGCAATCTGCTGCTGCTCTATGGCGCGGATATAGTCCTCGTCAAACTCGACCTTTCTGACCAGGAAGGACTCCAGGATCACACCGTACTTCTCCAGCTCTCCGGCCAGCTCCTCCTGGACTCTCATCTCGTAGTTGAAGATACCCTCGCCGCTGTAGAGGTCCTCGGCGGTATAGTTCTGCGCCCACAAACGCGACAGGTTTCTGGAATGGGCCTTGATGACGTTCTCTACCACATCGTTGGGGCGGCCTACATTCTGCACAATGCGTACCACCTGCTGGGGCGGGATTCGGAAAAGCACGGTATACTTGATGATCACCTGCTGGCCGTCTATGGTCTGCGCGTTCACCGGGTAATCGGGATAATTGGCCCCGGAAGTGTCCGGGTTATCGCTCGTCTCATACGATAGGACGACGGTGGGGATGACGATTACCTGGTCAATGAAAGGTATGCGCCAGTGCAGGCCAGGCTCCAGTACTGCCCCGGTCAGCCCGCCGAAGCGTTTAATCAGCGCCACGGTGCCGACCTCGACTGGAGTGTAGGCCATCCCTAAGGTAACCAGAATCAGGAATAGTACCAGTAACACAAGCAGGATCACTGCGGAGGTGGTTGTCGGACGCATCGGTCTTCTAAAAGACATGTTGCTTCTCCTGTGAACGCCGTTTTACTCGAAAATCCACCGGTCGGTGTCCCGTGCATAGGAGAGTATCTCCTGCTCGGTGAAGAACAGCGGTATCTCAAAGGCGGCCGTTTCGGCTCCGTCGGACCCGTGCACCAGATTGCGGCCGATGTCTACGCCGAAGTCAGCGCGGATGGTGCCAGGCGCAGCTTCTGCCGGGTTGGTCGCCCCCATTGTGCGACGCACGATCTCAATGGCCTTGTTTCCTTCCAGCACCATTACTACCACCGGTGCGGAGGTTATGTATCGGATCAGAGGTTCGTAGAATGATTTGCCTTTGTGGATTGCGTAGTGTCGTTCCGCCAGCGCTTTGTCAATCTGTATCATCTTCAGCGCGACGATGCGCAGCCCGCGTCTCTCAAAGCGAGTAATAATGTCTCCAATCAGCCCACGCTGCACTGCATCGGGTTTTATGATGACCAGCGTGCGTTCCACGTTGCCTCCTCAGTTCTCAGGTGTTTTCTCAGGTGACGGTCACTTCCGCAGTGACCGTCACCTTCGGTCAGAGAGCTTCCAATGCTCTGCGGTAGACTTCTAACGCTTCCTGTAGACGCCCTCCCTTCATATACGCATCGCCCAGGACTCTCCAGGTAGCGGGATCGGCCCGCTGCTCCGCGCGGCGTTCCAGGTCCGAGATGACATCCTCGAGCAACTGTCCCGTGCGCACCAGGTGAGAGTAGGCCTCTAGGGCCTCATCCCATTTGCCGGTCTGTCCCAGTAACTTGGCCAGTTCGAGCCAGGCATCATAGTCACGCGGATGCTTTTTCAGATAGCTCCGCCGCTCGGCCACCGATTCGACCGCTGGTGGTGGCTGGGGAACCGGTTCAGGCGCTGCCGGCAAAGCCTCCACCAGTACCTCAGGTGCTGCCTCAACCCCAGCGAGCCAGGCAGGCGGCGCTTTCTCCTCCGCCGGGAGCACGGCCTCCGCCTCTCCGAAGGCCACCCACCCGAAGGGCTCTTCCACTGCGGGCGGGGCCTCAGGCGGCACGACAGGCGGTACTTCTACCCGCTCCTCAGGCGGTGGCGCGGGGCGGCCCATAATCTCGGCCAGGCGGGCCTCGGCCTCCAGGCGGGCCTGCTCCTGCAGCTCTTCCTCCTTTCCGCGCATCGGTTGCTCCAGCCAGGCCAGTGCCTCCTCGCCGGAGAGGAGCTCCTCCCCCTCCAGCCAGGCAGGCGGCGCTTTCTCCTCCGCCGGGAGCACGGCCTCCGCCTCTCCGAAGGCTACCCACCCGAAGGGCTCTTCCACTGC
>JAOAAG010000332.1 GCA_026418995.1 Anaerolineae bacterium
GATGTGTATAAGAGACAGTGACGGTAGAGCGCTAATATGCTTCGGCTGTGCTCTAGACCCACTTGGTTAGGAAAAGCTCTTTCGTTGAGCCGATCATACATTGCATTCATGCTGGCCTGATATGGCAGCGTGTAGAAAAGCCTAGGGAGTGGATTCGCCCCTTCGGCCTGCGCGCATGCCCACAGCAGAGCAGATTCAGTCTTGCCACTGCCAGTTGGGGCTATCAGCACTGCAGATCCCTGGGTGGCGGCACATATCTTCTGGTGCGGGTACAGGGTACTTTCTTTGATTTGCAACCGGGACAGCAGATCACTCGGTCGGGCTAGTAGCGGCACTAGCGATTTGCCTGTGTGGGCTGAAGCCATGTGGTCAGACGAGATCATATAGCCGCGTAATGCCAGAGTGCCGATGACCAATCTGCGCTCATCGCTATGATTGAGGTTCTTCAACAATTTGCGATAGATTTGCAGCCAGTGTCGAATACGCATAGCTCCACGCTCTCGTATGCCTCGTAGAGCGTTGGCCTGCGAGGGCAGGGTAGGCACCCGGATACCAACATCGCCCAGACCCAGCGCATCGATCCATGATGCTGGGCATTCATTAAGCCAGCGCCATAGGCCTATTATTGCTTCATCATCTATCTCCTCAACACGTGCAGCCAGTGGATCCTCATCAGGGTCCATTGGATCCATGTACATAAGATTGATCTCATCGGCATCCTTGTGATGTGACACAATTGCTGCTGCAACCCATCGGAGTTCCTCATCGGATAGAGCATCGGAGATCCAGTCTAGAAATGCCAACGATAGCACTTCGTGACGATGGGGCCATTTCGGGCCGCCACGCAAGCGCTCCTGGAATCCTTGCGCTGCCTTGCCGAGGTCGTGCAAGAAACATGACCAGAACAGGCAGTTCCATAGGCTCGGAAAGCCAATCACCTCAGGCAGATCTGGCCGCAGGCAGATCACATCGGCAAGTCTTTCCAGAACATACCACGTGTGCCGTGCCAGAGTTTCTGCCTGTCCACCCTCTCCCTTACTGGCGCTTTTAGCCCATAGAACGTCTTCCAGCCATTCAGGCCATAATGGGTTTGTCATCGTAATCACCCACAAAGGTATGGAACGCAAGCCCCAGGTGATCTCCATTTACCTTTGGGGAGGTTGGGTCGACCCAGAATTCAGTGTCGTTTGGGAGATTCTCAAATTGCAGGAATTTCTCGCTATGTATCCGACGCTTCAGTACCACATATCGGGCGAATGTAGCAGCACGCCCATGGGCATAATCCAAGAAGCGCGGCATAAGGACTACATAGCCTTGGGCGACTTGCAAAGCCATGCGATAGGGTAACAACGTATGCTCAAAGTAGGCACGTTTGGACCGCACCAGTTCTATCACGCTCACGTTGATATAGGTGAAGAGATCTTGCGACCGGCCAAGGACTACAGGGTACCGAGGACTGCAAAAAGCAGGCTTCCACTCAGGGCGGTTTATATAAAGTATCATTCGGGGTTGAAAGAGAACGGTGCGTTTGAATGGGTTTACCTCCCCTTCCAGCACTTTTGGCAAAGATGCTTTTGGTAGCTTGCCACGTGCAGGCACCACTATATGAACGTGCTCTACGTCATCGAATGAGCCCTGGTGAGTAAAGTGGTAGGCAAACTCCACACCCTCTGGGGAGATCCACTCCCCAAGTGCGCTGCAGATGTGGCCATAGATGGTTGCAGGTGGCGGCATCTCGAACGTCGGCTGAATGCCATGCATGAAGTGTGGATAGCGAAAGGACGTAGTAAGCCCCTCAGCCACCACTTTGAGAACGCGCATGGTAACCTCCTTGTTATTGCAAGAATGAATCTTGGCATTAATCGAGCCACTGCGCATGCTCAGGCATTTTGAGGGTCTCAATGAGTGCACTGAATGCTTTTCGTGGATGGCATATCTTTACACGCTTTCCGTCATCCTGGCATGCGAACTCTTCCAGCCTAACGCGCTCCTCGTCTAAGTAGCCACGCACCCAGCCAACATAGATATCAGAAAGGATATCGTCGCTGAATACAGACATTGTTTCCTTCAAGGCCTCGAGATTGAGCTCCGGAAGCCCACGCGAGTTCGCGCCGATGATACGTCCAAAGGGGTGATTTCCTCCCCTAGTCACAGCCAGCACCACAAGCACTGGAGAGACATCCGTGTAGTGTAGGGCCTGCTTGGCGCCGCCTTCCAGTTTGGCCATACCTTCAAACAGGGCTGTTATGCGCTTAAGGCGTTCTTCAAACGGTAATCGGTATGCACTCAGATCTGTTAACTCCTCCAGCCCGGCTTTCTTCGCTTCCTCAATTCTGGAATCGTCCAAGTTACGGAAACCCGTCTTCTGGCGGTACCAGAAAGTACCACAAGCATGTAAGTCCAGAGAGAACAGGCCTTTTAACGTGGCACGGTAAAACTGGCTGCTGTATGGCACAGGGTCACCATCATGCCTGCTCATAGACTCCCAATCCTCCACAATATTGACTGGTGCGATGGAAACAAGCGTGCTAACCCGGAAGGGTGAAGCCCTTGTTATTGTATCACTGGTTGGGGTCTCAGAAGCACGTGATTTATCAGCTTCACGTTGTGATACAGCGTCCTTCTTCGTGGATGGTGCTCGCATATATCCGAACAGGTCGTCGTCCCAGTAGCGAATGGGGTTGGCATCAGTATATGCCACCTTTTGTTCACGCCATATGGGAGCGGCCTTCCAGCCCAGTCCAGCATTTTCCAGTGTAGTCCGCAACCAATAGCGGAAAGCCTGTGCTGAAACATAAGGATACGTGCCTTCTCGAGTGCGGATCACCTTTACCCCAGCAACATTGTCGAATAATCTACCGGGAACATTTCCAAGGTTGTTCAGTGCCGAGGCCGGCGCATCAATCAGAAACAGTCCAGTTACGAATGCCATGGTATCCTCCTTAAGTTTGTGAGTGGTATTGGTTCATGAAGTTGATCCCTGCTCCTCGTGGATCTCCGGAATCACCTCTGGCTGGCTGCCCAGCCATCCTTTTAGATACAGTTGTTCCACCATGCGTATCAGCACGAGATCGCGTGCCAATCGCCAGTCAGAGCGTGCTATTTCATCACCACTTTCAAATATCTCGATGTAGGGATCGAATGTTATAAGCGGGCTTTTTCCCTTCTTCACACAAGCCAGGGTGGCCCTGATGAGGTTTGTGCGGAAGTAGTCGTAATGGGACTCGAAGAGGGATTCAAAGAACCTTTTGTCATTTTCTTCGAACACATAATCTGCTAGGCGATCGGCCAATTTGCATATCTGTTGGATGCGATCTTTTTCCATGTTCATTATCCTCCTCAAGAACAATTCGGTGAGTTTCCATGAGACGATATTTGCTTCGTTTCTGAGCGAGTACGTGCGACGTGGGTCACCTTCAAAGCGTGTACGAACCGGGATGCGGAGGAAGTAGCAGCGCAGGAACTGTCGTGCATTCTCAGGTAATTGTAACAGGTCTTCAAACAATGTATTCCTTCGGGGTCGTGTATCTTCTTGTTTTCCTTTCTTCTTATTTTTAGGTGGCGATACCCACCAGGCTCTCTGAACGATGGCTCTCCATTCGGTCATATAATCAGGGCCGACAACTTGTCTCAAAAAGTCAGTGATCTCCAAAGGCAGGTGATATATATCCAGAGAGGGGGTCGATCCAAGGTTACTTAGGTGGTAAGCAGTTACCGAGGATGGATGACGATCAAGAGCCTCATCTTGTCGGCTCTGTTCTATTTTCAGCAGGGTCTCAATGAAAAAGGTTCTGGCCGAAGCATCTGCATCTTGTAACTTCTTGCTTCCACTTTGTTGTGCCAATGTAATTGCTTTGAGATTGTGCTCTAGAAACTCAGCTGCAAACTCGTAAGTGAGATCTGTGTTGTCAGAATGGACAGCCAGTAACCTGCCGCCGCACTTAGCACAGCCCAGTGGAAATGCCTGGATAGCTAGCAAAGCCTCACCAGATACAGGCAGCCCTGCATCACCCCACGGGAAGAAATTAATGACGTTCTCCCCTGTGAGAAGAGGGATATGCTGGCGAAAGGCTCTGCCTGGCGGGAGTTTATCCGAGAACGCTATACCTACTGCTGGCTTTCCTGTAAACACACAGCGTTCCTTTAACTTCGGGGTGTTTGCCTTGTAGCCAAACAATATGCGTTTTGCATATTCCTCACGCTTCTCCGGCGCTTTGTTGAATGCCGGCTGCGTGAAGCCAGAGTTTGGAAAGGCAACCGTCAAGAAAGTTCGGAGGGGGTCCACAACATACTGCCTAGCCATGAAATCAGCTACCTTATCCAGGTCAGTTTCTGTGAGTGAAGTTGGGTCGCGTTTCTTTACAAAGGCTGCAATTGTGGCAATTCCCACGTCTACTAGTGGATGTCCTGTATAACTGAGCATGGTTTTCCTCTTTTTGGCATCCTATTATTTTTGTTATCCTTTGTCAGGTTGTATCTGTTAATGGTATGCCTCGATTTAGCCCTCCTATGGATTTCGTCTTCATAATCATCGTAAGTTTTTCTTCCTCCACATTCCCTCCCGTCCGATCTCGAACCATTCCGTGTTCTCCATCAGCGTGCCGGGGATCCAGCAGACTGTGGCTTTGGTCAACCTGCATCCAAACGCATCGCTTCTCTTGGTGTCTGTCTGTCTTCCCAACAGAGGCTCTATCTCGCCCCGTCCTCTTAAATCATTTGCGGGCGTGTGGGCCAGAAGGGGCTCAGATCCCCTGACTCTTACCAGTGGGCGCTCATGTTCGAGGCTGTACTCCTCCGGAGCAGCATCATTATTTTGGAATTTCAGACAGCAGAGTCGCCCGAACCCGTAACGCCGCTCGCCGCCGATCTGCAGATCTCCGAGCCAGTCGCGCCATTTCTCTTCATCGCCCAGAACCGGTTTCGCGACCCCATCCAGAAAGACCAGTCCGCCGATGATTGTTCGCTTGCCATCTTGGGTATACGGCGCTATGACCTCGACCTCGTGTAAGCTGCCCTCCTCTGCGGAGGTTGTCGCTGCGTCCAGGGCGGTGGTGACATGGGATCGCAGGTATAGGCGCTCGAATTTGGCTACGGTGTACCGGCCATATTTCAGTTCTCCCCCATATCTGGGCGAAAGGGTGGTGCCGTCCTCCTCGATGAACCAGTAGCTGAAGGCGCAGTGATCTTTGACCCAATCACCGACTTCGGCATAGTCTCCCTCTGGAACACCACCTGTATTAAAACCGCGACGTGTGAGCGCCTCAGTGATCGCGGCCCAGAGGTTGCGCGCAGGGATGTAGTAGCGCGTTCGCTGCACATTTCCCACCTTGTGGTAACCTATGTGCAGAGGGCTGCGCAGCTCGTATTTCACCGTATACATCTGCCAGGCCATGCGCACCTCCTACTCCAGAGCTTTGGTGTGATATCGGGCGTATATGAGGGCCTGCTCCAGCAGGTGCTTGGCAAGGAGGAGCTGGTCGAGATCGCTGGCGAGGCGTTCGCGGACGGCCTTGAGCGGATCGGTACCGTTTTGGAAGGCCTGGATGCCGGCCTCTTTGAGGAAAGCCGCCGCCTGCGTGGTGAGTTTATCTGCGCCCGGCTTTTCCCGTGAGCCGCGTGAGGCCTGATAGAGGAAGAATGCATAGACCCCGTCTTCCTGCAGAACGCCCAGGGATTTTGTGATGTGGTTCTCTGCTTGCCTGCCGATGGCCCTGTGTACCTCGTCCGCGATCTGCCAGCCATATTTTGCACACAGCTGGTCAAGATTCACCCTGCTCATGGCGTCCACCTCCTGCATTCAGGTTGATCACCCTGAGACGCCCCATGCCGCGTGTGTTCATTCCGCCGATGCCGAGAGATTCGAAGAGTTCTAGGCCTTTTTGCACAGTATCTACCACAGTCTTCACATTGCCCTCTTTATGCACATCATTGTTGAGTGGAATAACATATACTGTCTTTTTCTCACCGTTTTGCTCGACCGTCTTTGCGATTCGATAGTATTTCGGATCGCCCACCACGACCTCAAAATAGAGCACGCTGGCGCGTGGGATTGCCTCGTATGTGAAGAGCGCGCCTTCAGCTGCTGCGCCGGTTCGAGGGTCGATGCTGACAGATGTGCGGACCTCAAGATTGTCGTTGACGATGTGGCCGAACATCCTGTCCGAAACCAGAACGGCGCGATTGAGGATCTCTTCTGGCACACCAGGTAGCTTAGAGGCGTCGAGAGAAAATCCGTTGCTGACCACATCCAGCATCAGCCAGCCGAGATTGATGCGGTCGATGTGCTTCAATCCATCTGCCACCTGCACCTCGCCATCATTCGGTTCGGCGGAGCTAATTCCCAAATCCTTTAACACCATCGGACAGGTCACCCAGACAGGTCCCGCAAGAGAGTGGACTGGAAACAGCACAAGCCGCGCATCCGAGAACTGCGCCAGCCCCTGGAAACTCGCACCGCTACCCTTGCTGAATCCGAATGTGACGCAGATGGGGCAGTCGGGCCTGCCGCAGTGGCCGACGATGTTCTTGTCTTTGTCTTCCTGTCCCTGTCCGGCACAAACATAGGTTTTGCCATCAGACTCCCAACGATAGCGGTTTTCCTGCATCGCCGCGTATGTGCGGCATGCACCGGCCAGGCTGGTGCCCGGAATCTTGGGCAGGTTCGTTCCCGGCTCGCGCACGATCGACATGTCCACACGCCCTAAGCGCATCCCGCCTGTACCGACGTGAATGGGATCAAGCGCGAGGGCGAAATATCTGAGCACTTCAGGTCTCATTTCGGCCTCCTTTGAGCTTTTGTTTGAGAATGTGCAGGTAAAGTTCCAGGCAGCGGGCAAAGCGTTTGCTCACAACATCATCTGGCACGATGACATCCTGGATGTTGCCATCCCTGTCCCTGTGCTGGAAAAGTCCGGCATCTTTGAGCGCCGCCTCTGCCAGATGCTCAAACTCCTCGCTGTTCATTCCCCATGCCGCACCTTTCGCCTCCAGCAGTGCCTGCAGGCTGCGGAGGCTGGTTATGGTGATCCCGCTCTCCTTCAGACGTCCCCACATCTCCATCATGCGCGGAAGTTCGTCCATCAGCATGAGATGTCTCTCGGGATCAAACTCGAAGCGCTTGGCTGTGTGCTCCAGCCAGATATAGGCGAGTCGGGAGGGGATGATCTCAACCAAATCACCCTCTTTCAGGTCGCTGACATGCACAAGCCAGCGGCCGTTTTGCTGGAAGCGATACTGGCGGTTATCCGGCGTGCCATCAGCAAATTGTTCCACAAACACGTAGGGGTACCATATATCAGGAGTTGTGTTGTCTCCCATTTTGATTGGGAATTGCATGATCACTCTGTGTTCGCCTTGGGAGAGACGCAGATACTGATGCTTATGTTCATATGCATCTCCATCAGGGCGGCAGCACTCCACTCTCCACGACTCTTCTTTCATTGGCGCCTCCAGCATCCGACGCGCGGTTTCCATCACAGCAAAAAGTGGCATCTTTCTGTGGAAGAAAACCAAGCCTAGTAATAGCGGAAGGCGGTTCTGGACCTTGCCGAACTGCTTGGCGTATTCCTCACGAATCTTATTGGCGAGCTCCAGAGCATCAGCAGCTGGTACGAGGGCCAAGAACTGATCGGGAGAGGACAGGAGCGGCAAGAACGGCATGTATCGATACATTCTGTCGCTCGGCTTCTCCACCTTCTGCACCGTGAATATGATCTTCTTTCGGGGTTCCATTGGATCGCTTACAGTAACTCTTTGTCCTGCTTCAACCTCCTCCGTCAGTTGCAGGTTGATTATTGTGATGAAGTGCTTTCCCTCTTCGCGCCAGAGGATGCTGATCGGCTTGCCATTCACTGATCCATCGTAGGGGACTCTTTCTCTCCAGCCATCCTTACTGTCGGGGACAACCAGCCAGCGATTGCAGCGCAGGTCAGAGCGTTCAGCGTCTTTGCCATATTCATGTTTACCAAGGATCTCTTTTTCCACCGTCTCGCTCCAGAATCTCTGACATGTCTCCCAGATGCGGCGCAGGCGGGCCGGCGAGGGATTCTTGGGCGTGCAACCTGCCGGGTTGTTCTTCACCGCTTTGACCAGCATGGTCTGCACCAGGTCTCCGGAGAGCCAGTCATCCAGGCCGAATTTCCCGACGATGAGGGCGACGCGGTCGTTGTGATCTGCGATCTCGTCCATCCAGATGGTGCGGTGGGGGTTTTTCTGCCACTCATCGATGCGTGAGCCGCGGCGCTTCAGGCATCTCTCGCAGGCCTCCTCTCCTTCCTTCATCGGGCTCAGGCGGCAGACAGGGCAGACCTCCCCTCTGCCCTCGTCAACCGTATCCCACCGGTGCTGCCAGGAGGTGCTCAGGTTCTCGCTATCGAATGGCTGCGCCATGGCCTGAAGAGCCTCACAACGCGCCTTGGCCAGGATGCCCTTGAGCTGTTCCACAGCGGTTGAGCCATCGCCCCTGGTTAAAGCGATACGTGGGGCGATTTCCGGGTCCACCCCTTCCTCTTCCCCTTCCACGATGCGACGAATCTCCTGCGCCAGGTCTGCAGGCAGGTCGATGTCCGGGAACGTGAAGTAGATGCCGGTTGTGTCACGGTAGACTTCGTTGCCGAGCGGGTACTCCTCCTCCACCAGATGCTTGACCCGCTCGCATACCTGCTCCACCGCTCGCTGGTAGCCGAGCAGGTCGGCGATCTTGATGGCCTTTGCGTAGAGGCCGAGCACGTCGAAGTTGATACGCAGAATGCGCCAGCGGAGGCGGTCTATGTCTAATAATTCTCTATTCGCAAGTTGGGTTGCCAGAGATGTTTTGTAAAGCGTTGCCACAGAAAGCGAATGGCACCACAGTGTTACATCATTTGCTGGCCGTCTTGTTTCACCCAGCCCATACTCATAATCTGACTTGATCCGCTGGAGAACCTCAGAACTTTTGGATGTAATGTTTGTCAATTCTTGTCCAACGTACTTGGTCAACTTGCTTCTTATATCATCCAATTCCAACGGATTTAATTTCTGCGTTTCATTTCCAAAAGCAGATGCTATAAATGTATTAGTATATTCTTGTTTTGCTTCTTTTGGTAGTCCCTCTTTGCGTGTGGTTCCTTTGTCTGCCCCCGAGTCAGCTCCATCGCAGCGATTAAGTAGCTGGACAAGGAACGCAGAATGATTTCTGCTATCATGATGCAGAATAAGATCGAGTAACTGCCCAATCTGTTTATTTCTTGGGATAATGTCCCATTTTAGAGAATCACGTAGCTTAATATTCTTAAATGCCGCAAGAAATGCATTATCCACAAAGCCGTTTAATTGTTCTGGAGCACTTTCATGCTTGAAATTTGAACTGTTAGCTGATGGATTAGCGGACATTTGATCAATAAACTGACTGCTTAATTTCCCCACATCGTGCAGCAGCGCCGCCACTTCCGCGAGGAGCAGCGCATCGCGTTTGTCTTTCAGCGGCTGCAGGCTAGAGATCGACATTTCGCACCTCCTGCGCCATCCGGCTCAGCCGCGTCAGTAAGGTCTCACCCTTCCGCGTTTGCACTTTGCCATGAATCTCATCCTCTGCCGCCCCGTATCCGCTCGTGCGCTTTGCAGAGAAGCCATATGTGAGCATCATGGTGCTGATGGCCTCGGCGATGATGCGCAGGTCCTCCGCCGCCTCTCGGTGGATTTTCTCCATGTCCCTCCCGATAAGGTCAAAGGGGACGTAGAGGAGCGAGAATGTGCCCTCGGCGCCGGCGGGGACGCACTCCAGGTAAATCGGATGTGTGCCCGCCTTGGTTTCGCGACTGTGCGGGTTTATGACCTCAACGTCAATCAGGTTGAAGAACGTGGGATAGAATATCAGCCGTCCCATGTGATGCGGAAGAGGACAATTATGCTTCACGTTATAGTGCTCTCGCAATAGCCGTTCATATTCGACGCGAGCGTCAGGTTTGAGCCCATCCAGAAAAGCAGCAAAATCTTTGGTCTGCTCTGGTTCCTCACCCTTTTCATCGCCGAAGAGCAAAGTCTGACGGAAGCGTTCCTGAGCGAATTGCTCGCTGGTCAGCGTATCCTTCTTCATGGTCAGGCGAATGTGCATTGCCGTCCAGCGCAGCAGCCCTTTCCATCCAGCAGCTGACATCATTGGAACCTTGAAGACCTTATCCTTGCACACAGGGTTAACGCTGTCGGTGACGTAAAACAGGTCATCATCCTTGCTCATCCAGGGTTTATCCAGTGCGAAAGTGAATTGCAGGAACCAGGAGCCAAGAGGGAGCAGTTTTAAATCTGGTACGCTGCCTTTCAATCCGAGTTCTTCCATCTGTTTTAGCGCTGGGACAATCAGTTCTTTGGCATACTTTGTGTTATCGGGATTGCCCCGGTCATGCACTAGGCTTTTGTAACCACCGCCCAGTTTGCGGTCGCCGCTGACAGTGTACTCTCTTACACATTCATTGCGCGCCGCAACCCCTGCAAGCAAACGGATGCGCGCAGCGATGTCAGCGTTTTGATAATCCCGATGTTGGTCATTCACCAGCGCGTTTATGTCGTCCTGCGATTCACCGCCGAGTTCTACGTACAGGTCATAACTCATTGAGTACCTCCTCGCCTGTCTTTACGGTATACTTCCCATCGCCAAGTTGCTGCCTGATTTGCCTAATGATCTCACCCCGCATATGAGCATCCTTGGCATAACCCCAAACTCGGCCACCAGCTACATGGAAGGAGAAAATTTTCTTACTAACTGCGTCTTGATTCTTGCCACCACGCCGACCACGCAAAAATTGCTGATACTTTTCATGTCCAATTATCCGGCGCCCATCATCAGACAGCCCAATCAGGCTATTGATTTGAACACGTCCCAAAAATGCATCTTTCAAGAAGAAGAACCACCTCAAGTCTGGAAACTCACCCTCTCCACCGCGGAAATCTGATCGCTGGAAATAATGGATAATCTCCGGTTTCGTAATCTCGGGTTGCATTTCTATCCATTGAACGATGCCGTAATCCACGCCTTTGTATCTGTCCTTCTGTGGTTTAAGTGTCGTTTTGCCTCCCAATGCACCATACCTTGCAGCGATTTCGATTGATTTCACCAATAGCCATTTCTCTTCTGGTTGGATCGGGCGCAGTTCAACAAACTCAAGTGTAAACTCTGTATCTGCTGGGATTGTCTCCAGAATCAATTGCTTGCTGGCATCCAGCACGCGCAGCCGAAACTTCCGCGCCCATCCAGTGCAACCAAACAATTCGCACGCAGCACAGTGATCTCCATTCCTATCTGGGCACCGGTTCTCGCTTGTCGGATCGCACGCATATCCGCCCAGCCCTCGCACCAGGGCCTCATACCACCAGCGCAGCGAGCCGATCAGCCCAGTCTCGTGCAGGCGATCGCAGGTCTGGTCCACGCCGCCCGTCCAGAGTGGTGTCAGTGTTTTAAGTCGGATCTCAAGATGCATGCAAGCTGCCCCCTCCCTTACATCAGGTCACACTGCAGGCCTGCCAGCTCCCACCTCATCGGAATCTTTTTGCAATGTTCCCCCTCATACAACTGTATATACCTTTCGAGAGCAGATGCTCTGCAGTTCCCTTTTCCTCGGGATTCGCTTTGCAACCCCCTTTACATTAACTACACGAGATCCGTTCTCTGCTTTCAGTTCCCTTTTCCTCGGGATTCGCTTTGTAACAGGAGGATATACCTCACCAAGAATCTTCGAATGTGATCCTTTCAGTTCCCTTTTCCTCGGGATTCGCTTTGCAACGCGCGGAGACGGGCGGGGAGCAAGAGCGGGCGGAGGCCCCTTTCAGTTCCCTTTTCCTCGGGATTCGC
>JAOAAG010000369.1 GCA_026418995.1 Anaerolineae bacterium
AGATGTGTATAAGAGACAGACTCACCTGATAGGTGAGGGTAATGCGCCCTCCCGAGGCCAGTGGCCCTTTCCAAAGCAGCGTGCCCGTAAGCAGCTCTATAGTGCCTACCCCGGTCCAGTGCGCGGAATCAGGCACTAACCGGCTGCCTGCCGGCAGTTGGATAACGGCACGCGCCTCCTGGGCAGCCTCCGGCCCGGCGTTAACCAGCCGGAGCACGCAGGTGATGCGCCCGCCAGGGCGCACGGCAGGTGGGGCACAGTCCAACGCAGAAGGAGACAGGTCCGCCCCGCCAACCCGCACCACCGCATCACGATGGAAGTGCAGGTCCTGTTCTTCCAGCGTCAGCACAGCGGTGTTGGTGATCCAGGAACCCCTTCCTGCTGCCAGAGAGACGGTCACCCCGTAAGTGAAGGTTAGCTCCTCGCGCGGCGCCAGCCTCCCTTCCCAGCGCACCTGGCGGACGGATGGCAGGTAGGAGGCCGGGCCGGTGAGGCTACCCGGTATCAGCGTCACCGCAAGGGGGAGGGTGTTGGAAAACGACACACTGAGCGCCTGCGGGCCATCGTTGCGCAGTGTGGCGGTGTAGACAAGCGCAGCGCCGGGCAGGACACTCTTCCGCCCGGCCACGAGTGTCGAGCTACCCAGCCAGCTCAGCCACCCAACGATACGCTCCATTACCTCAGGCCGCTCGGCCTCCGGCAGAGCCTCGAAGGGGAACGAGAAAAAGACCGTCTTGTAGTCCCCCACCCGGTGGCCCAGCGCGACCGGGCGGCGCTCCTGATCCCGGAAAAGGGTGGGCACGCCCGGCGCTGGCAAGACCGCATCCGAGAGGTTGCGGAAAGGGTAATCCAACCGGTATGGCCCTAGCCGGTCGCCGATGACGTTCTCTGGCACGCCGGTGACCAGAGTCGGCGTAACATGCTCAGTGTAGCTTGCTATTCCCAGGTAAATGCGGGCAAGCGGATCAGCGTGATGGTAATAGAGAAACTCTTGAGAGGAAAGGAACAGCCGCCCTCCCCCATCAAGGTAAGCTCTCAGCACAGCTTCCTCCTCGCTGGTGACAGGCGCGTACCAGTCGTACCCGGTGTACCAGAGCACGATGGGGTAGAGCCTTAATAAATCAAGCGTCGGGCTGCTGCCGGGCGGCTCGCGCCAGTTCTGGCCTGTGCGCCAGTAGTCGTAGGGCAGGGCAACGGCCCTCAGGGCCGCCTCGTATTTTTCTTCCTGGTTGTACCACCGGTCATCGTCTACCAGCAGGATGGGGGCAGGTGACCTGGTTGTCAGAATAATCCGCGAGCGCAGGGCTGGCGAAATGGAGGAGCGCGCGGTGAGCGTGACAACGTCCGAGGCATTCCACAGGGCATCCCGAGGGATGGTGACGGAGATGACGATAGTGTCCGTGGCGCACGGAGCCAGTCTCAGGGAACTCGTGCTGAGACGGGTGGTCCAATCCGCACCGTCCAGCCCCAGCAGCACAGTATCGGTCACTCCCGCCTGACCTGTGTGCCGTATGCGGACGGTGTGCGTGACGACAGAGCCGGGCGGCCCAACCTTGGGGAGGGCAGCATAGGTCAGTCTCAGCCCTGCCCTCGGAGGGGGCGCGGCGAGCCACTCGATGGCCCGTCTCATCACTTCGCGCCTGGTGGAACGGTCGTTAATGGCCTCGAAGCCAAAGGAAAAATACAGGCTGCGGTAGGTCAGACATGTGCTGGCGCGGATGCCGCCATAGCCCCCCAACTGGTATCTCCAGACCGCAGCCGCGGCATCATCGTCGGCGACCTCAACCTCGTCCGGGTAGGTCTGGTTATTTGCCCCACCCTCCCCGGTGATGGTTATGCTCAAGCCTGCGAACAGCTCACCCGATGTCCCGTGCAGCACGCGCGAGGGCGCGCCATCGTTGATGAAGAGGGCCTTGAGGTAATCGCCGTAATAATCACTCCAGTACCCCAATGCCCCTCCTCCGTCCCAGTATCCCACATCCTGGCCGCTAAGCAACAACCGTCCCCCGCCGTCCAGATACCCCACGAGCGCCTCGTCCGCACCGAGGTATCCGGGCGCATCCAACGGCGCGCTCCACACCACGATGTCGTAGGCAGAAAGAGTGGAGGAGGGCGGAAGGTCGGCAGGCAGATGTTTGATTCTCCAGGTGTCATAGGGATAGGCCAGGTCATCCAGTGCCTGGTGGAAGTAAGCCGCCTGGCTGCCGTAGTACCAGGCCCCGCTATCCACCACCAGGATGGAGGGGGCCGGGGGCAACGCTAAGTCCGCCGTGGTCACCTCGCCGGCCTGGACGGCAACCGTGGCGGTGATCATACGGTATCCTATCCTGCGGGCGGACAGGGTGTGGGTACCGGCGGGCAGCTCGAAGGCATACTCCCCGGCAGTGGCTGCCACAGGCGTGCCCTGGACGGTCACCGTAGCCGTGAGCGGGCGACCAGTGGCGGCGTCGGTGATACGACCGCGCACCACACCGAACGGCAGGCGCGGCAAAACGAAGTCCACTACCCTTGTTGTGCTGGTAACCACCGTAACCCGCTGCACCGTCGCCGGGGCATAGCCAAAGGCCGAGGCGGTCAGGTCATACACGCCGGGGGCCAGCGCCATCCGGTAGCTGCCGTCCCTCGCCGTGCTGACGTTGCCACCGCCTGTCTGCAGGAGGGCCACGGCCTCGACCTGCGCTCCGGGGATGGGCGTGCCATCCCCGGCCCGCCTGACCGTTCCGGAGATAAAGCCAGGCTGCGCTAGCACGACCGCCGCAGCCCAACTATCCACCCGTCCCCAGCCGGCGATGTTATTGGGCACGGGCACAGTAATGGGTACGGCGGTGCTGGTAATGAGATGGGCTATTTGGGCCACGCTTACCGTGGGGCTGATTGCGCGCAAAAGAGCGGCGCTGCCGACCACATGGGGCGTCGCCACAGAGGTCCCGTCCCACAAAAAGTAGGCCCCTCCAGGTAGCGAAGAGCGAATGCGCACTCCCGGTGCCACGACGTGCGGCCGCACCTCCCCCCAAGGTGAGGGCCCCCGGCTGGAGAAGTATCCCACCTCATCATCCTGGTCGCTGGCCCCCACGGCGAAAGCCTCCGGCAGGGAAGCAGGCGACCTGACCGTGCGGTAAGCAGGGCCTTCGTTGCCGGCGGCGAAGGCAGCAAAAATGCCCGCCGCTCGCAGCGCCCGCAGGTCCGGTCGGAAGGTCTCCAGCGCGCTGTTCTCGTTGCCCCAGGAGCAGTTGACCACATCAGGAGCACGGGTCGGATCCCCGCCGGGAGCGAGAAGCCATTGAAACCCCAGGTGAACCCAGGAGTCGTACCCGTACCCTTGATTGTTCAGCACCCGCACCGCGATCCAGCGTGCGCCAGGCGCGACGCCGATGCCACCCTGCCCAACGATCACGCCCAGCGTATGGGTGCCGTGACCGTGACCATCTACCGGGTAAAGGGCGCCAAGACCGGTCGCATCATACCAGTTGTAGAGATGATTATGCAACCCACGGGGATCGTACCCCCGGTAGCTGGTGTGCAAGGCGGGATGCAACCAATCCACGCCGGTATCCATACTGGCTACGACCGCGTGGCTGCCGGAGATATGGAGCGTGCTCCAGACCTGATCGGCGCGGATGCGACTTACACCCCACTCCACTGTGGGAGTTTCACCGGGGCCAAGGGGCTGCTGGGCCGGCTCCGCCACCCATTGCCGGTAGTGATCGAGCCGGATGGAGGAAACGGAAGGGTGGGCAGCGAGATCGCGGATAAAAGCGGGACGGGCGCTCACCACTATGCCGTTGAAAATCCAGAGCGGGATATAGCTTTCCACCGTCCCGGCGGCCCGGGCCGCTGCCAGATAGGCTATCAGCGGTGCCTGAGCGCGCTCTGCCGTGGCACGCAAGGCCGATACGAGCCGCGCACGGGCAGCAGCCATCTCGCCTGCGCGATGGACAATGGCTTCGGGAACGCTTTGTTCCTTCAGATAGACAATGACCCGGATGTCTTCGTCCGGCCGTGCCTGGAGCAGCGCCCGTGCCAGTGCTGGCTCAATAGGAGCGGGGGGAGGGTCCGGCGGTACATTGGGTTCTTGCAGGAGTAACGAGGAAAGAGCATATACACCCACGCCTGCCAGAGAGGAGAGGGTGAATATCGTTACGCATGCACGGGCAAGCCGGTTTACAATGCCAATGTGCATTAATTCACCGCCATGCGGTCAGATCACGCAAGCGGCTCAGTGGCATCATCCTGCGGAAGTGTACACGGTTTCCCTGGGTCGAACAATCCGCGCAGGCGGGCGATAAGCTCACGCCGGGTATAAATACCTCCAGGCTGGAGGCTTGCCATCGCTTGCAGCCGGTGTTCATCCACACGGTTGGCGCCTGTTCCATAGATGATAGCAGCCTGGGCCGCGATGTCAAACAGAATGGCCGTCCGGTCATCTGGTGAGGGAGTGGCAAGCCAGGCATTGACCCGGCGCATCAGGCGGCGTGTAGCGCGCAGACGAGGCGACATCACGGCCGCGGCTTCCTCGTCGTCAAGACCGCCCGTATCCAGAACGATACGCCTGACGCAGGCGATACCCCAGTCCAGCAAGGTCTGAGCGGCTTCGTCGTCCAGGTCTCCGGTGAGGCTTTCGTTCTCCAGCAGACTCTGGACGGCGAGCTTGATCCGTTCTTCCAGCGTGTCATGTACTTGCATATCTCGAAATTTGTGATATAATGTAAGCGCTGTAAGCGGGCGTGGTTCAGTTGGTGGAACGTCTCCTTGCCAAGGAGAAGGTCACGGGTTCGAGTCCCGTCGCCCGCTCTGTAGGCCGGGCTTGCAGGCCCGGCTTTTGTTTTGTCAGGTGGCGGTTTACTGAACCGCAAAGAGCGCGAAGGACGCAAAGGTCTTGCAGGCTCGGGTTTTGTTTTGTCACAGGTGGCGGTCACTTCGGAAGTGTCACCCGGCCACCTGCCTTGCGTATGATCAGTCGGCGCACCTCCACGTCCTGGCCCCCGAACTGATATTTGTAGCGCTCATCGCCCTGCATAAAATCAAATAGCGTATAGCCCTGCTCAATAGCGTGGCGAATCGCGTAAGCGGTCAGCACAATGCCCGCGCCAAGCTGAGGAAAACTCTGCCAGTCAAGGCCGGAGTTGTAGACCATGACCCGATTGTTGTAGACAAAGTTCATATAAGCCGCGGCCTTGCGTTCTCCCACTGCCAGAAACATCAATTGGAGCCACCCGGCGTCGTAGACCGTTCGGGCCAGTTGACGGAAGAAGTGACGCATCTGAGGCGTCAGGAACGCCGCCTTGTCAGGCGTGCTGGCCGCCATCAGCGCCAGGAAGTCCTCCACTTCTTTCTCCAGATTGTGCTCCGCTCCCACGATATACCAGTGCAGGCCAGCAACAGCCTCGGCACGGCGCAACTTACGCCGCAGCTCATGCCGGTCTTTTTTGTCCAACTGTTCCAGGTACTCCTCCCAGGTGGAGGGCAGCCGCACGATGGGGCAAACGTCATCTCGCGTGATGGAGCTGTGCCAGCCCCGCGTCTGGGCCAGCGCAGGGAGGATGGATAAGGTGGGAGAGTCCTGTGGGATGTTGCACAGATCGAGCAGATCCCATGCGGGCCCGTGCTCACCAGCAAGAAATTCCACCAGGGCACTATAGACTCTATCTTCCCATCCCCGCACTACGATGAAATCGAGATAATCGGCCACTTCCGTGCAGCCCACGGTGGCTAGCGCCTGTTCCCCCTGCGGGGTGAGGGTGGCGTAGAGGGGAATAATGCCGACAAGGTCACCCCGCTCATCGCGGAATGTGATAATCAGCGGCTCGCCGGTGCCCAGGCAGCGCCACCAGGTGCGCTGAAACTCGTGGGTGAGAAAGATGGTGTCGGCGAAGGAACGGTGCAATATCCTGTTCCACTCCTCGGCCAGGGCATCGAAGCCAGTCGGATCGTGATACGTGTGGATCGAGAGTGCTGAGAGCATCGGTTCGCACCAATCGCCGCTTTCAGGCCGGTACGCGAGCGAGCTCCCCAGTGCATTGGATGTCGCCAGACCCCGCAGGCTGAGGGACTTGTCGCATTACTGACTTCTGTGGTATAATCCCCGCCGTTGCCAGAGTCCGAGGTCGCTCGGCTGCCGGCTGACTGATCGCTACCCATTATATGCCCAAACAGGGTGCTGTCAAGCAACTGAGCTCAGGCCGGGATAGCGGGCCGGGCGTACTGCTAGCTGTCTAACCACACCATCCTGCTGAGGGATAGGGATATCGAAAGGTATGGACAAAAAGGTAAAGCTTGCGCTGATCGGCGTCGGCACTATCGGCTCCCTCCATCTGAAGAACATCGCCAAGTCCGAACGAATAGCATTGACGGCGGTGTGCGACACCCTCCCTGAGCGAGCTCGCGCTGCGGCGGAACAGTATAGCTGTGCTGCCTACACCGACTACACTCAACTCCTGCGTGACCGCATCTGTGATGCGGTACTCATCGCCACACCTCATTATGACCACACCACGATCGGCATTGCCGCACTGGAGTCCGGCTGCCATGTGCTGGTGGAAAAACCCCTCTCCGTCCACAAGGCGGATTGTGAGCGTTTGATCGCCGCGCACAAGGATAAAAGCCTTGTCTTTGCCGTGATGCTCAATCAGCGCACGGATCCCCGTTACCGCAAGATCAAAGAGCTGGTAGACACGGGCGCGCTGGGGCCGCTGTTGCGCATCACCTGGATCATCACGGACTGGTTCCGCACCGAGGCCTACTACGCCTCGAGCGGATGGCGGGCTACCTGGAAGGGCGAAGGCGGTGGAGTGCTGATCAATCAGAGCCTGCATAACCTGGATCTGCTTCAGTGGATCTGCGGGATGCCCGCGCGCGTCTGGGGTTTCTGCGGCTTTGGCAGGAGGCACAACATCGAGGTGGAAGATGAGGTGACCGCTTATATGGAATACCCCAACGGCTGTACGGCTGTGTTCATCACTTCTACCGGAGAAGCGCCGGGTACAAACCGCCTGGAACTGGCCGGAGATCTGGGTAAGCTGGTTCTGGAGGATGGAACGCTTTCCTTTACACGCAACAAAGTCTCAGCGGCCGAGTTCTCGAGGACATCGCCGGAAGCATTTGCCAAGCCAGAGGTGGAGCATATTGCCTTTGACATAGAAGACAGCGGCGGTCAACACTACGAGATACTGGACAACTTTGCCCGTGCTATTTTAGAAGGAGTGCCCCTGATCGCTCCGGCCGAGGAGGGGATTCACTCCGTCGAATTGGCGAATGCGATACTTTACTCCTCGCTCACGGACCGGCCGGTGGAGTTACCACTGGACAGCCTCGCATTCGAGCAGGAGCTGCTCAAATTGAAATCAGGTGACAGTCACTTCTGGAAGTGATTGTCACCGCAGGAGGAACCTGATGAAGGAGATGCTCAAGCTTACAACCACTGGTGTTGCCATTCTGTCGCTTTTGCTTACGGTCGGTGCGCCCTGTGCTTTGCCCGCCGCGGCCCAGGAACCCGACCCGCCAGAAGAGTTCACTCTCAGCGCTCCCGTCGCCGCGGCCTCCCTGCACAACCCCACCTTCGATAACCACGACTGGTATGAGTTCCACCTGCGGTATCAGAGGACGTATCCGCCTGGCGCCTGGGTTCCCGATGATGACAATAACGCAGGTAACAATATACCGCCCAGTGTGTTGCAGGACTGGCGGCTATGGTATGCACGCGGCACGATCCCTGTGGAGACCGATCCGGAAAAAACGTATGCCCAGTATGATGAGGCTGTTCAGGTGCGAACATACTGGGACGGTAAGCATATAGCCGGCCTCTACCAGGTGATATACAACACTGTACCCTGTCGCACATACAGGTTCCAGATGTATGCCCAGTCCCGGCCTGAAGGCAGCGATGATACGCTGGTCGCGCTGCAGGTAGGTATAGACCGGGCAGGCTGGCGTCCTGACTCCGCCAACGACCCGGCGGTGGGGACGTTCCCAGCTACGACCGTGTGGGGAGCCTCGAACACGACGTATAAATGGACCTACGGGCTATTGTCGGTAGAGACCGAGGCGTTGGGGAATGCTGTCACCGTGTTCACCTACGCCGATGCCAACGGCGGGCGGTCGCATCGCATACTGTGGGACACCGGTTCCTTCGCCGAGGTGCCACGCACCTCTAATCTGATTGATGCGAGCCAGCCGTTACCAGCACCAGGCAGTGGCATCAACAACGTCTCTGCCGTAGCCTCGTTCAACAGTGCCGTGATCTCGTGGAATACAGGGGCGGTCTCGACCTTGGGGCAGGTGCTGTATCGGCGCGTAACCAGCCCTCCTGGGGCATGGCAATACTCCAGCCTGAGCAATTGGAACACGGCGCATCAGATTACCCTGACCGGCTTGCAAAGCGGCGCCTCCTACGAATACGTTGTGGTGGCGTATGGTTACATCGGCGGCACGTGTAAGGCGATCGTCTCCGATACGCGCCGGTTTGATTTATGGGTGGCCGTGACTTCCGTGACGATTAGCGGCCCGACAAGCGGCTCGCTCCGGAACAGTTACACGTTCATCGCCACCGTCAGCCCGGCCAATGCCACGCTCCCGATCACCTATACCTGGCAGGCTACCGATCAAGCAGGAGTGACGCGTGTCTCCTCTTCCACCAGCGACCAGGTGAGCTTTACCTGGAATACCGTCGGGCTGAAGGAAGTCTCCGTCACCGCCAGGAACGCGGGCGGCACTGTCTCCGCCAGACATTATATCAACATCATCGGCGATGCGTATGAACCTGACGATCTCTGCACCCAGGCCAAGCCAATATCTACAGATGGATTGGTCCAGGAGCATAATTTTCACAGCTCCACCGATGAAGACTGGGTGCGCTTCGATGCTACCGCCGCCGGCACAGCCTATCTGATCGAGGGCCTAACCCCTCCCGGCTCCGATGCCCATCTATACCTGGAGCTGTACTCAGACTGCTTTACCAGGCTCGGCGGTCAATATAACGAATTCAGCCCCGATGTGCGCCTGCCGTTTACCTCCACCCGTAGCGGGGGATTCTATCTCCGTCTGCGCCATGCCTTCCCCACCCAGCAGTTATCGAACGCGAGTTACCGCCTCTCCGTGCGCAGCCTGGATACTTTGAAGGCCCCTGGGGCCCTGATCCTGGTCGCGGGGAAGTTGCAAGATAGCTCGCCGGTTCAGGCGCATATCCATCGCGCCACCGACGCAATTTATCGCTTCTTCCTGTCCCGTGGCTATGACGGCGAGCGTATCCATTACCTGGCCACCGACCCGACCCTGGACCCCGACGGCGACGGGACACCTGATGTGGATGCCGTGCCTTCAAGGAACAACCTGTATAATGCTATCACCTCATGGGCGACGGGTTACGTAGATGATGACCGCCCACTGGTGCTTTATCTCGTGGGCCATGGCGGCCCCGATTACTTTTACCTGAACGGCAGCACAGAGCAGCTCCGACCCAGTCAGCTCCATTACTGGCTGGGAGCGCTGGAGGCCCTGTACAACCCGGGGCTGGAGGTCAACGTGGTGCTGGACTTTCCCCAAGCTGGGAGCTTCGTTGACACATTGGGCAAGCCGGGGCGGGTGGTGGTCGCCTCCACGGGGGCGCAGCAGTCGGCCTGGGCTGTAAGTGGGGATACCCTCTTCTCCAGCTACCTGTTCACCTCCCTAAGCCGTGGGATGAGCTTGGGGGATAGTTTCGAGAGGGCCCGGCGGGCGCTGGAGAGTGCTCAGCCTGCGCAAACGCCCTGGCTTGATGACGATGGGGATGGGGTGCCCAACGAGGAGACGGAAGGGGCTACGGCAAGACAGAGGTTCTTTGCCACCCGCACCAGCATATTGAGCGACGTTACGAAGTGGCCGCCCTCCCTTGTTAAGGCAGAGGTGGGCAAAATCGTAAGCGGTAGGGGCGTGATCACGGCGGAAGTCCGCGATGATGTCGGCGTGGCGAGGGTATGGGCCGCGATTTATCCGCCGACCTATGTGCTGCCGCCGTCGGGTCAGGAAGAGATGGCGCTGGATACCGTCCCCACCATTACGCTGACCATTGTGAGGGGCAACCTCTACGCCGCTGAATACACCGGCTTCTCCGGCACGGGAATCCCTATGAGCCGTATCGTGGTCTACGCCGTGGATGGGGACGGTCTGAAGGCAGACCCCAGAGTGATATGGGGAGGCCGCGTTTACCTGCCCATGGTCACGCGCCGGTAGGGGCGCCCCTTGTGGTTCTGGGCAGGGGCAAGCCCTGCCCGTGGTTATGCGCCGGTAGGGGCGACCCTCGCGGTCGCCCTAGGTTCGCGCCCCCTGCGGTCGCCCAGATGGGCAATTGTGGTCGCCCCCCGCGGTCGTCCCCTGGGCAGGGGCAAGCCCTGCCCGTGTAAATCTGGGCAGGGGCAAGCCCTGCCCCTACCCGATGTGTGCGGGGCGTAGCGCCGCAAGTTCCTCCGCGTGCGCCTGGATTTTGCGCATGGCGGAGACGACATCGTCCACCCCCTGCCGTCCGGCGCGGAAGATGCTCTCGCCCAGCCACACCGCCTCGCGCTCGCAGGCCCTTTCGGCCTCGGGAAAGGAGAGGGCCTCGAACCTGAAGCGCTCGGGGAACGCAGCAGGGACCGGCAGGCGGGAAAGGTGCGGGCGGAAAAGAGTGTAACGGTGCATCGCCTCGTAGCCCACACCGCAGGGGATGCCCTCAGCCTCTAACGCCGCGCATACCACCTCGTGCTCGATCCCCAGTACCTCCGGCCGGATGGCAAAGATGTATCTGTAGAACGAGCGGGTAGTATGGCGCGGGTCGCGTTTCAGCAGGCGCACACCGGGTATCTCCCTTAAGCCCTCCTCCAGATAGTCAACCAGCTCCTCTCGTTGCCGCACCTGTTCAGGGAAACGCTCCAGGGCCACATTGCCCAGGGCAGCGTGCAGCTCCGAAAGGCGATAGTTAGCCCCCATGGTCAGACCTGAACTATGCTCGTCCGAGACATCGGTTTCATAATGGGGTGGGGTAAGGCTGTGGGGACGGCCGCAGTCAATGATACTGGCGGCACGGGCAGCCAACTCTGGCGTGCGGCACAAGAGCACCCCTCCCTCGCCGGTGGTCAGTATCTTGGACGATTGAAGGCTGAAGGAGCCAAAATGCCCGATGGTGCCGGCCCCTTGCCCACGCCAGCGTGCCCCGTGGGCATGGGCACAGTCCTCAATCACGTACAGGTTATGCCTCTCTGCGATCTCCATGATGGCGTCCATATCGGCCATCTGTGCTCCCAGGTGGACAGGGATGATGGCCCTGGTACGTGGGGTGATGGCCGCCTCTACGGCTGAGGGGGAGAGGCAGTAGGTCTCCGGGTCAATGTCAACGAGCACCGGGATCGCACCGGCGGCCATAGGTGCGGCGGCAGTGGCCTGGAAGGTGTAGGCGGGTATGATCACCTCATCGCCCCAGCCTATGCCAGCGGCCCGGCAGGCGACCTCCATGGTCACGGTGCCGTTGGCCATAAGCACCGCATAGCCCCCTCCCTGCATCTCGGCGAAGCGCCGGGCGAACTCCGCGCTCTGAGGGCCGGGATAGGGATGGCCGCCCCAGCGGCCTGACCTGATGACGGCGGTGACGGCAGCGATGTCTCGCTCGTCGTAGACCGGCCAGGAGGGATACGGCTCTGTGCGTGTGGGGGTGCCACCCAGAATAGCCAGTGGGGATGCCATAGTGACCTCCGTTTGTGAGATTACAGGGGCGGAGCGAGCAACCTGGTGAGTTTGGCGCTGGTTTCCTGCCAGGTGATCTTCGAGATGCCCAGTTTCTGGCGTAAGCTCTCCTCATCCATTCCCGCTCTGGCATCGCGCACGGCACAGGTCCAGCGCAGCATCTCAAACGAGAGGCCATTCGGGAGATCGGCCAGGAGGGCCACATCGCTCAGGACGTACTCCAGGTTGCGGGCTGTGCACGGGAAGAGCACTTTTTCTGGACGGTACTGGAGCCGGTACTCGCTCAGCACCCGGGGCCACCACTCAGGCAGGCGCAGCTTGCGCTCCTTGTGGCGGTAGCGCGGATCGGAGTAGCGAATCCAGAGCACCGGCTGGGAAGGATCGCTGAAATCGAGGTGGCCAAGCTGGATATTCATACACTCGCTTTTCTTGATTCCGGTGTGGAGCAACAGCGTGACCAGCAGGTGCGGACGGGCGTCGGGTTTTTCCCCATGGCGCAACGCCTGGGTGGCGGCCAGCATACGTTCGACCTCGTCGTCGGTCAGCACGATGGGAAGGGGAGTGGTCACCGGCTGGTGTATCAGGGGCGCGGCAGGGTCGGAGGGCAATACCTCACTCTCGGCAAGCCAACCGAAGAAGACCTTCAACGTGGTGACGCGACGGGCCAGCGATTTGGGATTGCATGGCACACCCCGCTCGTGCACCAGCCAGCGAGTGAAGTCTTTCAGGTTTTGAGTGGAGATGACGCCGATCGCGGTGTCCGCTCCGACGAAGCGGGTGAAGATATTCAGGTCGTACAGGAAAGACTTGACCGTATTTTCGGCAAACCCCTGCCGCTTCATATGGAGCTCGAAAGCGCTTATGGCAGCACGCAACGTTGAATGCCTATCGAGTTCCCCTCTGGGAGGAGGCACCACGTCCTCCAGCCCCGGCAGGGGTGTTTGTGTGGCCTCTATATCGGCCATAGCAGTGCTCCTATTCGCTCTGACGGGCTATCGCTTCGATAGCCAGTAGCGGTAAGCGTCCAACCACTCCGCACTCTCGGAACTATTTGCGGTCGGCTGCACGCGCTCCAACGGGACAAGCCGGGTGGCGCCGCCCATGTCCACCCGGGCCATAATCCCGACGTCCAGGCCGCTCGCGGCCTCGTCCAGCCCTACGAGCGATGCTTCTTCCCCCTCCACCGTCACCTGCAGGGGATAGGGAAGCCGTCCTACCAGCGCGGAAAAGAGGGCCCAGAGCTCTTCCTCCTTATCGTAACAGTGGGAAATCGCTTCCTTTAGCAGTGCTTCAGCTTTTGTCTCGTCCATAGCCCGCCCCGTTAAGTGATAGTCTGCTCTCGGCTGCAGCCGGAGAGGTAAAGGAACCTGGAAACGACGGAACAGCAACCGCTCCCATTGGTCTCACGAATAACTCGCAATCCACAATCAATGCATCACCTGTCCACCGGTGACGTTGATAGCCTGGCCGGTGATGTAGCTGGCCTGGTCGGAAGCGAGGAAGACCACAAGATTGCACACGTCATCGTAGGTGCAGCCCCGTTTCATCGGCACCTGTTCGATATACTTCTGGCGCACCTCCTCCTCGGTGATGCCCCATTTTTTGGCGTACTGCTTGTAGAGCGAATGTACCCACAGCGGCGAGTCCAGCAGATTACCCGGACAGACGGCGTTGACGCGCACCCCATATTCGGCCAGCTCCAGGGCAATGGACTGCGTCAGCCCGATCCCGCCGAACTTTGATGCCGCGTAAGCGGAGTTTTTGTAGCTACCCACCTTCCCCGACTTGGAATTGATCTGAATGATCACGCCGCTCCGTTGAGCTTTCATGACGCGGGCGGCATGCTTGGCACAGAGAAAATAGCCAAACAAATTGACGTTGATCACCGCCTGCCATTTATCGGCCGGGAACTCGTCCACGGCCTCGGCAATCAGAATGCCGGCGTTGGCCACGAGGATGTCCAGACGACCAAACTCCTGGAGGGTGCCCTGCACCATGGCCTCCACCTGTTCCTCGACGGTGACATCCACGCCGATGGCCACGGCACGCCGGTCGGTCTGGGCCATGATGTCGGAGGCTACACGCCGGGCCCCCTCCAACTGCAGATCGGCTACGACGACGTGCGCCCCCTCCTGTGCCAGCCGATGGCAAATCGCTTCTCCGAGTCCCTGAGCGCCCCCGGTGACGATAGCGATACGGTCCTGTAGCGGTTTCTCCATCAGTGACCCTCACCTCTGGTTATGGTAACGTCAACCGCAGAAACTCCTCCTCTGCTTCTGTGGTCCACTCACGTCCGTCCTTCAGTTTCGCATACACGGTGGGGAGGCGGTCCTTCAGCTCGGGCAGGGCAGTAAGGGGGAAATCCCTGATGTGGGGGTAGATAACGATTTTACCGGCGAAGGTGGCGTTCATCACCGCCTCAAGCCCGTCGCGTGCCGCGCTGAGCGAACCGATGGCTGCCACAGAGCGATTGGGGGAGAGCAAGCCGGACTCAGCCTGCTTGAGCATCAGGCGTAAATCTTCGATGCTGGAGGCCGTGTGGCCGATGATACGCACCCCTCTCAGGTAAGCATCGCTCAGGTTGATCCCGGCCAGCGTCCCACGTGCCACGCCGGCGAAGATGTTCATCACCCCGCGCGGCGCCAGGAAGTCCGCTCCTTCCGATACGAGAGCCGGAACAGGGGCCAGCACCACGATGTCGTCGAAGCCCTGTTCTTTAAACGGCGCCATACCGGCTGCGTACTCATCCTTTCTCACCGGGTTCAGGCAAATAAAGCGGATCCCTCTGGCCTCCGCTTCCTCACCGAAAGAGGCCCGTAAATCCTCCAGGCGCGTTTCGCTCACGTCGGTGCATACTATGGTTGCCGGGCAGTCGGCGAGCTGGATGGCACGCTGGACATGCATCCGACCCATCGGCCCGGCCGCGCCGATAAACCATGCGCTGCCGCCAGGCTTCAGCTCCGAGCGCACCGGCACGTCACTATAAGCACAGGCGATGTCGT
This sequence comes from Anaerolineae bacterium, assembly GCA_026418995.1. Classification (GTDB taxonomy): domain Bacteria; phylum Chloroflexota; class Anaerolineae; order B4-G1; family B4-G1; genus JAOAAG01. Next base: position 14,691 of record JAOAAG010000369.1, read on the forward strand.
GCGTGGCGCTGCCCACGTAGACCAGGCTGTCATAGTGAATGCGGCCGACGTCTATGTTGACCTTGCGCGGCAGTGGCTCATCGGCGAGGAGGGCAAAAATCCCGCCGTTGGCCAGACGGGGACTGGTCGCCTCCACGAGATCAGCGTCGGCGCCCAGAAGCACGATGTCGTCTGCCTGTTCCAGAGGTGGGGAGGCGACGTCGGCGGCCTCGATGAGCTGAACGCCCAGCGCGTCCGCCCGTCTGCGCAGCCAGGAAGCGAAGCCCTCAGGCACGTTCGTGAGCATCAGGCGGGCAGGGTGGGAGGTCTCATCGAAGCCCTGGCTGATGGTATAGTGACCTGCAGCCTCTGGTGTGCCGATGATCCAGGTCGTGCCGCCTGGTTTAAGCGTGGTACGGTATTGCACCTGATAGGCGGCGATGACGCAGGCCCACGGCTCGGTCAATGCAGCTTCGGCGTAGCCGGTATGCGGCTGCACGGGGATGAGGTAGTTCCCGTGATCGCCGTTGAGGATGCGCTGGTCAATCACGTTGTACTGGGAGAGTCCCCCCTGGATCATATAGCCGTAGGCCAGGTTGACGCCGTTGACGTAAATGTCGGCCTGGACGATAAAACGGTCGCCGACGCGGTACTGATCGCGCAGGTGCTCGCCCACGCCGACAACGGTGATGCTGACCTCGTGGCCTAGCACTACTGGCTCGCGCCGCATGTCGCGGAAAATGCGGGGATGTTCCTCGCCCAGGCGGATGACCTTGATATCAGAGAAGCACAGGCCACAGGCGTCGTGACGCACCAGCAGTTCATCGGGACCATAGGCGGGCAGCGGCATCTCGACCGGCCGTCCGTCGCGCCCCATATTCTCCAGACCTGCCCCGTACAGTGGCCAGAGCAGATGCCGGGCAGGTAAGGGGGTATCTGCACGTTTGTAGAGGGCCAGCTTGTCGGGCATTGGTTCCTCAATGAGTGATATCGTGATATCAGGTGACCGTCACTTTGGAAGTGACGGTCACCTGACGGTCACCTGACTAGGCGCCGAAAATGCGCTGCAGGTTGGCCATACCCTCGTCGGCGGCCTTTTCGTTTTGCTTGAGCAGAAGAGCTTCAGCGAGCTTGCCCAGCACCGCCACCGGCACGGTGTACTCCATACGAAGCGAGATGCGCGTGCCCTCGCCCTCAGGCTCCAGCGTCCATGCCCAGGTACTTACGATACCACCGCGTGTCTCGACGACATGCCGGCGCGGAGGCTCGTGTTCCACGACAGCCCCGGTGCCGTCGAAGGAGATGCCGGCCATTTTAAACGTCCATTCCCAGCGGTAATCGGTGCCTGAGCCAGTGAAGTTGCGGGAGTCGGTAAGCCCCGGCAACCACCTGGGATCGTTGGCATGGTCGGCCAGGAAGTTAAAGACTTCTGCACATGGTGCCTTAACAAAGAAACTGCGCTCTATGGTAGCCACCCTTCTGCCTCCTGCAACATCATGTTTCTGGTGCAGTCACTTCCGAAGTGACTGTCACCTTAACCGCCTGGCAATCAACTGTCCCTCCGGCCCCACTGCCCACTGGGCGAACTCGCGTGCCGCGCCAACCGGTTCACCGTATGTTGCCAGGTAAATGGGGCGGGCCAGAGGGTAACTTCCGTCGTAAAGCGCTGCCTGGCTGGGCAAGACGCCCTCCACAGACAGAACGCGCACACCCGCTGCGGGCGGGTCGTCGAGCCGGAGCGTGGAGACGTAGCCGATAGCGCCGGGGGTCTGCGCCACATATTCGATTACCGCCTCGCTGGATGAGAACATCACGGCCGTGTGGGTAACCTGGTGCACCCCCAGCACCACCCTGTCAAAAACCGCGCGGGTGCCTGAACCCTCTTCCCGGCTGACGACGGCAAGCACTATTCCTCCCACCTCCTGTACCTGACCGCGGAAAATGTCCCGCAACAGCGGCAGGCTGATCTCGGTGAGTGGGAGCGCAGGGTGGACGATGACGGCGATGCCGTCGCGCGCGATGGGCTGTGCCCACAGGGGCCGTTCCCGGCCATAGCTCCCCTCCGCGATCCAGGAAAGCAGGGCCAGTTCGGCCTCCCCATTCCGTAACGCCCGCTCAGCCAGCGCGGAGTTCGATACTTCCGTCTGCACCATCACCCAAGGATGGCTTTCTTCGTAAGCAGCGGCCAGGCTCTCGGCCAGCGGTGCACAGGACTCGGCTGTGACAAGCCGCAGCACGGTTGGCTCGTGTGTGGGCGCAGGGAGCGGAGGAGCGCTGCAGCCACCTCCGAGCAGTGCCATCAGGCCGAGTGCCAGGCCCAGAAGCCATACTCTCGCCTTGCTCACCGACCCGTCCGGGGAACTCAGCCTCTAAGTAGCGCGACCAGCAGGCTACACAGGCCTGCGGCGGCACAGTAAATGGCAAAGGGATAGAGACGACGTTGCCGCAGATAGCGCAGCAGGAAATGGATACAAACCCAGCCCACCGTTGCGGCCCCCGCGAAGCCCACGGCAAGCATAGGCCACCGAGTGGCCAACCCTCCTGATTGTGTCAGCTCCCAGAGTTTGAACACCCCTGCTCCGATAATGATAGGCGTGGCGATAAGGAAACTAAAGCGTGCCGCTGACTCTCGCTCCAGGCCACGCGCCAGGCCAGCGGCGATGGTGGCGCCGGAGCGGGAGATGCCGGGGAAGATCGCCAGCGCCTGAGCCAGTCCAATCAGCAGCGCATCGCGTGCGTTCATCAATTCCAGCGCACGCGTCTGCTTTCCCAGGTACTCGCTGATGCTCAGCAGCAGCGCGGTGAGAAGCAGAAAGCCGGCCGTGGCAACCGGGCGGGCGAACATCTCCTCGAAGAAATCATCCCATAAGTAGCCGATGATGGCTGCCGGCAGTGTGCCTATCAGGATGAGCCAGGGCAGGCGGCTCACACTGTCAGGGTTCGCCCTGGCGGTAAGCGAGCGTCCCGCTGCTCTGATGAGGCCAGCCCACTCTCGCCAGAAGTAGACGACGACGGCCATCGCCGTCCCCCAGTGGACGATGGTATCAAAGGCCAGCCCCGGTGGCTGCCAGCGCATCAGCCAGGGCACGAGCACCAGATGGGCCGAGCTGCTGACGGGAAGGAACTCAGTCGCGCCCTGGAGTACGCCGAGGATCAGGGCCTGCAGCAGACTCAATGTGGTAATTCTCCCCCTTACGCAAGCAACTTTATCCGCCCCAAGGCGTATATTTAATTGACAATGGCTCCTTCAGCGAGTCCTCAGTCCTTCTGGAAGCCGGTCTTATTGTAGCACAAACGTCGGTATGTGCAATCCGCAATAAGAACACATACGGGGAGGTGTCGCTATGTCAGACCTCGGCGGTAGTAGGGACCATCGGCCTTCACTATTCTGGCCCCTGGTGCTTATCGGCGCGGGAGTGCTGTTGCTGCTGTCTAACCTGGGCTATCTGCGCTGGGAATCGTGGAACATGTTGTGGCGTCTCTGGCCACTCCTGCTGATTGCGCTTGGTATTGATGTTTTGATCGGGCGGCGCTCAGTGCTGGGAGCGTTCATCAGCGGGCTGGTGATACTGGGACTGATCGTGGCTGCGCTGGTGATTGTTTTCCTGGCCCAGCACTCGGCCTTGGTGGGGCTGACGTTACCCTCTGGCATCCGCACAGAGCACATCGAGCACCCCAGGGGCGAGATAACCAGTGCCCGTGTAGAGATTGACTGGAGTTCCCTGCCGGGCTACCTGAGTGCCTTAAGGGATTCGCCCAACCTGATAGAAGGCGATATCGCGTACTGGGGCAATTTGATCTTTAATGTCAATGTGAGCGGTAAGGAAGCGCACGTGGAACTGGATAGTTACTCCGGGGCAGGTTGGGAAGGCCCGCCGTTTGGAGAAAGCAAGTCCGAGCGTCGCTGGGATGTGCGCCTTAACCCCGATGTGGAGTTGAATCTTGCACTGGACACAGGCTCCGGCCCCTGTGAGTTCGACCTGAGCGGTTTGAAGATTACGTCAGTCTCCCTCGACGCGGGATCAGGCCCTGTAACGTTGATCCTGCCTGCCACGGGAAATTTCTCCGTGCTTGTGGAAGGCGGTTCTGGGCCGCTCGAGATCGTCCTTAATGAGGGTATGGAAGCGCGCGTGGCATTGGAAGCGGGGAGCGGCCCCTTTACCCCAGACCGCCGTTTTCGGCTGGTGAGCGGAGCGCGCGATGATGATGGGGTATGGGAGACGGAGCACTTCGCCACCACACGGCATAGAGTGGATATGATAATAGATCAAGGGTCGGGGCCTATCCGGATCGTGAGCACGCGCTGAGTGGACAGTCACTCCCAAGGTTACTGTCAACGCGTATTCGTCTTGCCAACAGGCCCAAATGAGGTATAATGTGAACCGCTCGGGGCGTAGCGCAGTTTGGTGAGCGCGCACGGTTCGGGTCCGTGAGGTCGGCGGTTCAAATCCGCCCGCCCCGACTGACCGATCTCCGCAGGCTGGAACGTGTCCCCGATAGTGCCATACCTCGCGCGGGTCTCCTCCTTTTCCCCTGCCCTTAGCCGTGAGGCATCGTAGGAGCACAGCCAGTACAGCGGGGCAGCCAGCGGACAGCGAGTCCGCCTGATCCCGCGCTTTTGCTGCTATGCAGGGGCCTGTTTCGACACCAGGCTGTAGGCAGAATACACAGAATAGCCTGCCGGTGCCGGGGGCCAGCAGTGCTCCCGAGAGTGCCTTTGGGCTTGGAGAATCTGCCGCCAGGTCGGTGGGATTCAGAAGGCCTGGGACGCGGCGAGCCAGGCCCACGTCTTTTTCAGAGGCGCGCTGGGGTGGCGGTTTCCTGTGACCCAGCCGGTGTAACGCAAAGCCAGATGAACTCCCCACCCCAGGAACAAGGCCGGACGCGATCCGGTGTGCGCGACCGCAATGTCCGTGCTCCGGTTAAGCAGTGCTTCCCGCAACTCCTGGGGAGTCTGGCCGGGGAAATACGTCGCAGCCGACCCGATCATGCGTACCAGGTGCGCATCGCTGTTGCTCACCTGGGCTAGCGGCAACCCACGCGCGGCCATGGCCGCAAGGTAGTTCCGCTTCGGCCGGATGATGCTGGCGTTGAAGAATTCCATGCCCACCAGAAACGGGGCGATCCGGGGATCGCTGAGCGCCTTCCGTATGGTCTGGAATGACAGGCTCTGGCGACCTTCGCCTGGGTGAGGAATGATGCACAGTCCCCCCTCGTCCCTCACCCAGCATACCGTGTCATAAAGGGGAAGGCCAGCGGGGGGAGTGCGGTGGACAAACAGGGCCAGCAGGTGCCCATCGGCCGTGGCGACCTCGCTCCCCGGAATGACATGCAGGCCGTACAAAGGGGCCAGCTCGATTCCTATCAAGCCAGCGCGGACCTCATCGTGGTCGGTGATCGCGATCACGTCCAGGCCTACTTCGGCCGCCCGCTTCAGGACGGCCCGTACTGTTCCAGTCCCATCAGGGCTGTAAATCGTGTGGATATGCAGATCAGCAAGTCCCATGGTTCGTCTAACCTCAGTGTATGTTCTCAGGAATGATAACTCATTTATGTTAACTCTGGTTAAAGAACGGGTTAAGAATCGGATATCGGGCCAGGCACCTGCGCTGTTGTGAAACGCTGCAATTGGTGTACAATTTATTCCACCCAGTCGGTGCGTGTATTGAGAGTAAGTAGTACCGGTAAAAGGAGGCCACCCATGGCTAAACAATCTACGAAAAGACGTGCAGCTCCCAGACGTTCCACCATGGCGCTGCGGCGCAATTGGGCCCAGTACATCACTATCGGTATTGTCATCGCCCTGTTACTGCTGGCCGCTTATTTCGTCCTGACCGGCAGCGATCCACTGGGGCTCTTCACTGAAACGGTGCCTACGCCGGCGCCCGCCGAGACCGAGCCTGAACAACCAGCCAGTGGCAGTTGGTGGGAGGTGTACTTTACAGACCCCCAGACCATCAACGACCCGCAGAAGTTAGAAGGCTCCATCCCGGAGAAACTCATCTCTTACGTGAACAGTGCCCAGAAGAGCATCCACATCGCCGCCTTTGAGTTCGACTTGCCGGTTGTAGCCGATGCGCTCATCGCTGCCGCGCAGCGCGGTGTAGAAGTGCGCTGGGTCACTGACGACGAACACGGCATCGCAGCCGATGAGGAGGATGGGCTGGAGCTGTTTCCCAGGATGGAAAAGGCTGGCGTGGGGGTGCGGGACGATGGACGGGAGGCGCTGATGCACAACAAGTTCTGGATTTTCGACAGCCAAACCGTCTGGACCGGCTCGACCAATGTTACCGTGAACTGCAACTTTCGCAACAACAACAACGTGATCGTCATACACTCTCCCCGTGCGGCCGAAATCTTTGAGCGCGAGTTCAACGAGATGTGGTCGGGTGAGTTCGGCCCCACCTCACCCTCTACCGTAGATGATCAGCAACTGGTCATTGACGGCACAGAGGTGCAGATCCTCTTCGCCTCCGAGGACAGGGTCATTGACCACATCATCCCTCTAGTCCGGGAAGCTCAGCACAGCATCCGCTTCATGGCCTTTTCGTTCACACACGATGAGCTGGAGGCGGCAGTGCTGGAACGTGCTCAGGCGGGCGTGGATGTACGGGGGATTTTTGAGACCCGGGGCAGTGAAACCGAGTACAGCGCGCTGCGCGGGCTCTACTGCGCCGATGTGCCGGTGCGCCAGGATGGGAATCCGGGCACGTTTCACCACAAAGTGTTCGTGATTGATGATCAGATTGTGGTGACCGGCTCGCTGAACTTCTCCAACAATGCGGACAATAACAATGATGAGAACACCGTAATCGTCACCAACCGTGACATTGCCGCTCTGTACCTCCAGGAGTTCGAGCGACGCTGGGCCGAGGCGAAGCAGCCGGACCCTCAGAAGATGGCGTGTCGCTAGGTTAAGTTGACAGTCACCTGCCAGGTGACTGTCAACTGGAAGCGCGGCGCAGGATGCCGCTCACCCATTCTTTCGCCGGATGGTTCACCCGCTCCAGCTCTGCCACGACCTTTTCCCTCTCATACGCCACACGGCACAGGGTAACGGTGCACTCGCCGCCAGCTATGTCAAGCAGGAGGTAAGCCGGCCGGGGGTCGCCATCCATCGGCAGGCCCACGCTTCCGTCATTGACGATACGCATCCCATTCACGAGGCGCTCCACCGGACGGTGGGTATGGCCGTAGAGCACCAGTCTGGCATCCAGCGTTGAGAAGAAGGAGCGTACCATTTCAGCCGGGGCGTCAGGATAAACAAAGGTTTCATCGTCCACCTGCTCGCCTGGCCCTTTCAGAGCAGTGGCGTGCACAGCCACGATACGCCCATAGCCGGGCACGTCCAGCTCCAGCCGGGTTGGCAGGTCGCGCAGGAACTCGTAAGCGGAGAACGGCAGGCGTTCCACCGTCCAGCGGAAATTGGCATCGCGCTCGGCCAGGCGAGCGGGCATCGTGCTCCACTCCTCGGGCGAGCGGACAGGAGGCATAGCGGGTCGGCGGCCGGTGACCAGGTAGCGGTCGGTATTGCCCTGGAGAAAGCTGGCATGGGGCAACGCCCGTAACCGCGCGATGGTCTCCGCTGGCCAGGGACCGAATGCGGCCAGGTCGCCCAGGACCCAGAACAGGTCTGGCAGTCCCCTGGCCTCGAGATCAGACAGAACGGACTCGAGGGCCAATAAATTGCCATGAATGTCAGAAAGGACAGCGATACGCATAGTTACCTCGCAACGATGCACCCGCCCGCAGGTCGGGACGCCATCTGTATGCGGAGACCCATCACAGAAACCTGCGGGAGGGTGAACTATGGTCTGGATGGCTCAGCTCGCTGCTGGGCCTGATGTAACGCTTCCTCGACGGTAAGCTCTCCGTTAAGCACTGAGGTGATGGCATTGCCGAAGAGCCTCATCGCCCCCTCAAACTCGCCAAACCTCCGCAGGTCGCCCAGGTAGAGTGCGCTCTCCATAGAGGCGCGGGCGGTCATCGCGATCTCTGCCCCGACCTGCTGCTCGTAGAGCGCAGACTCCGCGACCGATCTGCGAGGCGGCACTAACAGAGGATGTGGCTGACGGGTGAGGAATTTGATCAGTTCCCAGCATGCCTCAGGCGCATCGGCCTGAGCGTAGATAGCGTAGCCATCGGGAAAAGCCTGGGTGAAGAATAGCTCGTCCCGGGGCAGAGTGGTCACCCCCCAGTTCATCGTCCACTCCGCCGGCCAGCCTATCCCCCCTCTTTCGGACAGTGAGCCGATCCACAGCCCGGCCTTGCCCTGTTGCACCGCTACATAATAGGTGTTCCGTCCCCCACCGAAAGCGCGCTGAGCATCTTCGGGCGTGGGTGCAGCGCCATACTTCAGATAAAGGTCAGTGTACCACTCTACCGCTTCAACAGTGAGCGGATCGTCAAAGGCCGTGCGCGTGGGCTCCTGTAGGTCATCGAACAGGCGCCCACCACGCAGGTAGACGAAGAGGGCGGCATCAAAATAGGGGACGTTTCCTGCGAACCCCGAGGCCAGGGGCACATAGCCGTAGATGCCGGCGTCGGGATCGCTGATGGCAGCGGCCGCTTCGAGGAAATCATTGTGTGTCCAGCCAGGCTGAGGATAGGGAAGGTTGCGACGGTCAAATAAGTCCCGGTTATAGAACATCACCAGAAGGTCAATACCGGCAGGTATGCCCCAGGTATGATGGGCAATGCTGAACAGCTCCAGCGTTCCGGGGTAGAAATCCTGGGTCTCCAGCGTCTGGTCTTCCTCGACAAACGGATCGAGGTTGAGCAGGTAGCCCTGAGACTGCAGGGTATACAGAGACCATAGCGGCACTACCAGCACATCTATCCCATCTTCGCCCAACTCGTCCAGCGCGCGCCAGGGGACGGAGCGAAGCTCTATGGTGATCTCAGGATGCTGTTCATCGAATCGCTGCAGCATGCTCTCGTAACGTCCCACATACCACTCCGGGTAGGCAAAGGTGAGCGTGACCGGTTCTGGCGTCAGGGCCAGCCGGGCGCATCCGACAAGGGATAGTACTACCAGACAGCCCAGAATACCTGTCCTTACACGCATCTTATCCTCCGATGGTGACCGTTATCCTTCCGCTGGCCGGGACGCACGCTGTAGAGAGGGGATGAAGGAGAGGGGTTGAACCATTGCCTGAGCAACCGGCTCAGGCCTGGAACTCACTGCACAGAGCAGGCAAGTTCAGCGTCACCCAGGTGATGAGCAACAGTAGCAGAGTAAGGGCCAGGTCACGCGGTATGGTCAGGCGGGCATAGTCAGAGGTCGCAAACACCAGACGGTTGAACCAGACGTGAGCCTCGTAGAGCGTCACCGCCGCCAGCGTCGCCCACCGCCCCCAGGGGCGGAAACGTGCTAACCCGACCGTGCAGAAAGCGAAGACGACTCCCCAAAAGCCGCCCGTCGCCGCCAGATAAGCCCAGGAGATAGTCATAGGGAGGTCAGGCAGCAACACAGAGTAACGCAGGGCCAGCGCCATCTTTAACAGATTGGCAACCCCTATCAGGGGCACGGGCAACGTCAGGAACAGGATCAGCCGTCTGCGAGCCCGGCGATCCCCCGACGCCGTAGCCGTGGAGCTTTCGGGCGTTGTACATGTGTCGCTCTTCAGCCTGCCCTCCAGGTTAGAACAGTTGCCACAAAACTGGCTGCGACGCACCGTAATGC
>JAOAAG010000388.1 GCA_026418995.1 Anaerolineae bacterium
CCCCCAAAACCGTCGAGTGTCACGTCACGCACATCCTCGACAAACTGGGCGTGCGCTCCTGTCGCGAGGCCCTGGCCTGGGCACGCGATAACCTCTCGGAACTGCTGCTACCTTCAGAAGGCTCAAATCCCCCGGCGTGAAGATCAGGGAAAACCCTGCTGTCCATATCGTGGAAAACCCTGATACAAAAATCAGGGATTTCCACGATTGACAAGCCACTGAAAAGTATGGTAGGATATCCATCGGGTGCTGCATCCAAGACAATGGCGCCCGAAGCGCCGCAACCCGTTCAAGCCTGGCGTGATTCAAGTGGGCGCGTCTATCCAGAGCACGCGCAAGAGGATGGCCACTGCGGGCAATGACACGGCAGGGAGGGGGCCACCATCACGGGGAATCCCCGGCGGGTCCTCCACGAGACGGAGGGGCGGCGATGTCCGCGCCGCGAGAAAGTGCGGGCAGAGATTCCAGCCGGGCCGTCCGGCGAGTACACACGAGAGGAGGTCCGAGATGTGTGGATTGGTTTGGCTATCTGTCGTGTTGGTGGCGGAGGTGAGGCAATGAAACGTCTGCGCAATGTATTAAGTGGAGTCGTCGGCCTGCTGGCGCTGGCCGCCCTGGCGGTAGGAGCAGGCACGTTGCTTCGCTCCATCCGACTACCTAGCGAGGCTGCCGGACCACCCCCGCCGACAGCAGTGGCGATACCCACCGTTGCTCTGAACGCGATGGCGCCGCAGAGAGACCAGCCCATAGTCGTCCCGTCTCTCACGCCCGAAGCGGCCGAAGAGGCAGCGGTTGACGCTCCGTGGTTCCTGGTCTACGGCGGCGAGGCGCCTTCTGAAATGGCGCAGGTCCCTCACCAGTGGGTGCCCCACATCCTGCCATTGGACGAGAAGGGGAATCCCCTGGGAGAGCCGAGGCCGGTGATTCCCCGGCTGCCAGAAGATACACCTGCGGATTGGGTTTGTGATGGTGCCATAGAGCCTTCGCCGGATGGCCGGTATGCTATCGCGTTGCCGCCGATGTGGGCAATTCCGGCATGCGTCATAGACCTGCGCAGCGGTCAGGCTTGGCCTATACTCCAGGGCAAGGTGATAGATTGGGCCCTTTGGCATCCAGATGGCCACAGGCTCGTTGTTGGTGCCAATCATCAGATATGGTTGGTGGATGTTCCCGGCGGCGAGCGGATTGACTTGCTCGATCTTAGAGCCTTGGGCCTATGGAGCGACAATGTGCGCCGCGTGGTCGTGTTGGCGGACGGGCACGTCGTCCTGGCGGTACGCACTTTCACCTCCCCTTTCCAAGAACTTGATACCATCTGGGTCATTGATGCGCGCAGTGGCAAAGCCGAGAAACTTGAGGAAGACGTCTATTTCGAATCCCTCTCGTTGGACCGGCGGACTATTTACTATAGGGACGAAGAGGCAGCGCTCAAAGCCATGGATGGCCGAGGCAGAGATGTAGTGCCCGACGAACGTTTCGTGGAAGCGCAAGATTTAGCAAGGGGTTCCCCCATTTGGTCTCCTGACGGGACCAAGTTTGTCTTCTGTGCTCGTGAACGTCCTCTGGAAAAAGGCCAGGAAGATGACGGAATCACGGGGGTGAGCATCTACTTGCATAACCCAACGACCGGGCAATTGCAGGTGCTGTCCCGCGATAGTGTCTATCCGACTTGGTCGCCGGACGGCTCGATGATCGCCTTCGAACGCCGTCCCGAAGGGCGGCTTGTGCGTGAGATATGGATCGCCAACGCCGACGGAAGCAGCCTGCACCAAGTGACCGACGATGGTCGAAACAAAGGTAGGTTGTGGTGGCTAGGAGGGCAGAGATGATAAGCAGGAAACACGTAAAACTAGCCATCGCCCTGGGGTTGGTCGTGGTCTGGACGTTTGATCTGATGCCGATCACGCCGGCAACAGCGCAGACGCCGTTCCTGGCCTCTCCCTACTATGGTACGACAACCATCAGCCAGGGCTACGGTTCCTCCCACCCGGCTTACGACTTCAGTTTCACCATCGGCAACCGTGTCCTGGCCGCCGCCGGAGGCACAATAACAGCAGCAGGATGGTACAATAATCCGCAATATCCCAATCCGTGGAATACTCAGAACCCACCCAATAGCTGCCATGAATACCGACTACGCTCCGGTGATCCAGGTTACGATCCCGCCAGGGCCCAACAGTGCGGCTGCGGTCTCTACGTCAAGATCGCCCACAGCGGCGGCTACGAGACCACGTACTGCCACCTGAGTGCGATCACCGTCCAGGCAGGACAGTCGTTCCCCAGAGGCCAGATGATCGGCACGACCGGCAATACCGGTTGGTCCACCGGGCCACACCTGCATTTTGCGGTGAAATTGAACAACAGCCCGGTGGATCCTTTTAACCCCAACCTATGGTTGGAGGGTCAGTGGGCCGGCTCTCCTCTCGCCGCCCCGGTACCTGATGGCACTGCCGTGACGATAGACGACACCCCTGATAACACAGGCGGCTTCAAGAAGGGACGGATTTCTGGGTCTTCTTGGGTAGAATGTCCGCCCAACAGTTGTCCCTACTGGTATCGCGTGACCGGCATCGGCATAGGTAGCGATATGTACTATACCTACGTCAACGGCACCACCGTTGATTATTGGGCCGATTGGTGGCCCAATTTATCCCAAGAAAGACGGTACGAAGTGCAGGCGCACGTTCCATGCAATCACGCCACCTCGTGGTATGCGCCGTACTACATCTTCAGCACCGGCTATCACAGCAGCTATGCCAGGGTGGATCAACTGGGATTGTGCAACCAATGGATCAGCCTGGGATACTACAACCTCCGCAGTGGGAGCAACACCTATATCCGCACTTTCGACGCGACGACCGAACTCTACAGCACCGGACGGAAGGTGGGTGTAGATGCGGTTCGTTTCCAGCCGGTGAGGTAGGGGGATATCAGGATCGTTTCGAGTACAGGTTCGGGGAATTGAGAATCGAACGAGCCCTCATCGCAAGATGCGAGGGCTCGTTCGCGTTCATCCAGCGCGCCCTCGTGATGCCCGACCTACGGCCCGGTCGAGTTTGCGCGCTGGGTGCGGGAGCGGTATCCCGGAACCGAGGTGTTGCCCCTGACGGCGCACGCCCGGGAGTGTTACCTGGCATGGATGATGGAGGTGGGGGCGGCGGGGTATCTCACCAAGAATGAAGCACCGGAGGCGCTGGTAGCGGCGATCCGGCGGGCAGCGCAGGGGGAAACGTGTTACACTGCCGAGCAAGTGCAGCGGGCGCGCAACTGGCGGGAGCAATTCGGCGGGCGGTGGGCGAGCCTGACGGCGCGGGAGCGGGAGGTGTTGCGCCTCCTGGCGAGGGGGTTGGATAACAAGGGCATCGCCGAGGCTCTCAGCGTTGCCCCCAAGACGGTGGAGTCTCACGTCACGCACATCCTGGACAAACTGGGCGTGCGCACGCGCGGAGAAGCCATCGCCTGGGCGCACACCCATCTGGCGGAGCTGCTGCTATCCCCGGACGACTCAGGGAAATCCCCGATGTGAGTATCGGGGAAATCCCTGACGTCAAAATCAGGGATTTCCCTGATTGACAGACCCCATGCAGTTGCTGTACCATGATTGTCGGTGCGGGTCAGATAATTCCTTCTTGTGTGTAGCCCATAATGACAACTGAGTCGAAACTGCAAACTGTTCTGTTGCTGATGCTGATGGGCGTTGTCATCCTGCTGATGGTCGCCATCATCGGCCTGTTCGTGCGGGTGAACCGGTTGCAGGAGGCGGTGCTGGCGGCCCTGGCGGCCCCGCCAGGGGTGACGGTGGAGGATGTGGGATTGGAGGTGGGGATGCCGGCCCCGGCCTTCACCCTACCCGACGTGGGCGGCGCGTCGGTTGCGCTGGGAGACTTCGCGGGGCAGCGGGTGTTGCTGGTTTTCTCCTCCGTCTCCTGCCCGGC
>JAOAAG010000054.1 GCA_026418995.1 Anaerolineae bacterium
AGCCTCCACCTAGCCGGCGCGCTGCTGCGTAGACGACGTCCCCGACCGCCACCACAATCATCCCCACACCACTCAGCAGCGCCAGTGGCGAGATGGTGGGGGGCTCGATCTTACCCGGCTTATACTGAAGCGAATACTGCGCCTGCACCGGGCCGTCCCAGGCGAACCCCAGCCGGTACTCGCCGGCCTCGGGAGCGTTAACCACCGTGTTCACCAGAAACATGCCCGGAGAGGAGGCCTCTTCCTGCCATACAATCTCTCCATCAGCGTCAATCAATTGCACGCGCAGACGCCCGCTCGCCAGTGTCCCCCGAAAATCTACCCCAATCGGGTCTCCGGCCTGCTCCACCACGATGGTAAAGGGCATCGTGGAGCCTGAAGCGTCCTCGTCGAGAGAACCGCTCACCCACGACCTCTCCTCGGGCTGCTCCTCCGCCTGGCATCCGACGGACAGGAGCAGCAGGAGCAACAGGATAACGATGCGATATGTTTTAGCTGTCAAGACTTGCTCGCTTTCTTCATAACGGTGCAGCAGGCCGGGTAGCGGCTTCCTAGGGCTCGATGACCGTACCCTGCCCGGCCAGCGCCTGTTGCAGGGGGTGCTCCACGCGCCCATCGGCAATGATCACGCAACGGACACCTTCGCGCATCGCCTCGACGGCACCCAGGATTTTCTTCTTCATCCGCCCCTGAGCATAGCGGTCGAGATAGCTCTCCGCCTGTGCCAGGGGAATGCGCGGGATGAGGGTACTTTCGTCGGCTACGTCGCGCAGCAGGCCGGGCACGTTGGTCAGCACGATAACCTTCTCCGCCTGCAACGCCGCGCCGATCGCGGCTGCTGCGCGGTCGCCGTCCACATTCACCGCGTCGCCCTCGTAACTGATCGCGAGCGGTGCGATGACCGGCACATAGCCCGCGTCCAGCAGCAGCTTGAGCAGTCCTACATTGACCCTCTCGATCACGCCGCTATAGTCACCGCGCAGAACTTTTGTCCTGCCATTCTCGACGATGCGCAGCGTATCCTTACGCTGGCCTTCCAGTAACCTCCCATCCACGCCGCATAGCCCCACGGCGTTGACGCCCAGTTTTTGCAGTTGCTCGACCAGCAGCTTGTTAATCTTGCCCGCAACGACCATCGCAAAGATTTCCAGCGTCTCGCGGTCGGTATAGCGGCTGGAGTGGCCGGACACCGAGGTGACGAAACGTGGAGGATGGCCCAGTTGCTCGGAGATCACGTTAGTCTCGTGCGAGCCGCCATGGACCAGCACAACCTTCTCACCTTGCCGGACCAGCTCGGCCACGTCACTGCACACCGCGTCCATATCCAGCCCTTTACCACCACCGGCTTTGACGACGATCATCGCACTGCCTCCTTTGCGCATTGCGTATTCCGTGTTCCGTCAGCATAACGGAGTACGCAACACGGAACACGCCACACGGAACACGCCACACGCACTAAATCGGGTGTAGCCCCGTGAACTCCAACCCCATCGTCTCCGGGAATCCGCACATCAGATTCATACACTGCACTGCGCTACCGGCAGCACCCTTCATCAGATTATCTATCGCTGCGATAACGACCAGCCGCCGGGCGTATGGGTCCATCTCAAAGCCAATATCACAGTAGTTAGACCCGCTCAGAATTTTGGCCTCGGGGTAGCGATGGATGCCCCGTTTAGCGCGTACCAGGCGGATGAACGGCTCATCGCCATAATCCTCACGGTAGTACTGCCAGGCCGTTTTTTCGTCCAGGTCATCCTTCAGCAGGCAGTGGCAGGTAGCCGTTGCCCCGCGCACCGTCCCCACCGAAGTGATTGAAAAGTGCAGCCCTGGCTGCTCCGGGTCAAGATGCAGCTCCTGAACGATCTCAGCGATGTGGCGATGTCCAGCGGGCATATAAGTACGCACCACACCCGCGCGCTCCGGATGGTGCGAGGCGGGGCTTTCCTTGTTGCCGCCCTCGGAGGACCCGACTTTAACTTCGACCACCGTCTCGCGCACCAGCCCACGTTTATACAGCGGCCACAGCGCAAGAATAGTCACACTGGCGTTACACCCCACGCCGCTGGCGTACCGCGCGCCTTTCAACTCCTCACGGTGCAGCTCGGGCAGCCCATAGACGAACTTCCCCAGCCACTCCGGTGCAGGATGGGGATGCTCGTACCATGTGACGTAATCGGCCGGATTGCGCAGCCGGAAGTCTGCCGACAGGTCTACGATGCGCCCGGCCATCCCGGCGAACTCCCCGATGCGTTTCATCGCCTCGCCGTGCGGCATGGCCAGGAACAGCACATCGCATGGTTTTAGCTCCGACGGGCGGACGAAGCGCAGCTCGGTCCGACTGCGCAGATTGGGGTGGACAAAATAGGCATACTGTCCGGCGTAGGTCTCAGACGTGATCTGCGTCACCTCCACCTCTGGATGGCCCAGCAACAGGCGCAGCACCTCTCCGCCTGCATAGCCTGAGGCCCCGACGATAGCCGCTCTGATCATACCTCCTCCCTTGTGCTTGCCACCCGGACTGCGTAATCCGCTATTCTGCCAGCGATATCCACGTTGACCGCCTCCATCGCCCCGTGGAACTCCGGGGTATGGTTGACCTCGTTTACCAGCAGAGAGCCATCCGGCCGCTCCAGCAGGTCCACAGCGACGATACCCCCTCCCACAGCACGCGCGGCAGCCAGCGAGAGACGTGCTATCTCCTCGGTCAGAGGCGCCTGCCTGGCGATTCCGTCGCGGGCGGTATTGGTAATCCAGTGCGCGGAATTGCGGTAGACGGCGTAAATCACCTCATCCCCTACCACCATCGTGCGGATGTCACGCCCGGGTTTGTCAACGTATTCCTGAATATAAAACGGCGTCTCCTGTGGACCGTCCAGGACTTTTTTGTGCTCAATCACCGCCTCGGCGGCCTGGCGATCGTTCACCTTGGCCATCAGCCTGCCCCAGGAGCCTATCGGTGGCTTCAGCACGGCCGGGTATCCCAGCCTCTCGACGGCCTCCAGTGCGGCTCCTTCGGACATAGCAGCGTAAGCGTGCGGCGTTGGCACACCACATGCCTGAAGCGCCAGCGTCGTCATGATTTTATCTCCGCAGGTGGCTATCACCCGATGCGTGTTTACCGTCCGCGTCCCATACATCTCCAGCAGGCGCGTAGCGTATACGGCCTGGGAGTGACTCAGACAACGCACCAGCACCACATCGTACTCAGGTAACGGGCTGAGGGCCAGGTCAAAAACCACCTCCCGGACGTCCACCTTATCGCAGGTGACCCCCCGCTTTCGCAATGCTTGCAGAATCAGCTTCTCTTCCACACGGACGCGAGAGCAGAGGACACCTGCCTTTATCGCCCCGACTTCGACATAGTTGCTACCTCCACGACGTAGTCAACGATCTTGCCCGGTATATCCACTCCGGTGGGAGCGATGCTGTTACGGAACTCCGGTGTATGATTCACCTCGCTCACCAACAGGCGCCCATCTGGCGCTTCCAGTATATCTATGGCCAGCACGCCTCCTCCCACCGCTTGAGCTGCGGCGCGGGAGAGGCGGTCTATCTCCGGGGTAATGGGACAGTTCGTGGCCTCGCCGCCGCGCGCGGTGTTGGTGATCCAGTGGGAGGAATTCCGGTAGATAGCAGCCACCGTCTGGTCGCCGACGACGAAGCTGCGAATGTCACGGCCGGGTTTCTCCACATACTCCTGGATATAGAAGATCGAGTGCTGGTAGCCGCCCAGTGTCGTCTTATGTTCCAGCAGTGCTTCGGCAGCGTACCGGTCATTCACCCTGGCCAGCAGCCGGCCCCACGAGCCGTATACCGGCTTGAGCACCACCGGATACCCCAGCGACTCAATGGCCTCCAGCGCCGCTTCAGGGGTGAAGGCGACGACGGTACGCGGGATGGGGACGCCTGCTTCCTGCAAGACGGCGCTGGTGAGCAACTTATCGCCGCAGGTGGCGACGGTGCTGTGGGAGCTGACTGCCGGCACCCCGACATGCTCCAGCCAGCGGGTAAGGTAATAGGCCTGCGAGTGGCTCACACAGCGGACGAGCACCACATCGTACCCGTCCAGCGCGTGGTCGCTCAGGTCCAGGGCCACATCCCTGGTATCCAGGCGCTCGTACTCCACGCCCCGCTTTTCCAGGGCCTCGAAGAGCAGTTTCTCCTCAACCCGCACCCGGGAACAGAGGATGCCGACTTTCATTGGCTCATTCCCCCCAGTCTTCTTCGACCTCGGGGGCCAGCTCGACGGTGAGGGGAGAAAGTCCCGTCACCTCCAGCTCGACCCCGCAGTCAGGGCAGACCACAATCTCGCCCTCCTCCACATCGGGGTTGAGCGCCAGCTCCGCCCCACACTCTGGACATTCTGGATTAGACATGTTTCACCTCCTTCACAAAGTATTGACATGAGCACAAAAAAGAGCCAGCCTCCGTCTGGAGGCTGGCTCCTAAGTGGCCGGAAACTCCGAACGCGAGCCTATCCAGACAGAGGGCCTGGCTCTCCGCTGGGGCGTCGCTTGCTCTCATTGAGATAAGCGCAGACAACAAGAGCACCCATCTTACCCAACCTGGGCTAAAGCTTACCACAGGTCGGCGTTTTTGTCAAGCCAGGATAGGACGGTGGGACGGGCGGTCTATGGGGATTGACAACAGGGGCTGGCCGTGTTATAATATGAGCGTTCACTCATTGAATGAGTATTCACGCAGATAACGAGTATATGTTCAGTTTAGAGGTAGGGATGAGCAGGAGCACCAATCGCCGTGAACGACGCATCGAGGCCCGCAAGGCGCAGATACTGGACGCGGCGGCCCGCGTTTTCGCTGAAAAGGGTTTCCACGCGGCGACCACAAGAGAGATCGCCGAGGCTGCCGATTTGTCTGAGGGAAGCATCTACAACTACTTTGAAAGTAAGCGGGACCTCCTGCTGGCCATAGCCGACCGGATCATCAGACAGGCACTGGAGCAGGTGCTGGTGCGGCTGGAGCGCTTGAATGACGATACGGAAGCTTATGTCGCCACCTTGCTGCAGAGCCTGCTCGATTTTATCGCCCACAATCAGACCTTTGTCAAGGTGCTGGGCGTCGAGATCTTGATTGATGAGGAACTGCGTGGGCGCTTTCTCTCCCAGGTGGTGGAGCCGATTCTGCTCAACGGCGCCCGCTATCTGCGGGACTTTGTGGCGCGGGACAAAGCGCGCGCCTGCCGGGCTGAGATTGTCGTGCCGGCAGTGCTGGGATCGCTGATTGTCCTCGCTGGCTTGCGTACACAGGTCTCCGAAGTCCTGGCCGGCATCTCCGATGATGAGCTCGTCAAAGAACTGACCCGGCTTTATGTCCACGGACTTGGGCCTCGCGTAGAGGTGGCAGTATGATCAAGCGCACACTCACCATCGCCCGCAAGGAACTGATCCACATCATCCGCGATCACCGCACGCTGGTGGTACTCTTTCTGATCCCGGTAGTACAACTTTTTCTTCTGGCCTATGCCGCCAGTTCCGATGTCGAACATCTGCGCACGGTGGTGCTGGACGCCGATCGCACCCCCCAGAGTCGTGAACTGATCGAGGCCTACCGGGCATCGAGTTACTTCAACATTGTGTCTGCTGTTGCCAACGAGGAGGAATTGGCCCAGGCTATAGACTCTGGCACAGCGCGCGCTGGGCTGGTCATCCCACCAGGCTACGGCGCCGACGTGATTGCGGGCAGGACGGTTCACATCGCCTTTGTCATAGACGGTTCCGATCCCGTCATCGCTCAGACAGCCTTTGCCGCCGCGCAGTCCGTGGGGCAGATTCACGGGGTACGGATCATCGAGCGGCGGCTGGGCATTGCGACCGAGCAGATGTCGTTCCTGGAGGTCCAACCACGCGTCTGGTACAACCCGGCCATGAAGAGCGTCAACTTTATGGTGCCTGCTCTGATCGCAGCCATCGTGTTTGTCCTCACTATGGTGATGACCGGGCTGACTATCGTGCAGGAGCGAGAGTGGGGAACCATTGAGCAGTTGATGGTCACTCCCATCCGCCCTGCAGAGCTGGTGGCGGGCAAGGTCATGCCATATGTGATGATCTCTTTTATCCAAATCCTGGAGATTCTCGTGTTTGGAGTGTTCTGGTTCCGCGTCCCTATCAACGGGAGCGTGGCGCTATTGTTGGGCCTCTCGGCGCTGTTTCTGGTGACCTCCCTGGGCCTGGGCATCTTCATCTCAAGTGTCGCCAGCACCTTTCACCAGGCGATGTTCGTCGTCGCGTTTATTCTGTTGCCAGCTCTTTTCCTATCCGGTTTCATTTATCCTCTGGACGCGATGCCCCTGCCATTGCAGCTCATCAGTTATTTGAATCCGTTGCGCTATATGCTGGTCATTGTCCGGGGGATCATGCTCAAAGGAGTGGGGCTGGAGGTACTGATGGAGCAGGTGATCGCACTGGTGGTATTTGGTGTGGCGATTATGACGTTCGCGGCGACCAGGTTCCGTAAGCGGCTGGGGTAAATCAGGGAGCAACGCACACGAATTGCGAGCCAGAGGAATGGCTGATGTGAACGAGAACGACCTGGTCATTGCCACGCAGGGGTTGACCAAGCGCTTCAAGAAGATCACAGCGGTAAATGGCCTCGATCTGAGCGTGCGGCGCGGCGAGATCTTTGGCCTCCTCGGCCCCGACGGCGCCGGCAAGACGACGACCATCCGCATGCTCTGCGCCATCATGAACCCGACGGCAGGCTGGGCGCGCGTGGCCGGCTTCGACACAGTCCGGGAGGCCGAGGCGATCAAGAAGCGCATTGGCTACATGCCACAGCAATTCTCGCTCTACGGCGACCTGACAGTGCTGGAGAACCTGACGTTCTTCGCCGATATTTTCGAGGTGGGGCGTGAGGCGCGCGAGGAACGCATCCCACGCCTGCTGGGGTTTTCGCGCCTGACCGGGTTCAGGGGACGGCGGGCGGCCCATCTCTCCGGCGGGATGCAGAAGAAACTGGCGCTCGCGTGCACGCTCATCCACGCGCCGGACATCCTCTTCCTCGACGAGCCGACAACCGGCGTGGATCCGGTTTCGCGGCGCGAATTCTGGGACATTCTGACCGAGTTGCACCTGCAAGGGGTGACGCTTTTTATCAGCACGCCATATATGGATGAGGCCGAACGCTGTTCGCGGGTGGCCTTAATGTTCGAGGGACGCATCGTCGTGTGCGATACGCCGGAGCGCATCCGCGGGCTGGTGGAAGGGGAGTTGCTTGAACTGCGGCCTGATGACCTGCGCGAGGCAGCGCGGCGGATCGAGGGGCTGCCCGGCGTGCTGGAGGTGCAGACCTACGGCGATCTGCTCCACGTCTTCGTGGACGACGCGGCGCGGCGCGGGCCAGCATTGCAGGCAGCGCTGACCGAGGCGGGCATCGCCGTCGCAGGCCTGCGCCGTACCCGGCCGCGGATGGAGGAGGCATTCATTTCGTTGATACGGAGACAGCAAGAAGAAACGGAATACGGAACACGTAGCGCGTAGTGCGTATTCCGTAAGGAGTCTGTGAAGTGAGTGAGACCTGGAAATCCCGCGCCCGGCAACTCAGGAGCGAGACCTACGCGCTCTACCTGGCCTACCGCGATCGGCGCACGCCATGGTACGCCCGGCTGTTTGCGGCGCTCGTGGTGGGCTATGCCTTCAGCCCGATTGACCTGATCCCGGACTTTGTCCCCCTCCTGGGCTACCTGGACGACCTGGTGCTTGTGCCGCTGGGAGTGCTTCTGGCGCTCAAGATGATCCCGCCCGTTGTGTGGGCCGAGAGCCGTGAGAAGGCGCGCGAGGTGATGGCAGAAGGCCGGCCAGTAAGCCGTTGGGCAGCAGTGGTGGTCATCCTGATATGGCTGTTAGTGGCAGCGGCAGGGGTTGCGGTCGCAGTGCGGGTGTTGAGGCGGTGAGCATGTTGCGTGTTGCGTGCTGCGTGCTGCGTGTTGCGTGTTGCGTGGATTGACCTTGTAACGGAACACGGAATACGCAATACGCTACGCAATACGCTACGCAATACGTATTGTCTGGCGAGGGCTTGACTATGGATGACTGTGCCGTCGAAGTCATCAACCTGACCAAGAAATTCGGCGACTTTACGGCGGTGGATGGCATCTCGTTCACCATCCGGCGCGGCGAGATTTTCGGCTTCCTGGGTCCCAACGGCGCCGGAAAGACGACGACCATCCGTATGTTGCTGGGCCTTCTGCGCCCTACGTCGGGAACGGCGCGTGTACTGGGGTTTGACGTGACCCGTCAGTCGGAGGAGATCCGCAAGCGCATCGGCTATATGTCGCAACGCTTCAGCCTCTACCAGGACCTGACGGTAAGTGAGAACCTGGAATTTTACGGGCGCACCTACGGCTGTCTCTTATACACATCT
>JAOAAG010000059.1 GCA_026418995.1 Anaerolineae bacterium
GCATTACCCAGATCAGGTTCCTAGGGTCGGTGTCGGTGGTATCAGACCGGGACACCCTCTCAGCCCGGCTCCCCGGGCTCCCCCGCGCGTTATTCAGTTTTAGCTCCCCTGCCGGCAGGAGCATGAAGCGCCTATACTGTGCTCCTGGTACACCGACAATCGAGGCATCAGGGTGGTCACGCAGGACCCTCTTGAACGTGGTCCTACAAATCTGGCACAGGCGCGGTGGGGCTAACGCGTTTGATCTTGGCGATGATGCGCCTGCGCTCGGCCTGGCTGGTGGCCTTTTCCAGACGCCTGCGCAAGTAGCGCAATTTACGCTTACGGGTCTGTCTTCTGATCCTCTCTCGGTCGGTTTGTGTTCGCACTTACTCCTCCTTTGTTCACCTTATGGATATACTCGTTTGAGCATCCGTGGGAAGGGGATAGCCTCCCGCAGATGATCTATGCCGCAAATCCAGGTCACCGTGCGCTCCACTCCCAGTCCGAAACCGGCGTGGGGGACAGAGCCGTACTTGCGTAGATCAATGTACCATGTGAAAGCTTCCCGGGGCAGCCCCCACTCATCCAGCCGCTGCAGCAACAGGTCGGGATCGGAAATGCGCTCCGAGCCGCCAGTGATCTCGCCGTATCCCTCGGGCGCCAGCAGGTCCACGCTCTTGGAAATCTCCGGGCGCCCCGGCCATGGCTCCATATAGAAGGCTTTGGCGCGCGCAGGATAACCGTAGACAAAGACGGGCTTGTCAAACTGCTTGGTCAGCTCGGTTTCGTGAGGGGAGCCGAAGTCATCTCCCCAGGTGATGGCCAGGAGTGCCTTCAGCTCCTCATCTGTCGTCTGCTCCCGGATGCGTCGCAGTATCTCCAGCGCCTCGTCGTAGGAGATACGTGGGAACGGAGGCACCACCTTTTCCAGGGCGGAGGTATCGCGCCCCAGCAACTCGAGCTCCTTAGCCCGCTCACGCAGGCAGGTCTGGACAATGTAGGAGACAAATTGTTCCTCGATCTCCATAAGCTGATCGAGATCGCAGAAGGCCGCCTCCGGTTCCACCATCCAGAACTCGGTCAGATGGCGCCTGGTCTTGGACTTCTCGGCACGGAAAGTGGGGCCGAAGCAGTAGACGCGGCCAAAGGCGTAAATGTTGGCCTCGTTGTAGAGCTGGCCGGACTGAGTCAGGTAGGCTGGCTCTCCGAAATAGTCGGTCGCGAAGAGGGTGGTCGTCCCCTCGCACGCGGCCGGAGTCAGGATGGGAGTGTCCATATTGATAAACCCGTGACTATCCAGCCAGTCACGGATGGCGCGGACGACAGTAGCACGCACTCTTAGCACAGCCCACTGGAGCTGTGAGCGTACCCACAGGTGGCGGTGGTCCATCAAGAACTCGACGCCGTGCTCCTTAGGCTGGATGGGATAGTCCTGCGCCAGTTGGATGACCTTGAGATCGGTGACCCCGATTTCGTATCCGCCGGGGACACCAGGGGCACGTGCGTCCTTGCGCACCGTACCGGAGATCACTAGGGATGATTCCTGCGTCAGGCTCTGGGCTGCTGCGAACACCTCCGGTGTGACCTCCTGTTTGAAGACGACGCACTGCACAAAGCCAGTACCGTCACGCACCTGAAGAAATTGGAGTTTCCCTTTATCGGTGCGATGGTAGAGCCATCCCTGGATAGTAACCTCGGCTCCCTCGTAATCGGCGATCTCCTGGATACGTATGAGCTGTGCCATCTTTACCCTTGCCGGGAACTTGCTGGTCAGTGTGTGGTATAAGTATACCACAAAGCGGCTGGGGTTCAAAGCAGGGTATCTGCTCGGGAGGAGGACTTTTCAGAGGTCATATCCAGGGATTTAAAAGGCTCCCAGTGAATGGTGAAGGCGGACAATTGACAAGGTGGGTGTCTTCAGTATAATCGTAATAGAGTTTCCCTCAGACGGATGCCCCCAGCGCAGGTGGGTATCAGGGGCCGTTCTCCACCTCGGGGCGACCGGCACAAGGGGACGCTTCAGCGATAGGAGGCAGCTTCCATGAGGATGCCGGAAAGGAGCAGCGATGGGTTCTGCCTCTTTGGACCACTTTGTCATCCCTCTCCACTCCCCATACAATGCCGCATACCCATCAGGCAGGGATAGAACCCACCGGCTGCTCCCTGGCAGTTTACATGTCTAACGGGAAACGCACCGCCAGGCCGCCCCGCTGTAGAACGTGCGTGTAGATCATCGTCGTCCGCACATCCTTGTGACCCAGCAGTTCCTGGACCGTGCGGATGTCGTATCCCGCCTGCAGGAGGTGGGTGGCGAAGGAGTGCCGCAGGGTGTGCGGGGTGACCCGCTTCTGGATACCTGCCTTTTGTGCGGCCTGTTTGACCGCCTGTTGCAGGCCGGAGGGGTCAATGTGGTGGCGACGTTCCTTCCTGCTGGGGGTCAACGGAGCGCCGGGGGGCCGGGAATTTGTAAACGCCGTCCAGGGCATTCGGGAGGCGGAGTACGTCGTCCCGGGTGAGAACGGCAGGGAGGCGCTGAGGTCGTTTGGCTGAGGGGATGAGGACGGGGTCAATGTCTATGTGGAGGACTTCGCGGTAGAGGAAGCTGTCTCTTATACACATCT
>JAOAAG010000067.1 GCA_026418995.1 Anaerolineae bacterium
GTGGGCTCGGAGATGTGTATAAGAGACAGGCCCTGAACTCACCCAGTAATTTGATAGCCAGGATGGCTGCCCAGCCCTCACCAGGCCCCTCCTTGTACCAGTAACGTATGTCCTCGACCAGCTCTATCAGATAGGGTACGAGCGCTGCCTGGTGGCGAGCGAAGGCACGGCGGCGGGCCGGTGGCAACGTACTCTGTTTACACTCGACGAGTTCCTGCAGTAGCTCCTGCACCGGCGGGGGGGCAGATGTATGGACATCCTTTGTCCCTTTGAGCACGGTATCCAGTATGTTGGCCGTCAATTCTTCCTGTCGGCTCTTCTCCATGGGAGGATGGAAAGGGATCTGTCCCACCTTTTTCAGGGCGGCGCTGAGGTCCAGAAGCCCCTCCAGCCAGATTGAAAGCGGAGGGTCTGATTCCTGAGGCCAGAGCGGCCAGCATTGGCGGCCATGGAGCACCAGTGCTCCTGCCTTGCCAAACAGTGCGCTCAGGCTCTCGTCATCGGGTGGCAACTCACGTGCCTGGGCCAGCAGTTGGTCCGGCTCCTCGGCGATGTCGTAGTCTTCCTCTGCATAGTGGAGCAGGGGCAACAGGATGCCCTCCAGGTAAGGCTTGATCTGGGAATCCAGTTCCCGAGGAATCAGGTTGTATACCTTGCGCATCCAGACAGGGAACTCTTTGGGGGCTGGCGGCAATGCGGCAGCGTCGAGAGCATCAAGAAAGCCGTTCAGGAGCGGTACCTGTGCCTCCGCCGGCGCCAGTACGACGGTAGAGATCAGCATAGAGGCCCACATCCTGCACTGCATAAAAGTATAGATGTGCACCAGCTCCTCCGGTTTGGCCTGCAGCTCTGGGGGCACATCAGCAAGGACAGCCGAGATGTAGGACGGGGTGGTCATCTGGGAGAGGATGGTGTATCCGAACGCCTCCCATTCGGCCGGGGAGCGGGTGGGCGTCCTCTCCTCAAAGGAGGGTGGTTCGACGCCAAGTTCTCTCAACGCCGCTGCAATTTCGCCATAGTCAAGCTCCCCCAGCTCGGGGTCTTTCAAGGCTTCCTGGAGCAACGGTATAGCCTGTTCTCCTCCCGTCCGGATCAACGGCCAGGCCAGCAAGCACTTGCCATCCTCCCAATCGGCCTCTTCCCAAACCGACACCAGGACCTGGAATGCTTCCGCATCCTCGCTCCCTATTCTGTCCACCACCTCTCCCAGTCCGATCTTGGCCCAGGTGTTCCAGGAGTAGCGCATAAAGTCGAGGATTGGCTCCAGAGCGGGGGGGCCGATCTCCTCGAGTGCGTTAATGGCGGTGGAATAAATGATGGCCTCTGGGTCTGAGTCGGCAACGATGTCAATCAGCGCAGTAATGGCCTCTGTGGCTTTGAGTCTCCCCAGTATTTCGACCGCTTTTATGGGTGCGTACCCCTCTCCAGGTGAGTCCTCCCACTGGAGGTATGCGTCGGTCGCCAGCTCGATCAACGCCGGGATCACCTCGGCGCGGTGGGCTTCGCAGGCGGCCAGTTGTTCCTCTGTATAGTCCGTCGCTCCCTGCTCGATCAGTGCCTCTATGAGCTCTGCTACTGGCCTGGACCTCCCCATCCGCTTCTCTAACACAGCGCTGATGCTGCCTGCTCCCTCTATCTGGCTGAGAGGAAACACCAGGCTGAGAGGTGGCGTTATGTCTCTGAGTTTGTTTTTGTCAGTATGCGTATAACCGTGGATCAGTTCTGAGATGGCGATCACCCACAGGCTGAGCGGGCCTGTCGCCTCAACGTGCCAGCGCCACCAGAGGGGGGAGCCATGCAGGGCGATGGATCCAGCCTGTGCCAGCAAGGCTCTGGCTTGTTCCAGGTCTGCATCGGCGCTGTACAGGGCCTCCAGGATCAGGTCGTTGGGATTGGCGTCAGGATCATAGTTACCGGAGAGGTAGCATTCGATCACCGCGCCGATCGCTTCGCTTGTGGAGTTCAGCATCGCGGTGAGGTGGCGAGCAAAAGCGTCGTAGTAGGGTCTCTGAGGCCGCTTGAGTGAGCGTTTCTCCCTGTCGAAATCCCTTTCCGTTGCCGCTTTGCAAGCCTGCGCCACCATATCAGGAACTTCCTCAAGCGATGCGCTCAGACTTATCGCCAGGCCGACCCCAGCAGCGAAAAGGGCGCTCAGCATTTCGGCATATCCCTCGCCCACTCCCTCGGCAGAGTCTTCATATCTCGTGCGCAAAAAGTCCAACTGCTCCGAGAAGCGCTTTGCTGCAGAGAGCTCTTTGATCACGCCTGACAGTAGGCTGATCAGAGCTGGCGTGTCCGGAGTTGCTGTAGCTGTAGTTTCTTGTCCCATCAAATTGACCTCGTTTGCACTATACTGTCCCCCGGATTAAGGCCGCTTAGGCTTCCAGTCTGGCGATGGTGACCCCGTCACCACCTTCCCTCTCATCTCCCGGCTCACATGAGTGGACGGCGGGGTGCTCGCTCAGGAAACGGCGCACCGCCTGGCGCAGAGCACCGGTGCCCTTGCCGTGGATGATGTGGATCCAGGGGAGTCCTGCTCTCAGCGCGGCATCCAGGTGCTGATCCAGCCGCTCCAGTGCCTCATCTACAGTACACCCCCTGAGGTCGAGACGTATGCCCGGCGAGGCCTTCGGTGCATACCGGACGGCGTCGCGCTCGCTCTTGTGCTCCGGCGAGACGGAGGGGCGGGGTTCCAGAGCCGCGAGGCTCACTCGCGTGCGGGCTGGCCCCACCATCACTTCCGCCTCCTTCCCGTGTATCTCCAGCACCTCCCCGAGAGCCTGGAGCGGACGTACCCACACCCGGTCACCGGGGCAGAGAGGCTTACGGAGCAGCTCCTCGGCAGCGGGCGCCACCGATGTCCTGGCCTGGATGTTCGTCAGGTCTGCTGCGAGCGCGGCCGTGGCCTGCTCGACGGCAGCGAGTTCCTCCTGAGGCGCGGTGGCGAACTGGAGACGACGACGCAGGGCACGCAGCTCAGCCCGTAGTGCCTCCAGTTCTGCCGCTGCCTCCGCGCGTGCCTGTTCCAGAATCTGGAGCCGCTCCTGTTCAATGGACTCGAGACGTGCGCGTAGCTCACGCGCCAGCCGTTCGGCCTCCGCCTGCGAGGCAAGCGCCGCGTCGCGTGCCCTGGCCGCCTGCAGGCGCAGATTGTGGATGTCGGCGAGCATATCCTCGGTGCGCAGCGTCTCCGGCGCGACCATGTGCCGGGCCGCTGCCACGATCTCCTCGGGCAGCCCCAATCTCCTGGCAATGGCGAAGGCATTGGAGCGTCCTGGTAATCCGATGGTCAGCTTGTAGGTCGGGCTGAGCGTTTGCGGATCGAATTCCACGCAGGCGTTGCGCACGCCAGGCGTGAGCTGCGCATAGGCTTTCAGCTCCGGGTAGTGGGTGGCGACAAAGGTGGTGACGCCCCGTTTGCGGAAATGGTCCAACAACGCACGGGCCAGGGCTGCCCCCTCGGCAGGGTCTGTGCCTGCCCCAAGCTCGTCTAACAATACCAGGCTATGCTCGTCGGCCTGATTCAGGAACGAGAGAATATTGGTCAAATGGGCAGAGAACGTGGAGAGGTTCTGTTCGATGGACTGTTCGTCGCCGATATCGGCATAGACGGCCTCGAACGGAGAAAGCCGCGCCCCGGCTCGCGCCGGCACATGTAATCCCGCCTGGGCCATCAAAACCAGCAGGCCAACTGTTTTCAGGGTGACCGTTTTGCCGCCGGTGTTGGGCCCGGTGATGACCAGCACATAGGTCTCCTCGTCCAGCACCACATCAATGGGTACCACGCGCTCCGGATCAAGCAGGGGATGACGGGCCTCTTCCAGGTGAATCGTAGAGCCTGGATGCAACCGATCGCCCCTCTTTCCCCAGGGCACGATCTCCGGGACCGTAGCCTGCAGCGCCTCGGCGTACCTGGCGGCAGCAAAGGCCAGGTCGAGTTGGGCCAGCGCCTCCACGCTCTGCTCAATTTCTGAGCTATATGCGGCGACCTGTCTGGAGAGCGAAGTCAGGATACGCTCTATCTCCTGTTCCTCGCGTAGCTTCAGCTCGCGCCAGGCATTGTTCAGCTCCACTACCGAGAGTGGCTCGATAAATACAGTTGCGCCGGAGGCCGAGACATCATGGACGATGCCCCGGATACGCCCTTTGAAGTCAGCTTTCAGAGGGATAACGTAGCGCCCCTCGCGCATCGTAATGATCGGCTCTTGAAGAAAGGCTGCGGTGTGGGGAGAGCTGATGATGCTCTGCAGCTTCTCCTGGATGCGCTCGTGAGCGATACGCTCTTCCCGGCGGAGACGGGACAGCTCCGGCGAGGCCTCATCCCGCACATGACCACGCTCATCCAGGCAGCGTTCGATCTCGCTGATCAGGTCGGGGCACGGCCTGAGGAGACTGGCGATCTCGGCCAAACGTGGCAAGCGAGTGGCCAGTTGCGTGAGTGTGCGGTGCATCGCCCTGGCCATGACCAGCGTATCCCGTATGTCCAGCAGTTCCGCCGGCAGCAGGACAGCCCCGCGCAGGGCAGCTTTCACCTGCGGGCGGACATCGTGAGCACCGCCCAGGCCAGTGTTGGGCCGCTCCTCGAGGAAAACGCGTGCCTCACGCGTCGTTTCCAGCCGCCTGTATATCTCCTCTCTCCCGGTCGCTGGTCTGAGCGCAAGCGCTAGCTCCGCACCGGCGGAGAAGCTGGTATACCTGGCCAGCCTCTCCAGCACTTTGGGAAATTCCAGTGTTTCCAGGTGCCTATCGTACATTCAGATCGTAGGTGTAGAGCGGGGGCGGGTTATTGGAGAACCAGGGGGAGTGGGCCTGGTATTGCAGGTAGAGCACCTGGTTAAAGGGGCGGCGCAGCACAGCCCGGTCGTGGATCGGGCGGGAGCGCCCGTAGCCAAAGAGGTTGAAGCACATAGAAGCTACCAGAATGCTCAGCAAGAGATACACTGCAAGCCCACCCAGTTTGTCCAGTATCCCCAACCCCGGCATCCTCGTATCCCTGAAGGAGGCCCATAGCAGCAGCTCCAGCACGGTAAAAGCCGCGAGGGATATCAGGAAAAAAGTGGTGGCGTAGTAGCCGGGCGTTGTGCTCTCGGCGGCAGTGACGTCGAAGTTGAATTGCAGGGCCTCCAGAACGCTGCCGGCATAAGGCGTGAGCGGGCGGTAGAGAAGTATCGCGATACCCGTAGCGATGTAGTAGGCCAGGATACTGATCACGCCGCGCCCCAGGCGACGGGAATATCCGATGACAGTAATACCCACCATCAGGAGCATCAGCATCAACTCGATGGTCTGAAAGCGTTTACCGATAAGCTGAGGGGCGAAGTAGTAGAGCGCTAACACCCCCAATACGCCCAGCACTGCCATGACCAGCACTGGCATCCATTTTTGCGCAGTGGTCTCCTCGGGTACGTATCTTGTTTTGATCGTGCTCATCTGCTCTCCCTGGCGCTCTCTCTGGTGATGGTCATTTATACTGGATGATAACACAAAAAGGGTAAAACATCAAATATTGTGCTGTATCCTGACACCCTGAACATGCCGGGTGGGCGACGGCATTGCCGTCGCCCACCCGGAAAGGCTGAACGTCTTCAGCATGCGCGTCCAGGCCACCAACGCTGGGGAACGGGCTTACCCTGAGTTTCTGCCAGGCCGTTACACCAGGTGTTCAAGGTGTTAAATTACAACATCTAAAACATCAAATATCTGCATTCTCCCGTGTTACTGCTCTTCCTGGTATGGGCCACCGGTGTGCGTCCGCTCATTGACAACTCCGGCTAAAGTGGCATAATATCCCCGCTATGGAGCTTTCTGATCCCACCCCAATCGTGCAATCTGTGCTCCTGGGGGTTTTGACCCCGTGGGAGAGTAGACGGGCGTAACCATGAACACCTGCTGTGACCCCTGCGCCCACAATCAATCGGCTTTGCCCTCTCCAGCCGTTATCACCACCACCGGCCAGCTTGCGGCGCTGGTTGACATTCTCGCAGCACAGCCGGCTGTCGCAGTGGACACCGAGTCCAACTCCCTGTATGCCTACAGGGAACGCGTTTGCCTGATCCAGTTCTCCATCCCCGGCCAGGACTATCTGGTGGATCCACTGGCGGGACTGGACCTGTCTCCACTGGGGAAGGTTTTCGCTGCTCCAGGAATTGAAAAAATTTTTCACGCCGCTGACTACGATCTCGTATGCCTCAAAAGGGATTTCGGGTTCGAGTGCGTCAACCTGTTCGATACGATGTGGGCAGCGCGCATCCTGGGTTGGCCTAAAGTGGGACTGGGCGCTGTGCTGGCTCAGGTCTTCGGCGTCCACACGAACAAACACTATCAGCGCTACAATTGGGGAAAACGCCCGCTGGATGCGGATGCACTGCTCTATGCCTGCCTGGATACCCATTACCTGATCCGGTTGCGTCATATCCAGGCAGACGAGCTGCGCCGCCGGGGGCGTTGGGAAGAAGCGCAGGAGGTCTTCGCACAGATTGCCGCTGTGCAACCTTCTTTCGAGGGCTTCAGTGTAGAGGGATTCTGGCGGATCAAAGGGGCCTGCGAGCTCTCGCCGGGCGAACAGGCCATTTTACGCGAGCTATACGTCTGGCGTGACCGGGAGGCCCGCCGGCAGGACCGGCCTCCCTTCAAGGTGCTGGATGATTGCACGATGGTGGAGCTGGCCAGGGCAGCGCCGCGCACAGCCGATGAGCTGCTCTGTCTGCGCGGTTTGAAAAGCTATCACGTGCGGCGCTACGGACAGCGCATCCTCTGGGCGATCCAACGTGGTTTGCGCGCTGCCCCTCCCTCTCCGCCCTCGATGCCACGACGCCCTCCAGAGGAAGTGGTGGCCCGTTTCCGCGCTCTGCAAAGCTGGCGCAAACGCCAGGCCGAAGAGCGGGGTGTGGAAGCGGATGTGATTCTCAGCAATGCTGTGCTCTGGGCGCTGGCAGAGCATCCCCCGCGTTCATTCGATGAGCTACGCCAGATTGATGGGCTGGGCCCATGGAAATGCCAGACCTACGGCGCGGCGCTGATCGAGTTGCTCAAGGATAGGTAATATGGGACCAGTAGGGATGGCGGCTGGTCGAGCGCTGGCCTGGGGTGCGCATTGGAGCACTTTTGCGGACCATGCTCAGACACGGAGGTAGCTGTTGCCCGCCCCTCCTCTCCTGATCGGTGTAGATGTAGGAACCAGCGAGACCAAAGCCGGGCTGTTTGACGCGCAGGGCAGCCTGCTGCGCCTGTCCGCCCGTCACTATCCTGTCCTGATAGGCGCAGAGCCGGGCACGGCGGAGCAGGATGCCGAGATATGGTGGCAGGCCGTATGCGAGGCATTGCGCGAGATCGCGCGGGAATGCCCTCCAGGCCATCTGGCCGCTCTGTGTGTGCAGGGCCAGGGGCCAAGCCCTGTCTTAATTGACCAGGACGGCCTGCCGCTCCGCCACGTGATTCTGTGGATGGATGCGCGGGCGGCCAGGATGCGCGAGGAATTGTCCGTGCGACTGGGCAAGCCGGTGTCGCCTTTTACTCACGTGGCCCCGGCGATGGGTCTGCTCCGGGAGGTGGGTGCGGCTGCCGTTCGGGCACGCTGGCTGTTGACGGCATGGGACTTCATCGCTTTTCGTTTATGTGGACGGGCCGCCACCTCGGTGATGGCAGCGTTTGATCCCTTTCCTCCTGCGCTTGTCGCAGCGGCGGAACTCCCCACTGCACTCATTGCCCCTCAGGTTGAGGCCGGCCGGGTACTGGGCGGACTCACCCCCCAGGCGGCGGAAAGCACGGGACTCCCGGCTGGGTTGCCGGTGGTCGCGGGGGTTCACGATGGCATCGCTACGTTTATGGGAGCAGGCCTGACAAGGCCGGGAATGGCCGCTGATGTGGATGGCGCTTCGGGAGGGCTGGCGCTATGCTGGGACCGCCCCATCGAAGAGCAGGGTATTTTCTGCGAGGCCTGGATTACTCCAGGGCAATACATCGTTGGGGGAGCGATGGCGGCTCTGGGTCTGAGCGTGGACTGGTACCGCGAGCACATTGCACTCCCCGGCAGCAGCGTTGACGAGCTTCTCGCGGCGGCGATGACCGTTCCGCCGGGAGCGGACGGCCTGCTTTTCCTCCCCTATCTGGCCGGAGAGCGTGCCCCCATCTGGGATCAGCAGGCCAAGGGCGTGTTCTTCGGCCTGACGTTACGTCACACGCGTAACCATCTGGCCCGCGCCGTGTTTGAATCTGTGGCCTTTGCTGTCAGGCATCTGGTGGAGAGGCTGGCCCTGGTCGGTGCTCAGGTGCAAGAACTGCGCGTCTGCGGCGGCCAGGCGAAGAGCATGGATTGGAATCAGTTGAAGGCGAATATCATTGGCTTTCCCGTGGCGGTGCCCCGCGTGACGGAGGCTGCGCTGCTGGGGGCGGCCATTCTGGCCGCCGTAGGGGCCGGAGTGCTGCCCGATGTGGTCGCGGGGGCAGAACGTATGGTGCGGATCGGGGAAGTGCTGGAGCCACATCCTGAGCAGCACCGCAGATACGAGGAACTGTACGCGGTATATAGACGCCTGTACCCCGACCTGAAAGAGGCGTTTCACCAGTTACATCGGGTGACCGTCAGGTAGTGACTGTCACCTGGGATATGATATCTTGCCAAGGAGGAGGAAATGACTGCAGTAAACCGGATCATCAGTACAGTGTTTGTGTGCGCGGTGACCACCATCGTGCTGGTGGCCTGTAGTGGCGGAACACCTGCCACGCCGACACAGCAGCCACCGTTGACCGGCACGCTGACGGTAGGGCTTTCGGCGGATGCCGAGAGCATGGACCCGTTCTACGTTAACCAGGCGGCCGGCTGGTCGGTGGTGCACGCTGTCTTCGATCACCTGATCGAGCGGGACTTTGACAGCCGGTTGGTGCCTGGCCTGGCCGAGTCCTGGGCGGTGATCGAGGGCCAGACGCTGGAGTTCAAATTGCGGCGCGGTGTCACTTTCCACAACGGGGAGCCCTTCAACGCTGAGGCGGTCAAATTCTCGGTCGAGAGAATGTTGGCGACGGAGGATGCTCCGAATCGGAGCAAGTTCACCGCTATTGACGCGGTGGAGGTGGTGGACGAGTACACAGTGCGCTTCAAGCTCAACCGGCCCGACGGCACGCTTTTTGACAGCCTGACCAGTCGGCTGGCTATGCTGCCGCCCCGCTATTTCGCTGAAGTGGGAGCAGAGGGGTTCGCCAGGTCTCCCGTCGGCACCGGCCCTTTCCGGTTCGTGGAGTGGGTGCCCGATAGTCACATCACTCTGGCGGCTAACGAGCAGTACTGGGAGGGGAGTTACAAGGGGAAACCGCAGGTAGCTAACGTTATTTTCCGCCCTCTCCCGGAGATCGCCACTCGCCTGGCTGAACTCCAGACGGGGGGCATTGACCTGATGCAGGACCTGCCGGCGGATCAGATTGCCACGGCGGAGGCAGCCGGAATGGTAGTGCTGCCGGCGGAGACTTTCCAGCTCGCTTACATCCTGACCATTGCAGATGATGAGAGCCTGCCCACGTCTGACGTGCGGGTGCGTCAGGCGCTCAACTACGCGGTAGATGTGGACGCCATCGTCAAGCACCTGCTGGCCGGGTATGGCAAACGCTTTGCCAGTCCCATAGGGCCGGGTTACCTGGGCTATAACCCGGAGGTACAGCCTTATCCATACGACCCGGACAGAGCGCGAGCGCTGCTGGCCGAGGCTGGCTACCCTGAGGGTTTCGAGACGGTGATGGACATTACCACCGCCGACCGTTCCGACACAGCCGAGGCTGTAGCTGGCCAGTTGGCGCACATCGGGGTGAGCGTGACCATCCGCGCGTTCGAGCTGGGGCAGTTCAATCAGAACTGGATCGAGCGGAAGCAAAGCCCGCTGTGGCAGGTACGCTGGGGCAACACCCCCGATCCGCAGAGCATCGGGATGTTTGCTTCCTGCACGGGCTGGATCAGTCGCTATTGCAACGAGGAAGTGACGGCACTGCTCGATGCAGCCCAATCTACGATGGATCAGGAGGAGCGGGCCTCTCTTTACAGCCGGGCGAGCAAGCTGCTACATGAGGATCCGGTGGGCATCTATTTATGGACCTCGACGCAGATTTATGGGCTTAACCCCCGGGTACGTGGCTTTCGGCCCTCGCCGCTGCTGGGGATCATCGTGTCCGGGATTGCGCTGGCGGAATAACCAGGTGACAGTCACCTCGAAGGTGACTGTCACCTGTCGCCCAGGAATGCTTTATGCTCAGATATGTGCTTCAACGCCTGCTTCACGGCCTGATGGTTTTGTGGGGGGTCTCGGTAATCGTCTTTCTGTTGATGCATCTGAGTGGAGACCCGGCGGCGGTGCTGCTTCCGCTCGACACACCGCCTGAGGAGGTAGCGGCGTTTCGTCGCCAGATGGGGTTAGACCGTCCGCTCCCCGTTCAGTACCTTTTCTTTCTCTCGCGGGTGGTGCGGGGGGATTTCGGATATTCCTACCATTACCGGACTCGCGCGCTGGAGGTAGTCCTGGAGAGATTGCCAGCGACGCTGAGGCTAGCGGGTGCGGCTCTGGGTGTCTCCCTCACCTGTGCCTTGCCGGCTGGCGTGATCGCTGCTCTCCACAAAGACCGCGCTCTCGATATGCTGGTGCGGCTGCTGGTTCTGATCGGCCAGGCCGTGCCAGGTTTCTGGCTGGCGCTGATGCTGATGATGCTCTTTGCTGTGCGTCTGCGCTGGCTGCCCGCCTCGGGCGATGTGGGATGGCGCAGCCTGATCCTGCCAGCGATCACGGCGGGTTCTTTTTCAATGGCCAGCATCGCCCGCCTGCTGCGCTCCGGCCTGCTGGAGGTGTTGGGGAAGGAGTATATCCTTACGGCCCGTGCCAAGGGACTCTCGTCTGTCCAGATTCTGACACGCCACGCGCTGAAAAACGCGGCCATTCCGACGGTGACGATGATCGCCATCCAGGCCGGGTGGCTGCTGGGCGGCTCGGTGATCGCCGAGGTCATCTTTGCCTATCCCGGTCTGGGCCATCTGGCGGTCACCTCGGTGAGCTACCGCGACCTGCCTGTCATCCAGTGCTTTGTGGCCGTGATGGCAGCGGTGGTAGTGGCGATCAATCTGCTGGTAGACCTGGTGTACGCCTGGCTGGACCCACGGGTTCGCCTGTATGGGAATGGTTACTAGCCAGGGGATGGAAGGGGGCAGATGGCCGTTCCCGAGGAGGGCGGTGAACTGGGGCGGAATCGCGGGATTGACCATTGTCCTCCTGGTGATGGTAGTCTCACTGCTGGCGCCGTGGATCAGCCCCCACGATCCTCAGCTTCAGAATCTGGACCGACGCCTGCTGCCGCCAGCCTGGGCGGAGAGTGGAGATAGCAGGTATCTGCTGGGCACAGATGGGTTGGGGCGGGATATGCTGAGCCGTATTTTGCATGGTGGGCGTATCTCGCTGGGCATCAGCCTGTCTGCGGCGGCGCTATCCGGTGTGGTGGGCGTTTCCCTGGGTTTGCTCGCTGGCTATTTCGGCGGAGCGTTGGATGGCCTGCTCTCGCGCATAGCCGACGTCCAGCAGGCGATTCCCTTCCTGGTACTGGCTATCGGGGTGGCGGCTGTCTCGGGGCCGGGGTTGCCCAATCTGGTGCTGGTGCTGGCTATCACCACGTGGGTCAATTATTTCCGTGTGGTGCGGGCAGAGGTGCTCGCAGCGCGGGAGGAACAATATGTATGGGCAGCGCGGGCGGTGGGATGCTCCAGCGCACGCATTATCTTCCGGCATATTTTGCCTAACGTTGCGGCTTCTATCATTGTTGTCGCCACCCTGCTGATCGCCAACATGATGATCTTCGAGGCCTCGCTCAGTTTTCTGGGGCTGGGGGTGCCCCCGGGGATACCTACCTGGGGACGTCTCGTCTCCGATGGACGAGCATACGTCAGCAGCGCCTGGTGGATCTCATTCTTTCCGGGCGTGGCGATCTTCGTCACCGTGATGGGGATCAATCTGGTTGGAGATTGGCTGCGTGAGTCCTTGGACCCCAGGAACACCTGAGTGTCTCACCCCTCTGTACGTTCGCTGTGTTCGCGTCTTGGCTTCCATATGTGCTGTATCCTCACAGCTTGGACAGTCTGCCGGGAGTCTGCACCGCTAACCTTTGTGCCCGGTCCACTAATACCGAGGAGCAAGCTATCCTGAGGGTCTGCCAGGCCGTTACACCAGGTGCTCAAGATATATTAGCATACAGCAGAGGGATGGTTCAAATGCTGGTAAAAAGGGTTTACACTTCGGGGGCTTGAAAAATAGCCACCTGTGCGGTTACGCAATGCTGCGCGAGGATGGGAGCGCCTGGTGAAACACTGAACAGGCCGCACAGAGCACGCAATGTCTCAAGCACCTTTGCGTGCTTTGCGGTTTTTAAGTTAAACTATTGTGAACCATCCCCAGCAGGAGTTGCCAAAATCCCCTCTTTGTGTTATGATTGCACTTTGCGCCTATGAAGCTTTCCGCTCCCGGCCCATGTCCGGGGGCAAATCCCGTGGAAGGAGGTCTATATTACGTGCGCAGTTACGAACTGATTTTCATCGTTCGCCCGGACCTGGATAAAGAGGGCACTGCCGCTGTGGTCGAAAGGGTCTCGGGCCTGATCTCGCGCCGGGACGGCAAAATTATAGAAATCGAGCCCTGGGGCTTGCGCAAACTGGCCTATCCCATCCAGAAACAGGGGGAAGGCCAGTATGTGCTTATGCGCTTCGAGATGGCGCCACGTGCCGTGGCAGAGCTGGAGCGTGACCTGCTGGTGCTCGAGCCGGTAATGCGCCACCTGGTCGTGCGTATGGACTGAAGTGATAGTTACCTCTAAGGTGACCGTTACCTGAAGGATAGAGGAGCAGCGACACGATGAAGGGTCTTAACAAAGTGATGGTTATCGGCAGCGTGGGGCGTGACCCGGAGATGCGTTACGTCCCCAGTGGTAAGCCTGTAACATCGTTCAGTGTAGCTACTCCCAGAAGCTGGATCAACGCCGAAGGTAAACGCTGTGAGGAGACGGAATGGTTCAACGTAGTGGCCTGGGGAGCGCTGGCCGAGGTCTGTAAGCAGCACCTCCGTAAGGGGCAGCAGGTCTATATCGAGGGGCGTTTACAGACGCGCAGTTGGGAAGACCATGAGGGGCGGAAACGCTTCCGTACCGAATTGGTGGCCAGCGAGATGATCGTCCTGGGCACGCCAGGTATCCCCGGTGCCCTGCCCTCCGAAGAGGAGGTGGATTTCACCTTTAGTGAGGAAAGTTGAGTATGGCAAAGGCGAAAGAGCAGCAACGTGACGCCAGACAGTGGGTCGGGAGAGTGAGGCAGAGGGGCTGTATGTTTTGTGAGATGAATACAGCCCACATTGATTATAAGGACGCCGAGACGCTCAAGCGTTTCCTGAGCGACCGGGGGAAAATCCTTCCCCGACGCCGCACCGGGACATGTGCCCGCCATCAGCGCCAACTGGCTACAGCCATCAAGCGGGCGCGTCATCTGGCACTGCTACCCTTCGTAGTAGAACCAAAGGCTGGTACTTAGAGATGTCGAAAAAGACGACGAAGCGGGTGGCTAAGGAACTGACGCGCAAGCAACGTTCCCGCCTGGAGCGGGAGAAGGTGATGGAGCGCGTCATCACCTGGGGGGTCATTGCCCTGACCGTTCTGGTAGTGGGGATACTCGCCGCTGGCCTGATCATCGAAAACGTGGTTAAGGCCCGGCAACCGGTCGCTACCGTGGGTGGGGTGCCCATCTACACGGCTGACTTCCAGGCCCGGGTACGCTTCGTACGTCTGCAGCTCAAAAACCAACTGAACAACCTTTATGTGCGCCAGCAGGAGCTCGACCCTACAGACCCGGCCAACCAATCGTATCTGGAGTATCTCCAGAGCAATATCCGCAGTCTGCAGGAGCAGCTCTCTGAGAGCAACGCACTGATCATCGGTGAGCAGACGCTCGAGCAGATGATCCAGGAGGAGCTGATACGCCAGGAGGCGAAGCGTCGCAACATCACTGTCTCCAGGGAGGAGCTCCAGGAGACGATAGAGCAGTATTTCGGTTACCAGCGCAACCCTCCGACTCCCGTGCCACTGCCTACGGAGACGACGCCCGTGACGGTGAGCGCTGCACTGACTCCTACCGCTACGCCGCCTCCTACTCCCACCCCTGTGACCGAGCAAGAGTTTCAGCGACGCTACGACGAGTTCCTGAAAGCTCTGCGAGAGCTCAAGATCTCGGAGCGCCAGTACCGTTCCTGGATCGAGGCTTCGCTACTGTTCGACAAAGTCCGCGAGCAGTTCCATGCCGAAGCTCCCACGACAGCCGAACAGGTCAAGCTGCGCTATATCTCAGTGGGCAGCGAGGAGCAGGCCAAAGAGCTGATAGCCCGTCTGGACGCGGGCGAGGATATGCAGGCAATCATAGATGCGGCCCAGCAGAGCTCAGAGAGCGAAGAAGAAGGCGGTGCAGGTGGTACAGAAACAGAAGAGGCCGGTAATGACCTGTACGGGCATGAGCTGGACTGGTATCCGAAAAGCATTCTGGTCAACTACTTCAATCAGGAAGTGGCCGACGCCGCGTTTACGCTGGAGATAGGAGTGCATAGCCAGCCGATAATGGTCGGCGGCAGGTATCTGATTATCGAGGTGTTGGGCCGGGAGGTGCGAGAGCTGGACGCGTTCTCCAGGCAGCAACTGGGGGAAAACACGTTTCAGGAGTGGCTTAAAACGCAGCAGGAGATCGCGGTCACCCGGGGCACATACCGCGACCGGGTGCCGACCGAGCCGGGGTTGTGAGTTGGCGAGTTAAGGTGACGGTCACTTCCGAGGTGACCGTCACCTTATTTTACCCGATATGCCGGCGCACCTCGATCACATTGAGCCGTTTGGAAATCCTGTCGAGAATGCGGCTGAACTGTGCCATATCGCAGATCTCGACGGTGATATAGAACGTGCTGATGTTATTTTGCAGCGTCTGATTAAAGCCGGCAATGTTGACCTTTTCAGAACTGATGACATGGGAGATTTCGCTGAGTAGTCCCGGCCGGTCGTAGGCCTTGACGTAGATGGTGACCGGCACTGTCGGCGGGCAGGTGCCCCAGCTCACCTCGATGAGCCGCTCCGTATCTCTTAAGTTGAGTATGTTGGGACAGTCGCGGCGATGGATGGAGACGCCGCGCCCGCGTGTGACATAGCCGATGATGTCATCGCCGGGCAAGGGGTTACAGCAACGTGCCAGCCGGGTTAACAGGCCGCCTGTCCCCAGCACATTGATCCCCTCGACGGTCGTGGTGGTGGGAGGGGGAGCGGGAGGCACGACTTCTACGCCACGTGGCCGGGACTCGGCGAGCTTGGTGGCGATCTGCTGGGCGTGGATGTCCCCGAAGCCGACGGCAGCGTAGAAGTCATCCGTGTTTTCGTACCCGAAGAGCTGTGCCACGCTCTCGTGAGTGATGCTACTCAGACCGAGGCGTTTTAACTCCCGCTCGACGATTTCCCGACCTTGCGAGATATTTTGTTCCCGGCCCTGACGCCTGAACCACTGGCGGATTTTGCTGCGGGCACGGGCGGTTTTGACGTAACCGAGCGTGGGGCTGAGCCACTCCCGATTCGGCCCGCCACGCCGGGCGGTGAGAATCTCGACCTGATCCCCGTTCTGGAGCTGGTAATCCAGGCTCACCATCTTGCCGTTGACACGAGCGCCCCGGCAGCGGTGGCCGATTTCCGTATGGATGTGATAGGCAAAGTCAATGGGGGTAGAGCCGGCCGGCAGCTCGATCAGTTTGCCTTTGGGCGTGAAGGTGTACACCCGATCCTGAAATAGATCGGTCTTCATTGCGTCGAGGAACTCGACGGCATCCTCGGTCTCTTTCCACCACTCGACCAGCGTGCGCATCCAGGAGAGTTTAGCTGCGAAATCCGTATGTGCCTTGCCCCCTTCCTTGTAGCGCCAGTGGGCAGCGACACCGAACTCGGCGATGTGATGCATCTCCCAGGTGCGGATCTGCACCTCCAGCGTCTTACCGTCCTCTCCGATGACAGCGGTGTGCAGGCTCTGGTAGCCGTTGTCCTTGGGATTGGCGATATAGTCGTCGAACTCGTGAGGAATCGGTTTCCACAGCCCATGGACGATGCCCAGTACGCGGTAGCACTCCGGGACGGTATTGACGATAACGCGCAGGCCCCGCACATCGTATATCTGCTGGAAGGGAACGCCTTTGCGCTTCATCTTCCGGTAGATGCTATAGATATGCTTGGGGCGTCCGGTAATCTCCGCTTCGATATGTTCCGCCTGCAGGGCCTGACGCAGGATTTCAATGTGGCGCTGGACGCTGGCCTCCCGCTCGGCGCGGCGCTCGGCCAGCAGCGCAGCGATCTCATCGTAGGTGGCACGGTCAAGATGGCGCAGGCTCAGGTCCTCCAGCTCCCCTTTCCATTGCCAGATACCCAGGCGGTCGGCCAGCGGGGCGAAGATCTCGAGCGTCTCGCTGGCAAACCTCCTGCGTCGCTCCAGCGGTAGGGCATCCAGGGTGCGCATGTTGTGCAGCCGGTCGGCCAGCTTGATGATCACGACCCGCACGTCTTCGGCCATCGCCAGGAACATCTTACGCAGGCTCTCTGCCTCGTGCTCACCGCGCGGTTTCTCGCTTCGCTGTACCAGGTGGTCGGTGTGCTGCTGGGCCAACTGTTCCTCAATCTCGTCCAGCTTCGTCACCCCGTCCACCAGACTGGCGATGTGAGGGCCGAAGACGTTCCTGACCTTTTCGATATCCACATTGGAGTTGTCCTCGACGACATCGTGTAGCAGGCCGGCGGCGATGGTGTCCGGGTCCATGCCGAGGTCAGCCAGTAGCATAGCGACGGCCAGCGGGTGCTGCACGTACGATTCGCCGGATTTGCGACGTTGGCCGGCATGGGCCAGCTCGGCCACGTCGTAGGCCCGCATAATCAGCGCGCGTACCCCGTTCCCTCGCCTGCTGGGAGGGATGCGTTCCAGGATTTCCGAAATATCGTACAGATGTGGCTCGGTCATCTTAATCACCTGTATTCGGTTCCTGGATGGTGTAACCTGGCTGAGGACGGTCGGGAAGGCCGTCCATTTATGGGACTGGTCCTCCGTTTCCGTTGTGACGGTCTGGAAGGGCCGTCCTGCTGCTGAACCGCACTGGGGTGCAGAGCACCTAGGTGACGTAGATAGGGCTGCTGAAGATCCAGCCCCGGCGTCGTCCGCGATGACCGCGGTATACTTCCACGCGATAGGCCCCCGGCTCGACGGTTGTATGCTGAAGCTGCCGTCCTTTCGTCCGCGCCACCACGCGACCATTGTGGAGGAGGCGGATCTCACCCATGGCTGGCGTCTGGACCTCAAACCTGGTGGCGCCTACACGTGCCAGTTCCGCGCCGAGGATTGCCTCTTTGTTGATGCTGCGGGCGTAAAAGCGGAATCCCGTGGTTGGAGCGAGTAGGTCGTATCCTACCCAGGTACGGCCGGCGCGTATGGCGTCGTAGATCAGGGTCTTGTCGTGCTCAACTGTGCCGTTGAGCGGACGGTCCGTCAGGATGTGGGTGTTGACGCAGCGGAAGAGGTATTCGTAAGGAAAGACAACGCGGTTTAGCGGCCCCAGTGAGTAGGAGTTGCCATGGGCATCCGCGCCGCCGATGGCTGCCACCCGTTGACCTTGGGCCAGCAGCCGGTCCCAGTGGTGGAGGGTAACCAGGAAGGGGCCGGAGATGCCATGCGAGGGAAAGTAGGCATAGTACAGTGCGCTCAGTTTACTGCGCAACAGCGCCTTGAATTCGGACATGTAATTCCAGATCTCAAGCCCAGTATAGCCCGTGACCTCCCAGTTGGCCCAGGGGATGGGCTTCAGGTCTGGGCTTATTCTGCCCCCATATTCAAAGGGGTGGGCCAGATAACAGAACCCGCCCCGTTTGTTCACTTCGCCGATTAGAGTCTGAGGGTCGGAGGCCAAGGGTGCCAGCTCAGACTCGGCGTGATAGGCAAGCAAATGATTGGCCGGAGGAGTGCGGCGCACGTCGTGAATCTCCTCGCCTACGAGGAGCAGGGTTTTGCCGTAGTAGCGCTCGCAGTTGTTTACCCACACGTTGTGGTCGGTTATGATCACAAAGTCCAGACCGGCCCGCTCCGCAGCTTGCGCTACTTCGGCGTGCAGGGCTGTGCCGTCGGAGTAAGGTGTGTGCACGTGGGGGTTGCCGACATACTCGTATACTTTCATCCAAGCTTCTCCAGTAACGGTATCAGTTCTTCATACGTGCGGAAATGGGCGTCAGCTAAGGGGATGCCGTCCTCTCTGTTGTTTACGCCCAGGAACAGGATCGCTTTCATACCCACGGCCCGTGCCCCGAGCAGGTCGGTTTCCGGCAGGTCGCCGATGTGAGCCGCTGCCTGCGGGGCAACTCCCAGCGCCTCCAAGGTGCGCAGGAACTGGCCCTGGTCAGGCTTGGTCATGCCGGTTTCGTCGGAGAAGGTCAGGGCACTGAAGTAGCTCAATATGCCGTCCCGCTGCATCACATAGCGCAGGATGCGTCCCGGCGAAAGGCCGGTATCGGAGATCAGGCCCAGGCGGTAGCGGCGGGAGAGCGCCGCAAGTGCCTCAACAGCACCGGCTACTGGCGTCGGCTTTTGTCGGTCCAGATAAATCTCTTGCAAACGCTTTCCCAGCTCTGCCTTTGCCTCCACAGGTAGCCGGACGTTCAGGTGGCCCAGTAAGCCGTCTACCCATTCGGTAATGCTCAGGCTGCGGCGCTCTTCCATCCAGGTGAGCCTCCACAGATCCCACACCCGGCGATAAGCAGCCTCCAGTTCCTCTCTGGAGCGTGGCTGGCGATGGCGTGTCAATAGCTCGTCCAGTATCGCCAGGCGTTCCTCGCTCGTGTCTGGATTCGTGTAAAGGGTACCCCAGAAGTCGAAAGTCAATGCGTGCAGCATATTCCCCCTTTGGGAGTTTATCTTACCCTACCAGAAGGCCATTGTCAAGCCTGGGCGGTTTCGTTGGGGATTGGGGGTGCGGGGAGGGGCATACGTTATCACAGTTCACGCGTCCTGGATTACGCGGCGTGTCGGGGTGGAAGGCCACCACATTGCGCGTTGCGCAAGCGGTGTTTAAGGTGTTTTCAATTTCCTGGCGCCCTTTGCGGTTTTCATTGAACCGCAAAGCGCGCGAAGGACGCAAAGGGTTTTCCATAATTCTTTGCGCTCTTTGCGCCCTTTGCGGTTGTCATTGCACCGCAAAGCGCGCGAAGGACGCAAAGGGTTTTCCATGCTTTCTTGGCGCTCTTGGCGCCCTTTGCGGTTTTCATTGAATCGCTGCCCGCGTATCGCCGGCAACCGCCTGCCCTGAGTGGTCTGGAAGGCTGTCTTACTGCGGCCGCTCAGGGAAAAAGTCAATCACCGTCTGGCCGCCGAAGACAGAGAGGGCCGCTGCTCTGCCTCTGGCTGCTTCGGCGACGAAGACCGAGCCGGTGGTCTGTGCTACGGCCTGGGTCAGCGACTCCAGCGGCAGGGCCAGTCCGATCAGGGTACGGGACTCGCTGATATAGAAGCGCACGACCGCTGGCCCGTCGCTCCAGGCTCCCTGCGCTGGATTCCACACCATCAGATAAGGCGTGTACCGGGCTTCGGCCGGGTTGTAAAGCAGGCCGATGACTGCATCATCCCCAAGGTCAGGGTTGATCCGGGCCGAGCCGGCCGGTCTCCCTGTAGCGATATTGCCATCCAGGTCGAGGGCAAAGAGCCAGTCGCTGTAGGGGGGCGGATCGGGTATTGGCTCGTATAGCGAGAGCCACAGCAGGGCATCTCCCGGTTGGACCCAGCCGGCCAGTTCCGCTGGCACCCCCCCGTCGGGCACTAAGTCTACCCTCAGGTCGGCACGGAGGTTGGCGGTGCGGATGTCCCCTCCGGGGGGTGCTCCGTTGACAGGCTGACCACTCTCATACCCGACCGCATCCCCCTGCGGGTCAAGGGTCAATGGCGTAGGAGTTGGCGCCGGCGTGAAGGTGGGTGTGGACAATGGGGTAGGAGTAGGGGACGGGGTTGGTGATGGCCGGGGCGTTGGTGTGCAGAGCATAATAGTGACGCGTGCGTCGGCGACCTGGCGGGGCTTGCTGCTGATGGCTGTGACCACGTAGTCGC
Source organism: Anaerolineae bacterium (assembly GCA_026418995.1). Taxonomy (GTDB): domain Bacteria; phylum Chloroflexota; class Anaerolineae; order B4-G1; family B4-G1; genus JAOAAG01. The sequence continues at coordinate 20,144 of JAOAAG010000067.1, forward strand.
CCGGTTTATCGCCAGCCGTGAAGACACCACTTTCGTCAATCTTGCCCCCTGTGGCCCGCCAGCGGATCATTTCTCCAGGGCCGGTAACAGAAAAGCGATAGCTTTCCCCAGCACACAGGCTTACCTCCGGCGGGTTGAGGCTCAGGCGCGCTCTCTCCTCCTCAGGGCCAGCCAGCAGGCGTATCAGGAGATTGAACACTCCCACCACGATGACGACGGCGATCATGCCCACGGTGAACCAGAACAGGGTGACGCGTGTTTTGTCGTCTAGCATACACTCCTCGCCAGTGAGAGAATGCCTTACTACCTCCAAGAAGCGTCGCGTAGTATACCACAGGCGGTACATCCGGTCAATCGGGTACTCCGGCGCGTCCAGGCATATAGGGCTGGTATGAGCAGCGAGGCCAACGCCGTCTAAACGCGGAGGCTCTCTAACATAACCTGCAGGCGGTGGCCTGGCGATAGATCGGTATGGGGTCGCCTTTAAGAACCGCAAGAGCACGGGACTGCGATTCCGCCGGTGTTCTCGCTTCGGTCAAGATGCGGAAAGTGGGTTCAGTGATATAATTAGAGAAGCTATGTTGACCGTTCCCTTCGTGACAGGACCATCAGGATACCAGTAGTGCAATCCTCCATTCACCCGGTTATGACAAGGATTGACCAATGACACAACGCACCACAGCCTTACCCAGAATTCGCGTCAGTTCCAACGGACGTTTCCTCGTGACGGAAACGGGGGCTCCCTTCTTCTGGCTGGGCGATACGGCCTGGGAGCTGTTCCATCGGCTTGACGAGCAAGAAGTGGCTCGCTACCTCACCAACCGGCAGGAAAAGCGCTTCACTGTGATACAGGCGGTGCTGCTCGCCGAGTTGGACGGCTTGAATACGCCCAATGCATACGGGGAACGGCCACTGCTGGACAACGATCCCACCCGTCCCAACGAACGCTACTTCGCCTATGTGGACAGAGTGGTCCAGATGGCCGCCGCCCGTGGGCTGTATATGGGGCTACTTCCCACCTGGGGAGATAAGGTCACCCCTCTCTGGGGTGTCGGGCCGGCCATCTTCACCCCAGAGAATGCGCTAGTCTATGGCCGCTATCTCTGTCTCTTATACACATCT
>JAOAAG010000120.1 GCA_026418995.1 Anaerolineae bacterium
CTGGCGGTGGCACCGGCGCTATCTCGGCGGACCCGCTGTTTGTGAACGCGGGCGCCGCGAATTTCCGGCTGCGGAGCGGCTCGCCGTGTATCGGGACGGCCCACCCCACTGCCTACGCTGCCTATGACTTCGACGGCTATGCCCGTCCCTTCGGGGCGCGCGCGGATATCGGCGCCCACGAGTACTACACCGGCCATTGTTTTGCCCGCCTGATGAGCAGCGGACGGGTGTACACCACCGTGCAGGAGGCGGTCGGGGCGGCGGTAAGCTCAGGGCTGCCGCTGCCGGAGGTGCGCGTGGCCGGGGTATGCCGCGAATCGGTGGTGCTGACCGGTCCGCTCACGCTGCTGGGCGGCTACGCGATCACCCGGTGGGCCTCTCCCATCTCGCCCACCTACCTGCTGGCGCCTGCGGGCGGGGGGCGGGTGCTCTACATCACCGGCCCACAGACCAGCACCATCACCGTAGGGGAGTTTGTCATTCGCGGGGGCAACGTGAATGGCAACGGCGGCGGCATCTACATCGCCACGCCGCTCAGCCCGACCATCAGGAACGTGGTGCTCTATAACAACAGCGCGACCGGCAACGGCGGCGGTCTGGCCTCGGTGGGAGGTAATCCGCGCCTGTATAACAACACGGTGGTGAACAATGCGGCAGCTCAGGGCGGTGGCCTCTATTTCGCAGCCGGTCGGCCAGTGATCAGCAACACTATCGTGGTCAGCAACACTGGTGGTGGTATCCGCCTGGTCACCGGGACTGCTACGCTCGCCTATAACAACGTCTGGCATAACAGCGGTTACAACTACAGTGGATTAACCGCTGGCGCTACCGACATCTCCGAGAACCCACGCTTTGTGAATCCGGCGACGGGAAACTTCCGCCTGCGTCCTGATTCCGCCTGCGTCCATAGCGGCGATCCACATACTGCGCTGAGCTGGGACTTTGAGGGAGACGAGCGTCCGCTGCCCTCTGCTGGCCTGTACGACATCGGTGCGGACGAGTCCACTTCCTATCTGGGGGTTGATCTCGGGCCGGCTACGCTGTACCACATAGCGGGGCCGGGCGAGGTGGTGCGCTTTGCCTTCGTAGTGACTAATACCGGCACGTTGCAGGACGCCTACGTATTGACCCATACACTGGTTGTGAGTGGCGGAAGCTCAAGCGGTTGGATTGTCTCTTACACCCCGGTCTATACCGTTGCCTCAGCCGGCACAGTGCAGACGCCGGTGTATATTACCATACCGCTCGCTGCCGCGAGCAATGTGCAGGCCACGCTCTATCTGACTGCTGCCTCGCGCTCCAATCCCGCCTACTTCCACGACACAGCCGCTGGCCTGCTGCAGGTCAGGCGCGAATGGGGTGTGGAGATCGGGCCGGCCTACAGCAGCAATGCCAACCCGGGCACGAAGGTGGTCTACGTGCACACGCTCACCAACACCGGTAATGCCCGGGATACCTTCAACCTATTTCTGAATAGCAGCCTGGGGCTGGCACAGATGTGGCCCACGCGGGTGGAGAACCTGGGGGTGGGACAGACCGCCAGAGTTTACGTCACCGTCACGGTGCCGGCTTACGCGGCGGGCGGCGCGGTCGAGCATTCGCTGGTGAGGGCCGAGAGCGTCTCCGGGCCAGCTTCCGACAGCGTTGAGAATATGACCAGGATCAACTATGTCTCCGGCAACCGCTACGTCTCCCTTGCCGGCACCGATGCGCTGAATAACTGCCGCCTGACTACCCGTCCCTGTCGTACTATTGGGCAGGCCTTGGCTCAGGCAGCCAGCGGCGACGAGATCCGGGTCGCGGGCGGTACTTACAATGAGTATAATCTGACGATCAACAAGCCGTTGATACTTCTTGCTGGTTACGATGCCAACTTCGCCGCGCGTGACCCGCAAGCCCGTCCCACCGTGATAGATGCCGGCTGCCAGGGGCGCGTGCTGTACATTTTCGGCAATGCTACTGTGGACGGCTTTACCCTGCGGAATGGGTGCTTCAATGGGCCTGGCGGTGGTGTCTATGCGGTGAATGCGCCTACCCTGCGTAACAATATCATCATCAGCAACACTGCCATTGGCAACCGGGGTGGCGGCGTATACAACGCGGACGGTAACCTCACGCTGGAAGGGAACATCCTGGCTAATAACCGGGCAGATATGGGCGGCGGGTTCTATAACTACCGGGGCAATCCGGTGATCCAGTACAACACCTTCCGTAACAACTACGCGGCCAGCAGGGGTGGAGGGCTGTACAACACTGGCATCGCAGGCGCCGCCCCCAGGGTGTGGACTAACATCTTCTATGGCAACAGGGCCGGTATTGAAGGTGGCGGTGTCTACAACCTGAGTGGTAATAGCCTGATATGGCATAACACGCTCTATTCCAACACCAATGACGGTATCTTCGTCGCTGGCGGCGCTCCGGTTATCAGCAATACCATCGTAGTGAGCAATACCGGGTGGGGCATCCGTGGCACAGCGCTGACCGTGGATTACAATGACGTCTGGGGCAACAGCAGCGGAAACTACGGCTCCGGCATTTCTGCCGGTCCTAACTCCATCTCAGCAGATCCGCTCTTCCTCGATGCCCGGGCGGGTGATTTCCACCTGCGAGAGGGTTCTCCATGTATTGAGCGTGGTGGCCCCACCAATGCGGCTGTACTCAAATACGACCTGGATGGTCAGCCGCGTGTGATGGGGAACCGGCCTGATATAGGCGCGGATGAGTTCCAGCGCCTGGGTGTCGCACTCCATCCCACTGCGGCCCGGCAGCCTGGTTGGCCGGGGCAGCCCCTGACTTATACGCATGTGCTGACTAACGAGGGCAACTACACCGATACCTTCGCGATCACCTGGTCCAACCAGTGGCCGGGGTGGAACGTGGCGGTCAACGGGGTTACCACCCAGCCGCTTAACATAGCGCTTGGTCAGGGAGCGACCACCACGCTCTATGTGCGTGTCACGCCCACTAATCTGTTCAGTGGCACGACTAACGTCACCATTATCACGGCCACCTCCGTCATCGCCCAGAGCGATCCCGAGACCTATCTGCCGGTCTACGCCACGGCTGCGGACACCACCATCGTGCGGCGGGCATGGGGCGTGGCGCTGGAGCCGGACCGGTACGGCTGGGGGAGCAGCGCTGCCAATGAGCGTGTGATCTATCTCCACGTGTTGACCAACACCGGAAACTACACTGACTCGTTCACCATCACATGGAGTAACAATCAAGTACCCCCAGGTTGTACCTGGCCTGTTATCCTGGATACCCCTGCCAACACTGGCCCGGTGGGCCAGGGTATGACAAAGACGGTGCAGGTGTCGGTATATGTGCCCGGTTGTGCAAGCGTGGGCACCGGTGTATACGCTAATACACTGGTCCTGACCGCCACTTCCAACTCTAAAAGCAATGTGAAAGATATTGTGACGGATATCACCGTCTCCAACTGGCAGCATGGCTTGCAATTCGCGCCCAGCAGGAGCGGCACCAATTGGCCAGGCACTAAAGTCCACTACACGCATGTCATTACCAACACCGGCAACTACACCGATACATTTGTGATCAACTACGCCTCCAGCCGGGGGTGGGAGGTGGCTGTATCTCCGAGGGTCGTGACGGTGGGCGGGTGGCCGACTCCTCGCCCCGCCGGGGCTGTCTACACGGCCACGGTTTACGTCACGGTAACCATACCTCCGCTGGGAGTGGCTTTCGGTGGCGAGGTGGAGCGGACGGTGATCACCGCTACCTCGCGTACCAATCCCACCCTGAAACGCTCCGTTGTGGACACCACTACGGCTAAGCAGGTGGGCGGCGCGCTCTTCGTCCACAATTACGATGACACCCCTGCGCCTAACAAGCCGGCCGTGCGTGTCTATAATCCCACTACCAATCCCAGAACCGTTGTCTTCGTCCACACGCTGACCAACCTGGGCAACGGGCGCGATGTTTTCGACCTCTCCGTATCCAGTCTGAAAGGCTGGCCTGTAACTATCTCTCCTGCGCCGACGGTGGCGCTCGGCTACCAGGGGAGCGTCACTGTGTTCATCACGCTGACAACGCCCGGGCCGGGTACCCCCTATCCCTTCCCCGCGCCGTGGGACAGGGTCGTGGCGACCGCGACCTCGCGCTTTGACCCGACGATCCGGGATACGGTTACGGACATCGCCATTGTCAACCAGACTCCTGGCGTACGCCTCTCGTCCGGCTATGCTCAGAGCGCTCAACCCGGGTGGGTGACATACACCCATATCCTCACCAACACCGGCAATTACACCGACTCCTTTAGACTGACCTACAGCGGGTGGCAGGTCGTGTTCAGCGGCGACCTGAACAACGTGGGGCCTGGGATGACCCGTACCGTCTACGCGCGGGTGAGCGTTCCCTACCAGCAGTGTGGTACCGTGGGCACAAGTGTGATCACTGCCACCTCAGTTTATAGTCCTGCCGTCTCGGCGGCCATCCTGGACGTCACAACGGTAGCGCCGGTCTACGCAGTGGCTCTGGACACAGTACGGCCGGTGCGCGCTCTGGCCGACCGTGTCAATGGCGGTACGGCTGTCTACAATCACAACGTAACCAATATCGGTAACTGCGCTGGCGTATTCAGGTTCCAGGGTGTGCAGAGCGATCCACACTTCACGCCGACGGTTACACCGGTCAGCAGAACAATCCCGTTCCAGGGCCAGACGCGCATTACCGTCACCGTGGATATCTCACCGACCGACTCCATCCTTGCGGGCACGGTCGTGATCACAGCCGCCGGTCCGAGCGGAGGTGGCGCTGCAGTCACTGACACCATCATTGTCAACCAGATAGTGGACCTTGACTTCGCGCCTGATCGCGCGGCGACTAACCACACCGGCGGTGCCGTCGCGTTTACCCATATGCTGACTAATGCGGGTAATTACACCGATACGTTCTATCTGAGCTGGTGGAATGCAGACGGGTGGAATGTCTCGGTACAGCCCCCGGTGGTGTCCAACCTAGGGCCGGGTGCTTCCAGGCCGGTCACTGTGGTGGTGAATGTCCATCCCACCGTCTACACCAGGACCAACCGGACGATTATCACGGCGACCACTGATGTCCTGCCATGGGAGCAAACGCGCGCTTACGCACCGAAGGCAGCCGTGGTTGACACCTTGCTGGTACGCCGGCCTCACGTGGTGATCGCGCCAGCGCCGGGTTACACCGTGAATATGGATCCGGGCACTTCCGCCACGCTCTACCACACGCTGACCAACGACGGTGGTCTGATTGGTACGTATCGAATCACCTCTACACGGCGTCTGGGGTGGATCGGTGCCGTATCACTGACGGTGAGCAACCTGCCGCCTGGGGCCAGCTTCCCCTTCACGGTGCCTGTTGTCGTGCCATATGGCACATGGGGCCTGTATGATATCGCCTATATCACGGCTACGGAGATCTACTCCGGGGTCTTTGCCACTGCGCGGGATATCGTCACGGCTCCTTACCGTTACGACGTGATGTTGCTCCCCTCCACGCGGGATAGCGCTGTCGTACCGCCTGCGGTCGTTGTCTACACGCACACGCTCAAGAACACGGGTAACTACACGACTACCTATATGCTCGCTGCAGACGGCGAGTTCAGCAGCGCGAGCGTCGTGCCGGCTGTCATTTACAACCTCGGGCCCGGACAGACGAGACCTATCACTGTAACGATCGCAGTGCCCTTCGAGGCGGCTGCTGGCGATGTTGAGGACACCAGGATTGCCATCAGCTTCAGCAACAAGCAGGTTCATTTCTACGACACCGTCCATATCAACTATGCCACGGGCACACGCTATGTGGACCGCAATGGTTGGGATGAGCGAAACAACTGCCGTACCAGCACCGCTCCCTGTGCCACGGTTCAGCATGCTGTGAATCAGGCCTCGCCAGGCGACGAAATCCGCGTGGCTGCGGGCACTTACTATGATGAGCTACTTGCCGGTCAGGTCGTGCGGGTGGATAAGTCCGTCACCCTCCGTGGGGGCTATGATGCCAATGACTGGGATAGTGCCCCCGACCCGGTGCTCCGTCCGACTGTCCTGCACGCTGCTGGCCAACTGGGGCGGCGCGTGGTGGTCATCGGCGCGGGCATTACCCCGACCGTCGAGGGCTTCCATATCACCGGTGGTTACGTGAACGGCAACGGCGCGGGCATCTACATCGAGCCTGGCGCCGCTCCTACGATCCGCGCCTGTTACATCTACGATAACCGCGCTGCCGGGACCGGGAACCTGGGGGCCGGTATCTACTACGCCGGAGGGGCTGCTCCTCTATTCGAGCGTAATCGCATCTACGAGAACCGTGCCAGCGAGGGGAGTGGCGGCGGTATCTACCTGGCTGGCGGCGATTCCAGGCTGTTCAATAACATTATCTACCGTAATCGGGCCGGCACCTGTGGCGGCGGCCTGTGCAATGCTGCTGGCACGCCTTTGGTCTACAACAACACTTTCTACAGCAATACCGTCAGCGACCAGATGGGCGGCGGTGGTATCGGTAGCCTCGCTGGCACGCTGGTGGTGAGCAATACGATCGTCGCGCGGAACACAGGGACCGGCATCCGCGTCGTCGGCGGGACGCCTCCGCGCCTGAGCTACAACGATGTGTGGGGCAACACTCCTGTGGACTATGAGTGCCGGGGATGCGCGCGTCCCACCGATATCTCGGCCGACCCCGTGTTTGCGGATGCGGGTAATGATGATTTCCATCTGACCAGCGCCTCGCCGTGTGTGGACGCGGGCGATCCCAGGTCTATGGTGCCCACCAATGACCACGAGGATAACCCGCGCCCGCTGCCGATAGGAGGTCGCTATGACATCGGAGCCTACGAGTACGGTCTGGGCGGAGGCAAGATAGCGGATCGGCCAACCGCTAACCCCAGCTCGCGCATTACCTACACGGTCCAGGTCTACAACACTACCGCTAACCCCCAGACCTTCCCGGTCACCGATACCCTGCATCCGTATCTCACCTACGTGCCCGGCTCACTTGTTTCGACTGGCGGTACCGCGCGCTACGTCACCGCTACCCGTACCGTCTCGTGGGTGGTGACCGTGCCGGCCAATGCCGGTGAGAGCATCGCCTTTACCGCCGTCGTCACCGACTGGGCGGGCAGCGACGTCGTGATCACCAATGTGGCCTGGATCAACCTGGCGCCGGCCAATGTGGTAAGCGTCTCCGTCAGCGCGGTGCCCAGCACTCGTTATGTGGCACCCGATGGGGTGGATAGGCATAACGGTTGCAACCTGCCCTGGCGTCCGTGTGCCACGGTCCAGCGAGCGGTGGACCAGGCCGTGAGCGGCGACACGGTGTTGGTCGCGAGCGGCACCTATGGCGGCGCAGGCCTGGTGGCCACAGTGAACAAGTCCATCACGCTGATCGGCGGGTATACGCGCACCGGCAGTTACACCGCTACGGTGTGGAGTTACGCGCCGGAGCTCTACCCGACCGTCCTGAACGGTGGGCTGCGCATCAACGGCCCGGCCTCGGTGGTGGTGGATGGCTTCCGCATCACCGGCGGCTCCGATGGTGTCTACGTAGCCGGCTCGGGTGGCCACCTCACACTGCGCCGTTGCTGGGTCTACAACAACACCAGTAACGGTGTGCGGGTAGAGAACGGCACGTATACTCTGATCAATAATGTGATCGCCCGTAACGGCAGCGGGGCCGGGGCTGGTCTGCGCACGACAAACAGCACCGGCGTGTTGATCCACAACACCTTCGGCCATAATAACAACCGGGCTGCGGTCATCGGTGGCACGGCGATCTTCACCAACACGATCTTCGCGAACCACACGGTGGGCCTGGATATTCCTGCTGGCAGTAAGGCTACCATCCAGGCTACCCTGTGGTGGCAGAATGTGATGAACCAGGTGTACGGCCAACTGATCGTCCGCTCGATCAACCTCACCGGCGACCCGTCCTTCGTCAACCCGACAGGGCTGGATTACCATATCGGGGGTGACTCAGCGGCCATTGACCAGGGCGTGGACGCCGGCGTGGGGACGGATATAGACCGTGACCTGCGCCCGATTCTGGCTGGCTTTGACATCGGCGCTGATGAGTACCCGGTCGGCTTCACCAAGGTCGGCCCGGCCACGGCTATCGCGGGCCAGACGATCACCTACGTGATCACGATGCGGGCCAAGGATCCTGACCTGGTGATTACCGATGTGCTGCCCATGCACCTGACCTTCACGCCAGGCACCGACATAGTGACCTGCACGCTCGGCACATGCCGCTACCGGCCCGATATGAAGAGCATCATTTGGGCCGGCAATACGGTGACGGAAGGCCAGGTGATTATCACCTACACCGCCTCGCTCACCAACTGGCTGGCTGCTGGCACAGTCATCACCAATGGGGCCGTGCTGAACCGGGAGGGCATCCTGGTGAACTCCGAGGTCTGGGCGACGCAGATCGTGGCCGTACCTGGTACCCGCTACGTGACGAAAACCGGCACGAACAGGGACGCGGCCACCGGTACCTACAATAACTGCCTGATCCCCTGGAAGCCCTGTGCCACACTCCAATACGCGGTGGATCAGGCGCAGCACGGGGACACGATCAAGGTGGCCACCGGCGTCTACACCGACGTCCAGACCCGTGCCGGCACGACGCAGAACGTGCATATCAATAAGAGTGTCACCATTCGGGGTGGATATACCACCACCAACTGGGCCGTCTCCGATCCTCAGCTCTATCCCACGGTGATAGATGCTGTGAAAGCAGGGCGCACGCTCTATGCCGTAGGGCCAGCTACCATCACGGTAGAGGCGCTTGAGCTGCGGAACGGTTATTATGTCGGCAACGGTGGCGGCGTATACGTTACCAATGCAGCCCTGACCCTGTCCGGCAGCAGCATCCGTGGTAGCCGGGCGGTCGGCACCGGACGCACCGGTGGTGGCATTTATGCTCAGAACGCTGTTCTCACCCTGGTGGATACCCGGGTCTACAGCAATAGCTCCGTCAATAGCCACGGCGGTGGGGTGGACTGTACCGGTGGCACGGTCAAGCTGATCAGAGCTCACATTTACTCCAATACAGTCAACGCACCCGGCAGCGACGGCGGCGGGGTCTACTGCACCGGTGGTAGCTTCGAGATGAACGCCAGCCGTGTCTACAAGAACAGCGCCACCGGTTACGGAGGAGGTCTCTACCTGCAGAACGCGGTTCTGACCATCAACGATAGTATGGTGCATCATAATTACTCCGCTTCCGGCGGTGGTGGGCTCTACCTGCGCGAGTCCGAGGTCACGCTGTTCCACAACCGCATTTACACCAACACTGCTGCCTCCAGCGGTGGCGGGCTGTCGCTGTACATTTGCCCGAAGGCGACGCTGGATGCCAACTGGGTGCTGGACAACAGCGCTGGCCCGCAGAGTTTCCATATGGGTGGCGGCATCTACATCTGGGGCAGCGGCGCGACCGTTGTCACGATGACTAACAACGTTGTCGCGGCCAACCGTGCTGGAGGCGGTGGTGACGGCATATACGCTGGTGGCAATATTGGCAACAATACTGGTCGCTTCCGCCACACCACCATCGCGGACAACGACGGCGAAGGGCTGCGCGTGGATGCCTTTAACTTTAGCATCGAGATGATCAATACGATCCTGTCCAGACAGGCAAAGGGCATAGTGACCAATCACGGCAGCGCTGTGGTTGGAGCCGACTACACTCTGTGGGATGGTGTGGGAACAAAGAGCGACAACACCGGAGGCGGTATCATCTTCTTCAGCAACGATCTGCTGCCCAACGCCGATCCGAAGTTCAGGAACCGCGCTGAGCTTGACTATCACCTGCTGCTGGGCTCTCCGGCGGTGGACCGTGGCAGGAACGCGGGCGTTGACCACGACATAGACGGTGATGCCCGTCCTCAGGGCGGTGGTTTCGATGTCGGGGCAGATGAGCTGTACGTCAGAGTGGAGGCATACAAGACGGCATTCCCCGATCCGGTCGAGGCCGGTGCTACGGTCACCTACACTATCTATGTGACCAATGTGGGCAGCGTGGATGTCCACGCGGTGATCACCGACATACTTCCGCCCCAGTTGAGCGCCTACGTACCGCTTACCTGGACGGCCAACATCTCGGCTCTGGGTCAGGTGTGGACCAGGCAGTTTACCGCTACCGTGTCCTGGGGTTACAGCGGCACGCTGACCAACAGGGTGCGCGTCACTACGCGCGAGGGCGCTTCGGATGAGCATGTGACCATCTCCAGGGCGCGCGTCACGCCTGGCGTGAGTCTGGTCAAGCGGGCTTACCCGGATCCGGTGGAGGCCGGCGGTGTGATCACCTATACCATCCTGGTCACTAATACCGGTAACACGGACCTGCGCCTTACCATCACCGACACGTTGCCCGCCCAGGTCACCACCACACAGCCACTTGTCTGGAGACCGGTCGTGGCGGCGCCGGGCGGCACCTGGCGTACGCAGTTTACCGCCACCGTCTCCTGGAGCTACAGTGGCACGCTCACCAATACGGTACGGGCTGTCTCTGCGGAGGGTGCGGCGGCCCTCCACACGATGACCTCGCGTGCCCGCGTCACGCCTGCGATGGTGGTGAGCAAGCGGGCCAGCTCTGACCTGGTCAGGGCTGGTGAACGGTTGACCTATACCATCACCGTCACCAACACCGGCAATACCGACCTGCATCTGACCGTCATTGACACTTTGCCCACGCAGGGCACAACTACGCTACCGTTCATCTGGACCCCGGTCGTTACGGCGCCAGGCGGTGTCTGGGTCGGTACGGTCGTCATTACCGTCGCCTCTAACTACGACGGGCCGATCGTCAACCGCGTGGATGTGGAGGCGCAGGAAGGTCCGCGCGCCACCGCTTACGTGACCACGACAGTCAAAGGTCCGGCCTCGCTCAGTATCTCCAAGAGCGTCATGCCTGGCTCGGTGCCGGTGCGACCGGGTGACCTGTTGACCTACACACTGCGCGCCTCCAACGCCGGTCCGGGTGTGGCCACCGCGCCGGTGATGCGCGATATGCTACCGGCCAACACGACCTACCGCTCCTGCAGCGGCGGCGTAAGCTGCAATTTCAGCGCTGGCCAGGTTGTGTGGGCGCTGGGGACGCTGCCAGCGGGCGGGCAGGCCATCGTCACCTTCACCGTGCAGGTGAACAGCGATGTTGTGTCCGGGACCACCATCGTCAACCAGACCTACGGTATCACCTGCACCGAGGGCTACTCCGCCACCGGTGCGCCGGTCTCTGTCCCGGTGGGAGTGGTCGGCGGGGTGGCGATCAGCGGGGGGCAGGTCCGTACAGCCTTTATGGGCGAGGTGGTCACCTACACGCACCGCATAACCAACACGGCTAACATTGTGCAGACCTTGAGCATTGCCTTCAGCTCCTCCCAGGGCTGGGCAACGGTGACGCCCACGACCATACCGTCGCTGGCGCCGCTTGGTGGCTCGGCGGTGGTCACGGTAACAGTCGCGATCCCGGCGACCGGCGTCGTCTCCGGCACGGTGGAGAGGACCACCATCACCGTTACGGGCAGCGTCATAGGCCGGGCGACAGCTACCGACATCACCACGGCAGCGATCAAGGGTTACTTCATCTATCTGCCCGTCGTGCTGCGCAAATTCTAGCTTCAGGGTGACGGTCACCTCCGGGTGACCGTCACCTGCGCAGATGAAACGCGATCTGTTGCTTCTCTTCCTCCTCTCCCTGCTGGTCAGGCTGGTGATGGCGGCCCTGATTACACGGCCGGGCTACATGGACACGGCCTACTACGCCGCTGGTGCCAGGTACCTGGCTCAGGGTGGGGGCTTTAATGAGCCTTTCCTGTGGCATTACCTTGACGATCCTGCCGGGTTGCCCCGCCCCGGTTTCCTCTACTGGATGCCGCTTCCGTCTATCCTGGCAGCGCCTTTTGCCCGTGGGTCCTTTTTCGCTACCCAGCTTCCCTTCGTCCTTCTCTCTGCTGCGCTGCCTCTGGTAAGCTATACACTGGCCTGTGACAGCTCCGGTCCACGACGCAACGGCTGGCTGGCGGGGTTGCTCACCCTGTTCAGCGGTTTTTTCTTCCCCTACTGGACACTGCCGGAGACCTTTGCGCCATTTGCCCTGCTGGGGAGTCTTTCCATCTGGTTAGCCGGTGTGGAACTGGGGTGGGGCGGCAGATTTGTACTTGGCCTGTTGATCGGCCTGGCTCACCTGACCCGTGCCGATGGCATCCTGCTGTTAGCTGTGGCCGTTCTCGGCCTGTTTTTCCTTCGCCAATCTCTGCTTTCGGGCACTCTTGCCATTCTGGCAGGGTACCTGACAGCGACCGCCCCCTGGTTGATACGTAATATGCTGATTACGGGCTTACCCCTCTCCCCTGCAGGGAGCGCGACCATCTGGCTGACCAACTACGACGACCTGTTCTGTTACCGGTGCGACCTGTCGCTATCCTCCTATCTGTCCTGGGGATGGGCCAATATCGTGCGCTCCAAGCTCTGGGCTGCGGCGCTTAACCTGGAGCGTTTCCTAGCCGAGACATGCCTGGTCTTCCTGTTTCCCTTCGTCCCCGTGGGCTTTCTCAGGCTACGCCGGAGTGTCCCTTTTATTCTGGCGGGCTTCTACCTCCTCCTGATCTACCTGGCCCATTCGCTCATCTTTACTTTCCCTGGGCCGAGGGGGGCCTTCTTTCACGCTAGCGCTGCGGCACTGCCCTTTGTGCTCACCACAGGAGTAGAGGGAATCGCGGCAGCGGCGTTATGGTATGCCCGCAAGCGACGCCGGAACTCTGTACAGGCACTTCGCGTGTTTGGGGGGGCAGCCATCGCGCTGGCCATACTGGTGAGCAGCTATGCCCTTCTGGGCACCTTGCCCAAATGGCGTGAGGCGGATATCGTCTACGAGGAGATGGGTCGCTGGCTCTCTCGGCAGGATAGCGAAGCAGTGGTTATGGTAGCCAATCCCCCCTCCTTCTGGTACCACACCGGGCTTCCGGCCGTTGTTATTCCTAACGGCAGTATAGAGACGCTGCTGGCAGTGGCAGCGCGGTACGGCGTCCGGTATGTACTGCTGGATGATAACGCGCCAGCGCCACTGGTGGGGCTGTACACAGGAGAGATAGCCCATCCCGGATTGCGGCGTGTGGCGGTGAACATGGTGACTGATGGGGTGGTCCTGTATATCGTCCAATAGTGAACTCACCCGGTTTTAAGTTGCACTTCCCCTGTTTTGCGTGTATACTAAAAAACCGAGCGAATGTGCGAAGGGGGAAATTATGGGCGACAAGATCGCGGTGATGATCGTGGATGACCACCCCGTCTTCCGCCAGGGACTGCGCAATGTGCTCAGTCTGTCCGAGGATCTCTACCTTGTCGGCGAGGCCACCGATGGCCCGGACGCGGTCGAACTGGCTCAGCAGTTGCGACCGGACGTTGTGGTGATGGACATTAACCTGCCGACGATGAACGGGCTTCAGGCAACGCGTAAACTGAAGTCGCTTCGGCCGGAGATCAAAGTGGTGATGTTGACCGCTTACGATGATGAGGAGCAGGTCTACCACGCTATCAGAGCAGGGGCATCGGCCTATTTCGCTAAGGATATCAACCCCGACCGGCTGATAGAAGTAATCCGACAGGTCAGCCAGGGCCGCTATGTGGTAGGCGATGCGGTGCTGGATGAAAGGGGGATTGGCAGGTGGCTGCTGGAAGAATTTCGGCGCTTTGGCAGAGGCTATCGGGAGGACGATGTGCAGTTTATGTCTCCCCTGTCCGACCGGGAGATGGAGATCCTCGAACTGGTGATTCGGGGCATGAGTAATCGGGAGATCGCCTACCACCTTGGGATAAGCTATCAGACGGTCAAAAACCATATGACCTCTATTCTGGAGAAGCTGGGTGTAGAAGACCGCACCCAGGCGGCGGTCTACGCGCTACGCCACGGGTGGGTACCTTTGCGCGAGTAAATGAGGAGGGGCATGGCCGTAAGAGGAAGCGAGAACGAATCATTCGCGCTGTTCCTGGAAGAGTGTGCCAGGGAATACGAGCAGACTCAGCGTGAACTGAAAGAGATTGATCTCTTTATCCAGCAGACGACAGCCGAGGTCGAACGACTCGCTCAGCGTAATACCCAGGCCGCTAATCGCTTGCGCCAGATCGAGGCTGCGCTGGATACCGTGCCGCGGCAGGATATCAAAGAGGCCTATACCAATTTGTTGAATACCCAGCAGCGCCTCTTTATGATGCGCGGGCAGTTAGAGAAGTTGCAGAGCAATCAACAAAACCTCGGCCGTTACCTGGAGCTATTGCATAAAATTCTTGAGCTGGGTGCCCAGACTATGCGGGGGCCACAGGACGAGGGTAGGGAAGAAGCTGACTCCTCCCAGACGTTTATTGTGCGCATCATCGAGGCTCAGGAACGGGAACGCCAGCGGCTGAGCCGCCAGATCCATGATGGCCCGGCTCAATCCCTGACTAATCTCATCCTCCAGGCCGAGATATGCGAGCGTTTTTTTGAGAGCGATCCTGAGCGAGCACGAGCGGAGCTGACCAATCTGAGAACAGCCGTGGCAGCAACTTTCCAGAAGGTAAGGGGATTCATTCTAAGTTTGCGGCCGATGATGCTGGACGACCTGGGTGTAGTTCCCACACTGCGTCGCTACGTGGAGACTTTTTCCGAAAACAAGGGCGTGTCCGCTCGTCTAATCTTTACCGGCAAAGAGCGACGCTTCGCTCCGCACAAAGAGGTCACCGTCTTCCGTCTCATCCAGGAGCTGATGGACAACGCGGTAGAGTATGGCCGTGCCACCAGCATCCAGGTGAGCCTGGATCTCAGCGATGAGATGGCGCGCGTGGCTGTGGAGGATAACGGCAGCGGCTTTGATCTTCCCGATACTCTGACCTCACCGGAGGCGGACCGGCTGGGACTGCGTACGATGCGTGAAAGGGTCGAGATGCTGGGCGGGAGAATCAGCTTCGACAGCGCTCTGGGGAGGGGAACTAAGGTCGGGTTCGAGCTCCCTATTGCTTAGAGTCCCTCACTGTGACATTTCTCTGTTTGGAGTAGTACAAAAGTCCTATTGCAATCGCCGGTGGTTGAGGTATAATAGATAGTGACCATCTTTAGAAAGGAGGTGAGAAAGATGTTGTTCCTGCCACGTGAGGAAGGTCAAGGGTTGGTTGAATATGCTTTAATTCTTGTTTTGGTGGCCATTGTGGTAATCGTCATTCTGGCGGTGCTCGGTCCGGTCGTTGGCAACGTCTTCAGCCAGGTCGTCAAGAGCATCTAGCCTGCCATCTTGCAAAGCCGTTCTGCAACGAACAGAAGCTCCACCAATGTGGAGCTTCTGTTCGTTTATCTACATGGTCGGGTTCCCGAAGGAAACCGGCTGTGGTCACGCATGTAGTACTAAAGTACACTTGCATCAATAGTATTGAGTAGGGTATAATAATGGTGGGTTTCCATTTCCGGGCTTGACAGCGCGCCCCCCGACGCGCAAGCGATCAGGAGGAGTTGAATGGCCTTGCGGCTGTCTCTTATACACATCT
>JAOAAG010000142.1 GCA_026418995.1 Anaerolineae bacterium
GGGAGGCGTCCAGTTCGGCCAGCACTTCGTCCAGGAGGAAGACCGGCGTCTCCCCCGTGCGTTCCTTCATCTACGCCAGCTCGGCCAGCTTCAGCGCCAGCACGGCGGTACGCTGCTGTCCCCGCGAGCCGTACATCCCCAGGTCTACCTCATGGATGCCCAGTGCCGGACTTCCTGCGATAAAGCGCATTTCGTCCCGATGGGGTCCGGTCAGGGTGGTGCCCCTGGCGATTTCCTCCTTACGTCGCCTGACGAGCGTCTGCCTGAACGCCTCCACCAGCTCTTCATCGGTGACGCCTGGCGGTGGCCCGCTGTAATGCAGCCCCAGTTCCATCTGGTATTTCAGCCAGGGTGGGGCGGCGGGGTCGAAGTTAGGCCGGTATTCCAGGCGCAGCCACTCCAGCTCGCCGGTTAATTGCCGGTGGATGTGACCGGCGTAGTGGGAGAGTGCAGCCACCAGCTCGCGCCGACCGTGCGCGACGATCACGCCCTGGCGTGCCAGTATCTCTTCAAAAGGGGCCAGTTGGGCCGGGTCGCCCCCTTCATCACGCAGGTGGCGCAGGACGGCGTTGCGCTGACGTAGAGCCTCGGTGTAGCGCTCCAGTGCCGTGCAATACGCCGCGTCCACCTGACACAGGGCCGCGTCCAGATAATGACGGCGCACGGCAGGGGACCCCGAAACAATCTCCACATCCTGAGGCATAAAGAGCACCGCGTTCAGGCGGCCCGCGAGGTCGGTGCGGCGTTTGCGTACCCGGTCTATGCGGATTGTCTTGTGCATGCGCACCGTCCCGTTGGACAACGCCTTCCGTTCCAGCGCGATCTCGATCTCATAGCGACGTGCGCGGTGCGCGACCTCAGCCCACACGCGGGCGTAGGGCAATCCCTCCGCCTCGGCGTTCCAGCGGATCAATTGCCGATCCAGGCTGGTCAGTGGCGACGAGCCTGTGGCAAGCAGATAAATTGCCTCCAGTAAGCTCGTCTTGCCCTGGGCATTCGCGCCGTACAACAGCAACGGCCGCTCCGGCAAGGCCAGCTCGAGGCGAGCGTAGTTGCGGAAATTGGTCAGGCTGAGGTAGCGTATATGCATGGTGAGCTGGGTGAGATGAAGAGGTGACAGTCACTCTTGAGTGACTGTCACCTCATCTGAGCATCACTGGATTGTGAACAGCCTCCCGTCGGACCGTCCGAACACCTCCGGGAAGTAAAACTCGTAGGCGCTGGTGGGGATAACGCGGTACTCACCCGGATGGGTGGCCCGGAAGGTGTAGGTGTACTCGTAAGTGCCGGCCGGGAGGTAGTCGGCAAAGAGCACCACTTTATCGTCCCGCATCTCGCTACGGCTGTACCAGCGCCACCACCAGAAGAAGGGTTCCTTGGCGCCTTCATACAAGCCCGGCCCCTCCTCGGTCAGACCGGTGGTCTCCAGCCCGGTGTCAATGGGCTCCGCCCCGGCCGGCAGCGGGTCCTCGACGACGACGTAGTACAGGTCATGCGGGGCGATGATGGTCAGGTGCACCTGCACTGTTTCACCGACCTTGGCCTCGTTGATCTCAGGACACTTGGCCCCTTCGGTACAATCCGGGGCGATGTAGCGGCGGGCGAGGATGATGCCCCGATTCAGTGGCTCGATCTCCTCGACCGGGAGGTAGACTTTGAGATGGGCGGTGTAGTAGAGCCTGCCCTGACCTGGCCCCCGCCCGATCGTGAGGCGATTGCCCACGTCGGCCAGAAGGTCGGCGACGTCAACGCTTAGTTTGACAGGTGTGTTCACATTGTCCTGCGTGACAGCGCCGGAGGCCAGCGGCTCATCGTTGAGCCACACCCCGTACTCGTACTCGCCCCGCAGTTCGCCGGTGACGACCATCCAGTCGGTGAGGGCAATGAGCGCCCAGGCTGTTTCCTGCGTTGTCTCCCAGATGCCCTCCCGGCGGGCGACCATCAGCCAGCGCACCACGTTGGGTATCAGTTGGTTCTGCGGGTCCAGACGGGCCAGCGCGTCCAGGATAATGGCCGTCGAGCGGGTATCGGTGTTCATCGCCCACCAGTCATAATCGGCCTCCTCCCAGTGGGCGCCGGTCGCGCTGAGGATGGCGCTGTTCTGCAGGTCGGATAGCAGAGCGGAAATGCGCGGGTCATTTTTATCGGCCAGGCTGAGCGTCAGGGCCAGGAAGGCACGGCCGTAATGGCTGAGTTTCTCGCGGTGTTCAAACAGGTCCCTGGTGTAGCCAGCGATGCGGTTCACCTGGCCAGCCTCGGCCATCACGTAGAGGATGAACGCCTGCAGGTTGGCTTCGCGGTAGGAGCGCAGCTCACGAGTCCCGACCAGTTTGCCGGCCAGGTAGGCCAGTCCCTGTTCGATCACCTCGCTGCGTACCTCGAAGCCTGCCTCGCGTGCCTTGACGAGCGCGAACACGACGTAAGCGGTGAGGTGGGGCTTGCTTTCCTTGTCACTCCACCATCCCCACCCGCCGTCGTCGTTCTGCTGGAGGTAGAGCTTTTCAAGCCCTTCCTGTACCAGGCCAGGCAATTTCTCCTCCAGCTCCTGGTTTCTTATCCCCAGCGTTTGCAGCGCCCGATAGGTGAGCACGTTGGGCAGGAAGCGGCTCACCGTCTGCTCGGTGCACTCGTAAGGGAAGTGTTCCAGATACTCTAGCCCGTCCACCATTCCGGCAGCGAGCGAGGGATCGAGGCGGATGGCAAGTTCGCCGCGCCGGTCGTCATACCTGGGCGGCAAAGCCACCACTTCGGTGCGGACATCCTCGCCCACAAGCTGCCCGCCGGTACCGACGATTTCCGGAGCAGTGTAACGGTGCACCAGCAGCGTCCCCTCCGGGCCTGTGGTCAGGCGTGGGCGGGCGGCGTCGGAGTAGGCGCCCGCAACTGCGCTCATCATCACATTCGCCGCTGCCACGTCCTCGACCGTCACCCACCACGTTACTTTGGTCTCGCTGTGAGGCGGGATGGTCACCGTAGTTTCGTATTGCGTGTTGCGTGTTGGGTCGAGGGCGAGGCCGGTCACATATAAGCTGACGGTCGTGTTCAACGTCTCGTCGGTGTTGTTGCTGACCAGCGCTGCCAGTTGCGCCCGATCGCCGACGACAAGGAAACGCGGGGCGACCGGCCGTACCATCAGCGGTTTGCTCACGGGGAGTTCCGCCGTCGCCTCGCCCACTTCGGTGGCCAGGGTGACCCCGACGGCGCGGAAGACCCAGGTGGTGAGGTTGTCGGGCAACTGAAGCTCAACCGTGGCCTGGCCGGAGCGGTCAGTGACGACCGTAGCGTCCCAGAAGGCGGTGTCGGCGAACTCTTCGCGCAGCTCGACGCCCGGCGGCAGTACTGGCATCCTTCCTTCGGCGCCCTTCACCTCATACGCGACCTCGGCCACTACGGTCGCCGCGGGCATACCTGGCATCAGTGCGTCTCCGCCGCCACCCATTCCCATCTGGTGTGCGGTAAAGACAGCTTCCATCTCCTGCAATTGCTCCAGCAGCAGCCGGTTGAGCAAAGGCACAAGCCCGCTGGAGGTGGAGATGCCCAGCCCGCGCCGCCCGTAGAAGGCCTCGACTATAGCCTGCGGCGTGCGCGGCTTCAGGCTCAGCACCGCTTTGTCCACCAGGTCCAGGGACAGGAATGTTTCGACCGGTTCCCCGGCGGCGTCCACGGCTTTTACGCTGAAGGAGACGGTATCCCCGGGGGCAGCCCTGGTGACGCCTGGGACAACGGTAATGTTGAGCGTCTGGGGAAGCGGTTTCACGGTCAGCACGGCGTAACCTACTTTGTGCGTGGGCACAGGTTCGTCTGCACCGGGAGCCTGAGGCCCCTGCACGATGACGACGGAGACGTAGATGTTAGGTACGTGGTCGGCAGTGATAGGCAGGCGGTAGACCACCGAATTGCTGCTCAGGCGCAGCACCTCCTGATGGATCACCTTGCCGCGCTCGACGGTCACCCAGGCCCAATATGTGCCGGAGAAGGGGCTGGGGATGAGGATCTCGGCCGTCTCGCCGGGGAGGTAGACCGACTTGTCGCTGATCAGTGTGATGCGGTCGTTGTTCTCACGCTGCCAGGAGATGTACTCGTCGCTGCTAACCCAGACCCAGGTGGAGGAACGGATTGCGGATTGCGGATTGCGTGTTGCGTGTTGCGTGTTGCGTGCGGAGACGACGACGCGGTACGATCCGCCCTGCGGCGGGGTGAAGGTTGCTACGCCCTCAGC
>JAOAAG010000181.1 GCA_026418995.1 Anaerolineae bacterium
CTGTAACCCAGTGGTGGTCAAAATCGGTTACAATGATGTCGTGGTTAGGTGGCCGCCATGGTGGGAGCTGCTGTCACATGGTGGGTAACTAGCTCATTGCCTTAGCAGTAGCCACTGCGAAGGGTTTGCAAAATGTGGTGAATAGAGTATCATACAATAATAGGTGTCCCCACAATAGCGCTTGAGAGGAGGTTGCTGTGAAGACCAAACATCTGCTCCCATTGTTCGCTCTCCCGCTGCTAAGTTTGACACTCGTGCTTTCACTGGCCGGATTGCCCCGGTTGTCTGTTTATGCCCAGGGAGGGACTGTAGTGCGTCTGGTGCCAGCCACCGGTCAGGTCGCAGTCGGAGAGAGTATCCCGGTCCACGTGGTAGTGGACAACGTAACCAATCTCTACAGGGTGGAAGTGCACCTGACCTTTGATCCGAACTTAGTGGAGGTGATAGATGCCGACGGGGGAACGGAGGGTATCCAGATAGTACTGGGGCCCTTCCTGTCGGTGGAGTCGGTCACTCAGAACCTCGTGAACGCGACAGCAGGTCGCATTGATTTCAGCTTCGGGCAGACGACAGCGCCTCCCAGGTCCGGCAGTGGGACTATTGCTACGATCACATTCCGTGGCAAAGCGGTGGGCAGCTCTGCGCTGAATTTCACCAGCGTCATCCTTTCCGATCCGTCTGGAGGACCGATCGCAGCGACGACGCAAAACGGGGTGGTGAATGTGGGAGGAAGTGTTGTGACCCCTACGGTTGCTCCCACCGCGACACCACCCGCTACTCCAACTCCTACCCCTGTACCTCCAGGGACAGCGGTGCTGAGCTTCGTCCCGTCACCGGCCACTGTTGTAGTGGGTCAGGATGTGCAGGTGGCGCTGCGTGTGCAAAACGCCTCGAACCTCTATGGGGTGGAGATCCATGCGGTACATGATGGCGGGGTTGACGCCACGGCGATCACGCCTGGCGCGTGCGTGAAGGATGCAGTGACCCAGCGCTCTGTGGAGGGGAATCGCATTGACTACGCGGCCAGCTTGCGTGCGCCCAGCACGCCGTTCAGCGGGAATTGCGATCTGGCCTATGTCACCATACGCGGTATCACGGCCGGTTCAGGCTACAGGCTTTCCTTCGTCAGCGTGCTGCTGTCCGATTCCAGCGGAAGGGCCTTGCCGGTGGTGACGCAGAACGGAGTGGTGAACGTTTCCGCCTCGCCGCCTGCTGGCTGTACCGACATTCTGGGGTATCACGTGGTGCAGAGAGGAGAGACGCTCTATGCCATTGGCCGGGCCTATAAAGTGCGTCCTGACGCTATCGCCCGTTGCAATGGGATCACTAATCTGAGCCGCATCCACGCAGGCACGCGGCTGGCAATACCCAATGTCCCCTGGTCGCCTGTGCCACCTGGGCCAACCGCCAGGCCTCAGTTCGGCCCTGGCACACCACCTGCCTGCCGTTATTATCACACCGTCCAGGCAGGGGAGAATCTCTACCGTATCTCACTGCGCTACGGGGTGAGCATGTGGACCATAGCGCAGGCTAATCGGCTCCTCAATCTCAACTATATCCGGGTGGGACAGGTGCTCTGCATTCCTTAAGGGCAAGAAGCAGGAAGCAAGAAGCAGGATATGCCTCTTGCTTCCTGCATCCCGCTATTCTCAAGGCTCCTCGTTCCACAGCCCCACAAAGGTATAGGGCGAGAAGACTTCTCCCGCCCCCGTAGCGGGTAATCTGACAACCGCGCTGTGCCCCCCGGAGCCATCGCTGAGGCGCGGGTATACGAGCACCAGCTCATCCTCCCCCAACCATCCCCCGATGAGCGGAGCACTGGTCTCGGCATCACCATACACTGTCAGCGGCTCACCATCGGGCAGGCGCACAAAGCGTACCAGTACCATCGTCCCCCCCGGCGCTTTGACCAGCTCGCGCCAGGCGAGCCAGGTGTTCGCCGGTGAAAACGAAAAGTCGCCCGCGACCAACGCTCCCTCTGCGCACGTGATGGTCCGTTCTGTGCCATCCACAAGCGAGCGTAACAGCAGGGTCACGCCTTCCCGCGGCCACTCCGCTACCTGCGATTGCACGAGCCATGTCCCGTCAGCACTTACTTTCCCATCGTGTATATTCTCGAGGTCGCCTAGCTGGGTAGTCTGGCCGGTGGTCACGTCCAGCGCCAGGATGCCGGGATTATAATCGAAGTACGCCCAGGCAGTGCCGTACTTGGGACGCGAGAGATAGACGACTTCCCCATCGGCCCGCCACCCCAGCAGTTCAAAGTCACGGTAATCCGGCCCTTTCTCTGTGTATTGCCAGACCTCGCGCGGACTATGTCCATCCTCATCGGTGATAAGGAGACGGAAGTGCACTTGGGCTGTCCCGCTGATGATTTCGGACCAATCGGGGGCGCCGCTATCACATAGCCAGGCTAACTTACTCCCATCCTGGCTGGGCAGTGGAGAGCGGCAGCCGGCCAGTTGCCCCGAGGCGAATAGCGAAGTAGCGCCTTCCGTATCGGCGTAGAACTTATTGTAGTAAACTCTGGGCCCTCCGATATGGAACTGCGTATGTGGCTCCGCGCCTTTCGCCGTGACCACAATTTCGCTCCCATCGGCTCTCACGAAGTGCAACCGTGGCACACTATCTCCGTACTCGACCAGTACCATACCAGGATTGTGACGTATCCAGGGCGACCACTGTGCCACACCGAGAGAGCCAGCGACCAGCAGCACAGGCTCACCACCGCGCGCGGGGAACCAGTAGAGATGCTCATCATACCCCCATTCTAGCCCGGCGATGAAGCCGCTGCCGTCAGGTGCCCACTCCAACACCGTCCATGTCGGCTCCGGTACCGAGAAGCTCCGGCGCAACACCGCCGTCTCGCCGACTGTAACTTCCCAGAGTTCATTGCCGACAGCCAGGGCCAGCCGCCTGCCGCGTGGCGACCATGCCGGGCCGAGGACCGGGCCCGTGTTGTCTAACTGAAGCACGGGTTCCCACACCGGTTGCCCCACGGTCTGGCCCTCCGCCGATGGGGTCTCAGCGATATACAGAACGGTGCGGGTCAGCGTCGTCGTCTCTGTAAGCGCGGTATTGGGCGCAGGCAGTGGCATCAGTGCCAGATAATGACCGTCTGACGACCAGGCGAAGCGCAGGTTGGTGAGATTTTCCGCCCCCCGTTTCCCTGCTTCAAACACCACCACACTGCCTGCCGGCTCTTTCAGGTGGGGGGCAACCAGCCCTACGCGGGTGAGAGAGCCATCCGTCAGAGTGCACGCAATCCATTCTCCTCGGGGTGACCAGCTCGGTTTCCCGGCTACCCAAGGCATAGGAATGCCCGCTTCATTTCCCCCGTCTATCAGCAGCCGTTCCTCACCGCGTGCGGGATCGTACACGTACAGATCTCCCTCCCGCTCGTAGGCCAGCAATGTGCTGTCAGGTGACCACTCTCCCGACGCTGGGGCAGAGAGGGGCTTCCTGATGCCGCTTGCCACGTCGAGCAACATCGGCGGGTAGCCAGCCAGTTCGTACAGCAAGCTACCCTCTGGCGTCCATTCCAGTGTCGAGAGGTCTTCCACCGTATCGAGGGAGAACTGCTTACAGCTCCCGGATATGATGTCGCAGACGCCAAAGGTGATGTTCTCCTGAGGCGGTTGACTCCACCACATCAGTTGCATCCCATCGGGCGACCATTGGAATCCTCTCACGTGTTGTGGCCCCACAGGCTGGGCCATATGATCCTTCCAGACCCACAGCGCCCCCAGTGCAGTATAGGCGAAAGTAGCGTCTGGCTCGCCGGGCTGGCATGGCCGGAACGCCTCTCCGTCCCAGCAGAATGCTCGTTTCCAGGATTCCTCTCCCCAAAGCTCCTGAGTAGTCATCCGATAGTAGACCACATGTCCCTGCAGCAAAATCTCGTCCTTGCGCGTGTCCCGATCCAGGTCGCTCCATTCCCATTCTGCCTGGTAGCGCATCAAGTAGGGTATGGGTACCTCCTGTCTGTCCGCTGAGGTATTGTCCAGAAGTGTCTCTGCGCTCCAGATGCGCGCGAGTTCACGCCCGTTCCAGCGGTACAGCTCGTCGGCTGCAGTCTCCCGCCCCCGCTGTATGCCATGGTAATGGCTCAGTAGCTCGTAGAGACCGTCCCCGTCGAAATCGAGCAGCTCAGGAGGCAAGTAGAAAGGGGGAGGCGATGCAAAGCCGGCTCCCAGCCACTCGGAAACGCCGACCAACTGCCCTCCCTCAGCAGTCTTTCTCACCACTACCCACCGCATCTCATCCGCGCTGCCAATGTTACCAACCAGCGCCACGATTTCCTCAGCACCGGGCATCGTGAAGCTGCCTGACAGGGGGAAAGCGACCCAGTGATCAGTGCTCCCCACTCCCAGGACGGCCGCGACGATGTCCTGTTCATCCGGGAGTGGGGTGGCCGTGAGCTGGGCCAGAGGGGTAGCAGTAGGGAGATATGTCGAGGTCGAAGTAGGAGTGGGGGCAGAAGGCGAAGGACTGGATACCGGCACAGGTGACGGTGTTGTAGGGTGCAGTGTAGGGAGCCGGGCAGTCAATGGTGCCGATGGCAGGGCTTCATGCTGGACCTCGGCCTGACTACATGCTGGCACTACCGTGAGCAGCACGAGCACCAGGGCCAGCCTGTATACCACCGGGCGGCGCCGCCCACTTCCCCTCTCCACCGGGACATAAGAGCGTGGACTGAACAGGCTCATACAGCAGGATGGCCCCTATCTGCGGTGGCTGGAACGTCTCTATGTTCGGTGATGCCGGCCATCAGCAGCCCCAGTTCTTCCTTGGTGGCCTGAGCGGCCGGCAGGATATCCACTATCTGCCCTCGGTACATCACCGCGATGCGGTCGGAGAGCGCCATGATCTCATCCAGCTCGGCGGAGACAAGCAACACGGCGCATCCGGCGTCTCGCATGCGCACGATCTCCTTGTGGATGTACTCGATCGAGCCGACGTCCAGTCCCCGTGTGGGCTGGTTGGCGATGAGCAATTTGACAGGGCGGGAGAACTCACGGGCCACGATCACCTTCTGCTGGTTTCCTCCGGAGAGCCTGGAGACCGGCAGATAGGGGCTGGGCGTGCGGATATCGAATACTTGCACCAGTTGCCGTGCATGTCTATCTATCTCCTGGTAATTGAGCACCTTATGGCGGGCAAAGGGCTCCAGGTAGTAAGTGTTCAATACCAGATTGTCAGTCACCGGATAGGAGATTACCAGCCCGTAGCGCTGGCGGTCTTCTGGGATGTGAGCTACTCCTGCCTCAATGATACGGCGTGGCGCCGCCTCGGCCAGGTTATGTCCTTGAATGAAGATGCTGCCGCTGAGAGGCCGGCGCAGGCCAGTGAGGGCTTCCACCAGCTCAGTCTGACCATTGCCCTGCACCCCGGCGATACCCAGTACCTCGCCGGCCCGTATGGAGAAGGAGACCCCACGCACTACCTCGACGCCCCTATCATCGGAGACGTGCAGGTTCTCGACGCGCAGCACTTCCTCACCCACCTGCGCTGCGCCCTTGTCCACTTTGAGGATCACTTCGCGTCCCACCATCATCGCCGCCAGATGGGCCTGATCTGTTTCCTGCGGCGTGACCGTGCCGACGACCCGTCCCGCCCGCATCACGGTAATCCGATCGGCCACGGCGAGCACTTCCTTCAGCTTATGGGTGATGAATATAATGGAGACACCTTGCGCAGCCAGTTCGCGCATAGTGCGGAAGAGGTCCTCCACCTCCTGCGG
Organism: Anaerolineae bacterium; assembly: GCA_026418995.1. Lineage (GTDB taxonomy): Bacteria > Chloroflexota > Anaerolineae > B4-G1 > B4-G1 > JAOAAG01. The sequence goes on from JAOAAG010000181.1 coordinate 5,744, forward strand.
GGTGAGCACAGCCGTCGGTTCGTCGAGGATAAGGATTTCTGCCTTACGGTACAGGGCCTTGATGATTTCCACACGCTGTTGCACACCAACAGGCAGTTCACGGACGTATGCTTCCGGGTTCACGTCCAACCCATATTTTCTGGAGAGTTCTCGTACCTCCTCCACTACCCTGCGCCTGTCAAGTACTACTCCCCGGGAGGCTTCGGCACCCAGCATGATATTCTCGGCCACGGTAAAGACCGGGATAAGCATGAAGTGCTGATGTACCATGCCAATGCCGTTAGCAATGGCATCCCTGGGGGTGCGGATTTCCACTTTCCTGCCGTCCAGGAAAATTTCCCCCTCATCAGGCTCGTACAGCCCGTAAATAATGTTCATCAGGGTGGTCTTGCCGGCCCCGTTCTCGCCCAGGAGCGCGTGGATCTCGCCCTTGCGCAGCTCGAAGTCCACGTGATCGTTCGCCAGGACACCGGGAAAGCGCTTCGTAATGCCTTTGGTCTGCAGAGCCAGCCCCATATCTACCCTCGCTTATTTCTCATAAGGCACCCCATCCGCAGCGGGTGGCGTGGTTCTCCCGATAATGCCCGTCAGGATCACCATGGTCAGCAGGTAAGGTATCAGCCCAACGATGTATGCCTGCTGCAGGAAGGCCCACTGGGGCGGAATCTGCTCGCGGAAGAACTGAAGATTGATCTGGAGGGCCTGCGCGGCGCCGAAGACCAGTGCCGCAGCCCATGCGCCGAAGGGCGACCAGTTGCCGAAAATCATGGCTGCCAGAGCGATGAAACCACGTCCGTTGGTCATCAGCGGCTCAAAGGAGGGCACTGACTCCAGGGTGAAGTAAGCCCCACCCAGCCCGGCGATCAGCCCGCCGATGATGACATTGGCATAGCGCACGCGCGACACGTTGATTCCCACCGTGTCGGCAGCGCGCGGATGCTCGCCAACGGCACGGGTACGCAACCCCCAGCGGGTGTAAAACAGGATAAAGTGAGTGAGCAGCACGAGCACTATCGCTGCCACTGCAATCGGTTGCTGCTCGAAGATACGCCCCACAACAGGCAAATCGGCGAGCAGAGGGATGCGCAGGCGCGGCAGGACGCCGGGGGCGTGGGGCACCTCGCCCCCGAAGATGCTCCCCCGCTCGAAAAACAACTGCCGGTTCAGAAAGCCGGAGATACCGATAGCCAGGATGTTAATGACCGTCCCGCCGATGATCTGGTCCACCTTGTATGTCACGGAGAGCACAGCGTGTAGCAACCCCAGCAGCCCGCCGGTGAGGACAGCGGCCAGTACGCCTGCAAGCAGGCTGGGCAAAGGAGTAACACCGAGGATCGTATTCAAGTAAATGGCCGCGAACCACCCGAAAAAAGCGGAGGCTAGCATCATTCCCTCGATGCCGATGTTGACCACACCGGCCCGCTCACAATAGATGCCGCACAGCGCTCCCAGGGTGAGCGGGGTTGCCACAGCGATAGTAGTGGCTAGCATACTCACGACGATCACCGGTGGTGAGACTTTAGCCCCACCGACCAGTACCACAGCACCAATAAGGATCACGATAATCAAACCGATAAAGCCAAGTCTGCGCCAATCCACAACCCATCTCCTCGCATCAAAACTGTAGTGGTAACGGAGCTAGCGCTGCCCATGCCTTACCCTACTCTCAGTGCAGATGGCAGAGCCAGGGGATTTGTCCTTGCGGTAACCTGGGCCCTCCGTTGCGGCTCACCAGGCGGGAGAGCAGCGATGGACAAGGCAACCAGCTACTACAACCCTCCAGGATTGTACAATTGAACATCATAACGTGCAACCCCTGCTGTAAGACAGAGACGCACGGGGTTTAGCTGCTCTGACGGCTCTAACACGCCCGGAAGAAGCTCAGCTAATGCGCATTATCCATGGAGGCAGCGCCCAGATGTGCTCGCGTGCCAACAAGCCGAGGGCACAGGCCAGCGCCAGCAGTCCGTCCCCAGATGGGTAAGGCGGGAGCAAAGTGTGACGGGGCGGGGTTACCTCAACGATGGTGTATTCCCGCGCTGGGTCGAGGCCGGCCAGCTCTTTAGCCAGGGCTAACGCCGTATGGAAGTCGCCGAGTGCGTCCACCAGTCCGATTGCCTGGGCCTGCGCACCGGTCCAGACCCGCCCTCGGGCGACTTTCTCGATGTAAGCCTCGTCCAGGCCACGCCCCTCGGCCACGCGAGCCTTGAAGCGGGCATAGCTCTCCCCTAACTCGCGGCGCACGCGAGCGCGCTCTTCCTCACTGAAGGGAGCGGTTTCAGCGTACATACCGGCCACAGCCCCGTACTGCACCCATTCGCGGGTGATACCCAGCCTTTTATACAGATTGGCCAGGCTGACCTTGCCTCCCCACACTCCGATGGAGCCGGTAAGCGTGGTCGGGCGGGCCACGATACGGTGAGCCGGAGTGACGACGTAGTAGCCGCCGGAGGCAGCCTGCTCCCCCAGCAGGGCAATAACCGGTTTGCGCTCGCGCAGCAAGTGCACCTCGCGCCAGATAAGGTCTGCAGCCAAGGCCGATCCACCCGGACTGTCCACATAGAGTATGACGGCGGCTATAGTTTTGTCGGCAGTGGCCTGACGAAGCAGTTGCACTATGGTCTCGGCGCCAGCCTGGGCTTCGGGGAGTGGCGCGGGCACAGGAACGGGAAAGGGAATCCGCCGCGCCCGGCCGGGCACGATCAGACCTTCCACCCGGACGATGCCGATGCGCTGGCGGGTGGTCCACTTGATCGGAGCGCGGAGGCGGGAGGCAGCGCTCTCCCAGGTCAGCAGAGGGGTATGTCCATTGACAAGCTCGTCTTCATATAGTACCGCGTCAATCAGCCCGGCTTCCCGGGCCTCCTGAGCGGTAAGGGGCATCGCATCCATCAGTTCGCGCAGGCGTTCAGGGGTAATGCCCCGCCCTTCGGCGATCGCAGAGGTGAGGGTGTCGAAATAGGACCCCAGGATGGCGTCCAGCATCTCCCGGTGAGGCTCGCTCATACTGGAACGGCGGAAGGTATCCGGCGAGACCTTGTATTCGGCGATGGCCTCGAAGTCGGCTTCCACACCGATCAGTGCCAGGGCGTCCTTGAGAAAGACCGCGTCTGCCCTCAACCCGGGCGCGAAGAGGCGCCCTGACGCGGGCATCACGATCCGATCACAAGCCGAAGCCAGGTAGTAGTCCCATAAGTTTGCCGAGGGGAGCCAGGCCACCAGTTGTTTGCCCTGCCTGCGCAGCTCCAGACACCCCTGCCGCAAGCTGTACAGGGAGGAGAAGCCAGCCAGCAGCGAACCGAAGCGCAGTATCACGGTCTGCACACACCGGTCCCCGCCGAGCATCTCAACGATGTGACGCATATCGGCCAGGCTCATCTCGGGCGGCGGCAAGGGCAGCAGCCGGCTGAGGGGCGCAGGGAGCAATTCGCGCCCTACCGACAGCTCAGGGTAAGAGCCACCGATAGGCAGGACTACGCACTTGCCGCTATGGCGGTGGAGGAAATTGCGGACGGTCAGTATGGTGTTGCGCAGTAAATCACGCAGCGTCATCCTTAGCTGCTTGTTTGCCTCCTTGTCCTCGTCTAGTCCACCGGTCTCATCCTGGCCTCTATAGCCACTGTTCCGTCCCTGCCGTTCGATACCCTACCGGCCGCTCCAAACGCCAGTCGGATAGCTTACGTTCCCATGATCTCAACAATACCCGTATCCAGGTCGTAGTAAGCTCCCAGAACATCTACACCTTGCGCGAACGACCCTATCAGATGCTCCAGCCGGGCCACGGTCTTCTTCACATGCGCCCTGATAACACAGCTCAACACGTCATGCTCATTCTTACACTGCTCTTTTGCTGGCGCAATCTGTTCCGCGATCCAGGAGGTACAGTTCTCACCCCATCCTTGCTGCTCTTGCAGCGCGGCTGATACGGCCCCGCAGCGCGCGTGACCAAGTACCATTACCAGGGGAATATGAAGCGACTGAATACCAAATTGGATGGTCTCTATGACACTTCTATCAACCGTATGCCCCGCTGTTCGTATCACAAACAGATCACCCAATCCGCAGTCAAACACTATTTCGGGTGGTACGCGAGAGTCTGAACAACCAAGAATCATAGCCCATGGTTGTTGGGAGTTGGCAATTTGATAACGGCGGGCAACGCTTATGTCAGCGCGCAATGGCTGACCAAGAGCAAAACGGTGGTTTCCTTGCAAGAGGCGTTCCAGAATGTTGCGCGTTTCAGGTAGCATATGTCCTGCACAACTTGGTGTTAGACCATTGATGGGCTGGCTCACACGGTTGACACTCCAGGGTTACGGGCCAGCACTCGGTTCAGGTGAAATCACACCTGGCGCTTTGCGCCTGGTGTCTGCCTGTGCCCATCGCGTTCGCAAGTGCAAGAACGGGCAGGTTGGCACAAGCTGATCACTACCAATGTCACCAGCATAGCGGGTGGGTGGCAAGGTTGTGGAGGGTTTAGCCCAGCAGCCCATCACGCAGGATCACATCCGTCTGCTGACCGTGCCTCATCTCCAGCCGCGTGCTCCGACAGCCGCGTCAGGCGGAGATCGAAATCGGTGAGGGTACAATCGCGCAGGGCGTGGGTCACCAGCTCGCGCAGTACATCCAGCTCCCCGATGGACTCCAGTTTCCTGGCCAGCGCCTTCACCTGCTCTGGCGGGGGGTTAAAGCGTGTGGTCAGGATTTGGAGGATGGTCTCACGGTGAGCTTGTGTTGCGCCCTCCAGTCTTCCCTTTTGCAATCCTTGCTCCAACATCTCCTCGAGCCAATCCTCGATAAACGTTCCTTCTCTCATTTGCCTCACCTCCTCCTGGAAGAAGCGCCACAGAAAGGCTTTGTCGAAATAAGGCGAGGCGACCATAACGGCGAGTGCCAGAGAATCACTACGTTTACGCCGGTCCGGTTCGGCCAGGATAAGCTCACGCTACTCTCTTAAGATGGATTCATCAGGGCGGTCAATCAAGGTAATGAGCAGCGGTGCCAGCTCTCTGTACTCCCCACCTGTCTCTTATACACATCT
>JAOAAG010000204.1 GCA_026418995.1 Anaerolineae bacterium
TCAGATGTGTATAAGAGACAGACTGGAGGGGGTTATTGATCTCGTGAGCAATGGAAGCCGCCAGTCTGCCCATAGCTGTCAATCTTTCGGAGTGGATGAGCCACCGCTCCATTTGCTTTCTTTCGGTAATGTCCTTGACCACATACACTGCGCTATCAGGCCCTATGTCGCTGTGAAGGGGGTACATCGAGACCAACAGTTCTTCCCCTGTTTGAGAGATGCTCACTTCCATGCTCTGGGGACGCATACCTTGGAATGCCTGCATATGGCCCAACAACAGCGCCATACGCTCGTTCTGCAAGGCCAGCTCCTGGCAAGAGCGCCCAGTGAGCTCTTCGGCTGTGCTTTGCAGCCAGCCAGCCAGGGCGCTATTGATGCAGGTGATGTGCCAGTCCCGATCAACCACTACAATGCCGTCGGCAATAGCATCGAAAGTGACTTCCCATTTCCGTTTACCGAGTGATACGGCCTCAAGCAACTGGGCATTTTCTATGGCACTGGCCGCTGCGCCGGTTAGCGTCTCCATCAATTCCAGATCGTGCTCATCAAACGGGCCACCCATTTTGTTGATCAGCTCAACGACCCCGATCACGCGCTCTTTCACTCTAAGCGGAAGAGCAAGGATCGAACCAGTGGTCAGACCGGTGAGCTGGTCTATCCCTCTGTAAAAGCGGGGGTCTTGCTGGGCATTTCTGACCAGAGCGGCTCGCTGCTCACGTAACACCCATCCGGCGATCCCCTCCGAGGCTGGCATACGCGTTCCCACCAACTGCTCTGCTACAGGGTCCACGACGGTGATGAATTCCAGCTCTTCTCTTGCCCCATCGTAAAGCAGTACTGACGCCCCCCAGGCGCCTGTCAGGTTAATAGCTTCCCTGAGGAGCAGCTCGAGTATCTCACGTAGCTCAAGCCTGGAGACAACTGCCTGTATCGCGGTGTTGAGCGCCGCCAGTTCTTCATTACGGCGTGTTAACAGTTCCTCCGCCCGTTTGCGCTCGACGATTTCCTGAAGCAGGCGCTCGTTGACTCTCACCAGATCGGCAGTACGCTCTGTGACGAGTTCTTCAAGATGATCGCGGTGTCTGCGCAGGTCTTCCTCCGCACGCTTACGCTCGATGGCATAGCGAATAGCGCGCGTCAGGAGCGGGCCGTCTACTTCCCCCTTTACCAGGTAGTCCTGGGCGCCCATGCCAAGCGCCTGGATAGCAAGTGCTTCGTCATCCAGACCGGTCAGGATGATGACCGGAGTGTATGGCGCCTGCCTGTTTATATGGACAAACGTGGAAAGCCCCAGGCTATCAGGCAATGAGAGGTCTAACAACACCAGGTCCACCGGGCCTGCCGCCAGACGTGCCAGTCCGGCAGAGAGGCGCTGCACTGTCTCCACCACAAAACGCGGGAGCGAGGTGGACTTGCTCGCCTCACACAGGAGGGTCTCGATAAACCTGGCGTCTGCCTGGTTATCCTCCACCAGCAATATGCGGATAGGCTGGGCCAGTACAGGATGGCTCATCCCTGCAGCGGTATACCCCCCTTGCTGGTTGGTATCTGGTTGCACAGATCGTGAACGCATCGCGGTATGCCATATCTCTGCTTTTCAGCACCACACCGCTCACAGTAGTATTACAAGAGCGCAAAGAAAAGATGGAAACACCTTGGCGTCCTCTGCGCGCTTTGCGGTTAGATACTGAACCCTGCACCTCCAGCGAGCTGGTGCTTTGCGCATTATACACTATGCGTTCCGGTTGGACAATCAGCGTGCAGCGACGCTTGAGAGGGAGAGCACAGGCCAGGTTTGGGGCTTAGTCGAGGAGACGAACGGCTGGGGTGCAATTGATACATTGTCAGGGCCTGCCCGTTAGTGCCAGGCAGGCCCGCTATGCCTCGTGGAGTTCACGAACATATAGACAGGCTAAACAGCCACAGCTCACAGATGTTTCTGTACCACAGCCAGTACTTCGGGAAAATCAATGCCCAGCCGCCTCAACGTCTCAGGCGTGGGGACGCCGTTCCTTGTCCAGCCCCGCCTCGCGTAGACGGCATCCTTGAGCCTCTCGTACTGCTCCTCCCGGTACTTGCGTAACGCTGCCAGCTTCTCCTCTACAGACATTTCCTGGGGATTCAGGCCCAACAATTGCTCTAACTGTTTGTCATAGCGCTCGGCTCGCGAGAGGTACTCCTCAATCGTCACGGGCCCCTGGGAGCGGTAGGGCACGTTATCGTGTTCACGCAGGCCGTACCCCAGGCGGATATTAAAGACGCGCTGGAAGTTGTAAACCGCTTCGGACATGGTGATAAGGTCTTCGCGGGTAACCTCTCGTCCAGTGACGCCGGCGAAGAGGTCCACATAATTCTGCACATGGGCGGGAATCTTGGCTGGCTCGTCGCTGTACTTATTGTCCGGCGGGACAATGTCGTTCCAGGGCAGCTTACAGAAGCCACACAGCCCAAACCAGGTACGCCACATCGGGAAATAGTGCAGTGCCTCAGCCTTGTCCTCGAAGGTCGGGAGCAGATTGCTCACCATGTCCATGAAAATAAGCCAGGCCTCATCATGCTGGGGGCCTTTGTTAGTCAGGCCGTACCCGCCCTGCTGAGCCAACGATTCCTTGCAAACATACTCGGAATACTCCAGCCCCTTGGCCTCCATACCGATGTCCTGCAGGAAGGCACGATCGGCGCCGTACTCGCGGGCGAAGTATTCCTTCATCCGGCGTACCCCCTGCCCCACGATGCAGCCGAACCCCTCGCCCCGGCCCATCTGATGCAATAGCTCGATCGCGGCCTCGGCGTTGCCGAAACGAAGCTCCAGTCCCCCGGTCTTCTCGCTGTCCAGGATACCAGCCTCGTAGCACTCCATCACGAAGGCCACGCCAGTTCCAAAAGAGATCGTGTCTATGCCGTAAGCGTCGCAGTAAAAGTTCAGCTCGAGGATGGCATCGGGGTCAAAAATGCCGCAGTTGGAGCCCACGCCGGCGATAGTCTCGTACTCCGGGCCGTCCACATTGACCGTGTGACCACGGTAGGGACCGGTGCGAACGGTGTAATTATCCGAGGTATGGGAACAGCTCAACGTGCAGCCGTACCAGCAACCGTCCGGCAGGCCCTGGGTAAAACGCGCCTCCCACACGTCCCCGTTGATCCGATGGGCCTCCGGGTGAGAGCCCAAGCGAAAGTTGTGCACCGGCAACAGATCATAGTCGTTCATAATCTGCACCAGGTAGGAGGTGCCCCGACGGCGCATGCGGCACTGCTGGTCATCATGGTCGTGAATCTCCTTGTGCAACCGGATGCCAGCACGGGCGACCCGCTCCGGGTCAGCGGGATGATTGGAATCGCCCTTTACAGGCAGGCTTTTCACCACCACCGCCTTGATACGCTTGTCGCGGAAGACCGTCCCAATGCCCCCTCGCCCGGCCTGTTTGAAGCGGAATTCCTTCCTCCTGCGGTCGTAGAGGCTGAAGTTCAGACAGCCCCAGCGGGTATGCTCGGCACCACGACCGGAGGAGATAGAGGAAATGAAGTAACGCTCCTCCTCGGCTGGCGCAAACTCCTCCAGCAGCCACTTGCCTACCAGGTAGGTATCCACAGGGATGTCAGGAGCTTCCTCAACCGTGATACGCCCAGCGGGAGCATCTATCACGATGACGACATCCTGCTTGGCCTTGCCCTGAATCTCCAGAGCATCCCAGCCAGCGAACTTGAGGAGCGGCCCAAAGTGCCCGCCCACGTTGGAGTCAATCACCACATCGGTAAGGGGAGAAATGGAGACCACCAGCGACTTGCCGGAGCCGGGGTACTGGGTGATGCCCCCACAGGGCCCGGAGGAGACCACGATTTCGTTCTCCGGATCGTTCCAGCGCGTGTGATCACGCACGCCATGCCACAGCAACCACAACCCAAACCCCCGGCCACCGATAAATTTTTCTTTCATCAGTTCGGTGACCGGTTTAGCTACGATGGTGTGGTCGGAGAGGTTAATGTAGAGCGTCTGACCTGCGTAGCCTCGCTCCACAGGTGAGGGCGTATAGGTGTACTCGGCCAGTATTGTTCTACTAGTGCTCATTGTCTACTCCTTTATTACACCTGAAGGCCCGGGGCGCGCGGTGTTTCGACCTCGACCACAGCGAGGGCCTCGGCCGGGCATTCCTCGGCGCACCTGCCGCAGGCAACGCACTTGAAAGGCTCCGTCTGCGAGGCATGGTAGAACATCGCCAGATAAGGGCAGAATCCCACGCACGACAGACACCCTACACACAGTTGCTTGCGCAGGCGCACGATACCACGCCTGTCCTGGGAAAGGGCCATCACGGGGCAGACGGCGATGCACTCGCCGCACTGGACGCAGTAGACAGCACGCAGCACAAGCTCGTCCTCTCGTCGCTCCTCATGGATGCGAATACTCGACAGTTCCCGGTCCGTGGTTTTGAACCAGGTGTCAGAGCAGACCTCCTCACAGATATGACACCCCACGCATGTGTCAGCATCAAAGGATAGGACTCGGCTCACTTTGTTGGCTCCTTTCTTTCCCGGGCATTATCCTCTCACAGGTTCGAGTGCTACTGCAAAACCGGGGCTTGTATAAAGCAGCTCATCCAGTTCCCCGGCACATAGGGCCTGACAATTGCCCGCCTATGGGTTTACCCATCATTCTGGGGGTGCGAGACAACCAGCGGCTTTTCCATTCCTGTCCTGTTCCCCTCACCGGTAACGAACCTTGTCCACTCTCTATGTCCGATGACTGGTGCTTACCTGCGCCGCGAAGCCCAGCGAAGTGACGTAAGGCGGTTCCGGCAGGGCAGCCAGCGGAGCGCGTCGGTTGGAACTCCCCCTACCCAGCGGGTCTTCCCCTACCGGAGAAATTGACAACACCGCCCCCTTGCTTAATAACCGGCATTCCGGTCAGTTTCTCAAGAGCGCAGGTTAGCCTGCGCTCCACTTTGGGTTATCTTCTCGGCTCAATATGAGCATACGGCCAATCCACCAATCCTTCACGCTTCATCTCGCCCGATGCAATTTGGAGCATCACTCTTTCTTGTTCGTCCACCGTTGCGCAAACTTCATATCCATTCAACACAAGAAATGTTTCCATTGCCGCATGCGCTGTCCGCTTGTTGCCGTCTACAAACGGATGATTTTGAACACGAGAAAAACCCAGTGCTACCGCTTTCTCGACAATCGTTGGATAAAGTTCTTCTTCACCAGAAGTCATTCGTGGCTGTGCCACTGCCGACTCCAATGCGCCTAAATCGCGAATGCCTGCCATGCCGCCTGACTGTTGCATTACACGGCTGTAGATTTCCAACACCTCACGCAAGGTCAGATAGCGCATTATGCCAACCGCCGATAGAGTTCAGCGTTCTTTCGTAACACATACTCCAGTGCTTTTCGGAACTCTTCTTCGGGACGGGCAAGTAGTTCTTCGATGCTGGCACGCACTAACTCTTCGGGAGCGACTTGAAAGTGTATGGCTATCTCTTGTAATTTCTGTAATCGGTCATCAGACAAAGCGATGGTAATAGTGCTCACTTCGCTTCAACTCCTGTTTGTGTGTTGATCGCAAGGACTTGACGGTGGAGATATAGGCTAACGGCCTACGCCTCGCGCGTACCGCGACACGCTGCGGAGCGCGTCGGCTGGAACTCCCCCTAACCGGCAAGTATTCCCCCACTGGAGAAACCTGTCTCGACTGGCGCATATGACGATGGTTCAACGGCGCACGTCTTCGCTCGCCGACCGCGCCCCGACCTGCGGTAGTGAAAGTCAGTCCTCAGATGGCCCGGGTTTGCGCCTGGGTTTGCGGCTGCGCGCTGCCGGGGGTGACTGAGACTCGGCGGCCAGCAGCGCAGCAGAAAGCACCTCATCCATGTTCTCTACCAGGATGATGTTCAGAGCACGTTTTACGTTTGCCGGCACGTCAACCAGGTCTTTCTTATTGCGCTTGGGGATGATGATCGTCTTCAGCCCCGCCCGATGAGCGGTCAGCACCTTCTCTTTAATCCCGCCGATAGGCAGCACACGGCCACGGAGCGTGATCTCGCCCGTCATACCCACGTCATGACGGACAGGTCGGCCGGTAAAGGCGGAGATGAGAGCGGCAGCAATAGTGATGCCAGCGGACGGCCCGTCCTTGGGGATAGCACCTTCCGGCAGATGGATATGTACATCGGTCTTGTCGAAGACGTCCGCGTCAATGCCCAACTCCTTGCCACGTGAGCGGGTATAACTGAGCGCCGCCTGGGCCGATTCCTGTAACACCTCTCCCAACTGACCGGTAAGCGTCAGGTTGCCCTTGCCTGGCATCAGCGCCACTTCTACAGGCATCAGGTCTCCGCCAGCCTCTGTCCACGCGACGCCCGTCGCTATGCCGACCCCATCCTGCTGCTCCACCAGACCGGGGGTGAACTGAGGAGGTCCCAGATAGCGGGGCAGTGACCGAGCCAGGATGCGGCGCGGAGGGGTGCCACCTTCGGCCACGCGGCGGGCGATCTTGCGGCAGATGGCAGCGATACGCCGGTCAAGGTTACGCACACCGGCCTCGTAGGTATACTCACGGATGATCGAGCGCAGCGCCCCCTCGGTGAACTCGACGGCCTTCTTGTCCAGACCATGCTCCTCCAATTGACGCGGGATCAGGAAGCGCCGCGCGATCTCCAGTTTCTCCTCGTCAATGTACCCCGGGAACTCAATGACCTCCATCCGGTCCTGCAGGGCCGGCGGGATGGGGTCCAGGACGTTGGCCGTGGTGATAAAGAGTACCTTGGAGAGATCATACGGTATCTCCAGGTAGTGATCGGAGAAGGCATGGTTCTGCTCCGGGTCCAGCACCTCCAATAAGGCTGCTGCCGGATCGCCCCGGAAATCCAGCCCCAGCTTGTCTATCTCGTCGAGCATGAAGAGCGGGTTGATCGTGCCGGCCCGGCGCATCGTCTGGATAATGCGGCCAGGTAGCGCACCGATGTAGGTGCGACGATGGCCGCGGATTTCGGCCTCATCCCGCACCCCTCCCAGGCTAACGCGCACAAACCTGCGCCCCAACGCCTCCGCGATGGACTGCCCCAGCGAGGTCTTGCCGGTACCGGGCGGGCCGACAAAGCAGAGGATGGGGCTGCGCATCTTGTCGGCGGCCAGCCGGCGCACAGCAATGTACTCCAGGATACGCTCCTTAGCCTTCGGCAGCCCGAAGTGGCGCGATTCCAGCACCTCCTCGACGTGTTTGACGTCCAGGTTGTCCTCCGTCATCTCCGTCCATGGCAGCTCGATGAGCCAGTCTATATAGGTGCGGATCATACCGGTTTCGGGCGACATCGGCGGCATAGCCGCCAGGCGGTCCAATTCCTTCTCGGCCCGGGCGCGCACTTCATCGGGCAGCTCCATCTCAGCGATGCGCTCGCGCAGCTCGTTGACCTCCTGGGTGTAGACATCAGACTCGCCCAGCTCGGTCTGGATGACCTTCATCTGTTCCCGCAGGAAATACTCGCGCTGCGCTTTATCCAGCTCCTGTTGCACCTGCGAGTGGATGCGATCCTCCAGCTCCAGCACATCCAGTTCCTTCGCCAGCAAGATGCTGACGCGCTGCAGCCGCTCGGCAACATCGAGCGTTTCCAGTACCTCCTGGCGCTCAGCCGCCTTGAGGTTAAGCGACTGGACCACCATGTCAGCCAACCAGCCCGGGTCTTCGATGTTCATAGCGAAGATGTAGGCATCCTCGGGAAGGTTCCGGTTCAGTTGCACTACCTTCTCGAAGAGAGCCAGCACAGCGCGCATCAGCGCCTCGGTAACGGGGGTTTTCTCCACCGTTTCGTAAATAGGGAGCGCGCGCACGCGCATATACGGCTCAAGCTGCAGGTACTCTATGATCTGGACGCGCTGGACGCCACGCCCCAGCACGCTGATCGTGCCGTCGGGCATGCGCAACATCCGGCCGATCTCCACCAGCGTGCCGAACGTGAACAGGTCTTCCGGCCCAGGCTCAAGCGCCTCGGCATCTCGCTGGGCCACGGTAATCACCAGCTCGTCTTCCTCATGGGCCGCTTCCACGGCTTCGATCGAGAAATCGCGCCCGACGAACAGGGGCGCCACCATGCGCGGAAACATCACCATATCGCGCAACGGTAGCAGCGGCGCCTCGATCACCTCATCAGGGGAGAGACGAGGTGTCTCCTCGTCCGTGAAATCCAGCCCACTCATAGAATAAGGCAAGCCCTGTGGCCACCCCATTTGTGACCACCAATCCTGAAACAGTCTATTTCCCACCACGTTCTTTCCTCTACTCACCGTCGTTTTCAGGCAATGGAGCGCCCGTATAACGGGCCCACTCCTCGCGGACATCGGCGACAAGGAAAATGGAGCCGGTGGCGAGCAACCCGTACTCCGCTCCCAGCAGCGCCAGCCCGCGCCTCAATGCTTTTCTCGGGTTCACGCTGACCTCCGCCCCTCCCCCGGCCGTCGCTGCCATATCGGCCAACTCCACAGGCGAGGCCGCCCGTGGGTGATCCGAACGCGTGACGATCAGATGTGCGCTGAGGGGCAGTAATGCCCTCAGCATACCCACAATATCCTTATCGGTGGAGGCACCGAAGATCAGCACCCACTTTTTGCCAGGAAACCACTCGTCCAATGCCTGACGCAGCACCTGCGCTGAGTAGGGATTATGGGCACAGTCCACCACGACCAGCGGCTCCCGGCTCAGCATCTCAAGCCGACCCGGCCAGTGGACGGTGCGTAGCCCCTCTCGTACCGCCTCTCCCGGAATCTCCAACCCGCGTCGGGACAGGATATCCAACGCCGCGATAGCACATGTGGCGTTCTCCAACTGATGACGACCCAGCAGCGGAGTCCAGTACGCGCCGTCAAATACAGAGCCTCCCCCAATGATGCGTCTGGCCGTGAAATGCTGGCCGTCCAGCTCCGCCGCACCGGCTGTGTATTGCCAGTCGTGGCCGACCTTGGTAAGGGGCGCCCCCCTCTGACGGGCAACGGACTCAATGACTGCAGCAGCCTCCTCCTGTTGGGGCGCACTCACGACCGGGATGCCCGGCTTAACAATGCCCGCCTTTTCATAGGCGATCTTGTCCAGGGTATCGCCCAGCAGGTGAGTGTGATCAAAGCTGAGCGAGGTGATGATCGAGACCTCCGGTACGATCACATTGGTGGCGTCAAGACGTCCCCCTAACCCCACCTCGACGACGGCTATCTCCACACCGACGCGAGCAAAGTGCAGGAACCCCAGCGCCGTGATGGCCTCAAAGGTGGTGACGCCCCGGATGTGCTCGATCACCGGGCGGTACTCTTCCACCAGAGCGACAATTTCCTCGCGCGCGATCTTCTGGCCAACCACCTGGATACGCTCGCGGAAGGTGTGCAGATGAGGCGAGGTATAAAGCCCGGTACGGTATCCGGCGGCCCGCAGCGAGGCTTCGCACAGTGCTGCGGTAGAGCCCTTGCCCTTGGTCCCGGCTATGTGCACCGCGCGAAAGCTATGGTGCGGGTTTCCCATCGCCTCCAGCAGCCGCTCAACCCGCGAGAGGTCCAGCGTCTCGGCTGTGTAGCGTTCCAGCCGGGTCTTCTCATAGTCTGTCAGGCTATGCAGGTATGCGATCGTCTCCGAGTAGTTCATCTGGGTAGGAGCGGATTTTACTCCCTTTTCTAAGAAATGCAAGCCTCCAGCTCCGGCCTGGGGGCGATGTGCAGCACCGGCTTGCAGTCCGTCAACCCGGATCAAGCTTGCAGATTGTCCGCCCACTTACGGCGATGAGATCAGCGTGCAACGCAACCATCGCCTGGAGTGCCGGGGAGGCGTCCGTATATCGCTGTCAGCTCGCGCAGCCGCGCGGCAAGCTCTGGGGTCAGCGCTCCCGGCCGTAGACGCCAGCACCAGTTGGGCGGCCCAACGGTCCCGGGCAGGTTCATGCGCGACTCGTTCCCCAGCCCCAACAGGTCCTGCACGGTCGTGATAGCTGTGTGGGCAACGGACCCCCAGGCCAATCGGATCAGGTCCCAGGCAATGTCCGCTCCATCCCGCCCCAGATATTTGCGCACGTACTCGCGCTCGGCCTCGGTCGAAGTGACCTGGTACCAGCCCACGATGGTATCATTATCGTGCGTGCCGGTGTAGACCACGCAATCACGGGTGAAGTTATGGGGCAGGAAAGGATCCTCCGGCCCATTGCTGAAGGCAAACTGAAGCACCTTCATGCCAGGATAACCAAACTCCCTCTGCAGGGCATCCACCCCGGCGCGGGATGCGGCGTCGAAATCGCCCAGGTCCTCGGCGATGATCGCCACCTCACCCAGCGCTGCCATGGTGGCGACGAGGCGGACCTGGTTGCGGCGGGCGGAGGAGCTCTTCAGGCGGTTGCCGCGTCTTGAGGCCGGCGACGCGCGCCTCGTGG
>JAOAAG010000242.1 GCA_026418995.1 Anaerolineae bacterium
CCACCGAACTTCTCGATGATAGTGTGGAGCACGCGGCGGTCCAGATCGTCCAGCCCGCATTCGTCAACCTCCAGCATTTCCAGCGCCTCCTTCGCCACCGCAGCGGTAATCGCGCCACCGGCACGCACCTGGGCGAAGTCGCGCACGCGCCGGAGCAAACGTAGGGCCACGCGTGGCGTCCCCCGGCCACGCCGGGCAATCTCGACCGCACCTCCCGCGTCTATTTCTACGTTCAAGACCCGTGCGGCACGGCGCACGATGGTCACCAGCGCCTCCTGATCGTAGAAATCCACGCGGAAGACGGCTCCGAAGCGAGCACGCAGCGGGGCAGTCAACAGGGCCAGCCGCGTGGTCGCCCCGACGACGGTGAAACGGGGCAGCTTGAGGCGGATGGAGCGGGCGCCGGGCCCCTTGCCGATCACCACATCAAGCGCGAAGTCCTCCATAGCCGGGTAGAGAATCTCTTCGACAGCCCGCCCCAACCGGTGCACCTCGTCAATGAAGAGCACCTCTTTCTCACGCAGATTGCTCAGAATGGCAGCGAGGTCTCCTGCTCGCTCAATCGCCGGCCCCGAGGTAATGCGCAGCGGCACCCCCATTTCATTGGCGATGATATGGGAGATGGTGGTCTTTCCCAGGCCGGGGGGGCCATACAGCAGCACATGGTCGAGCGCCTCGCCGCGCTGTTTGGCCGCCTGGATCAGGATGGAGAGGTTCTCGCGCACACGTTCCTGCCCGATCAGGTCGGCCAGCCGCTGCGGACGCAACGCCCGGTCCAGGGCTGCTTCCTCTACTTCCTGTGACTCCGGTGAGATCACCCGCTTCTGCATCGTCAGGGATTATACAGAGAAATCAGGCTTTGACAAGCGTTCGGCTTGGGGGTACAATTCGGGATTGGAAGCCCAGGAGTAGATTAGAGACTGAACCGTAGCCCTTATGTCACAGGTACACATCTCATGCCATCCGTTAGTGCAACACAAGATGGGTCTCCTGCGCGATCAGCGCACTGACCCCAAGAAATTCCGTGAGCTGATGCGCGAAATCGCCTCCTTGCTGGCCTACGAGGCCACCGCCGATCTGGCCACCGAGGAGGTAACCATTACCACACCGCTGGGACAGGTGAGCGGTCGCCGGCTGTGCGAACGGGTCGGTTTGGTGCCGATCCTGCGCGCCGGTCTGGGCCTGGTAGAGGGCTTCTGGAATCTGATGCCCAACGCCGAGGTCTGGCATATCGGCCTTTTCCGTGACCAGCGCACCCTGCAGCCGGTTGCGTACTATAACCGCCTGCCCGTTAGCCCCACCGTGGACGTGTGCATGGTACTCGACCCTATGCTGGCCACGGGTGGCTCGGCCGTCGCAGCAGTGGATATCCTTAAGGAATGGGGCGCCAGCCGTATCAAATTCGTGGGGGTCATCGCGGCGCCAGAGGGAATACAACGTTTCACCAGTGCACACCCCGACGTGCCGGTCTATCTGGCTGCGGTGGACGAGCGGCTGGACGAGATGGGATTCATCGTGCCGGGCCTGGGCGACGCCGGAGACCGGATGTTCGGCACCGGCTAACCCGCGCGTGCCATCATGTGGACGTATCTGCTCGTCACACTCCTCTCCTTTATCGCCGCCCTGGTGTTCGCCCCTCTGGCCGGGCTTGCAGGACACAGACTGGGCATTGTGGACCGGCCAGGAGGCCGCCGTACTCATGCCCGTGAAACGCCACGGCTCGGGGGTGTGGCTCTATTTGCGGCCTGTACCCTGGCTATGGGGGTAATGGCCTGGCAGGGCGCCCTCACAGCGGGCTACGGAGCGGATGATTACACCAGGCTATACGGGCTGTTGTTAGGTGGCGTCGCTGCTTTCCTCTTCGGCCTGATTGACGACTGGCTCGACCTGCCACCAGCTCCCCAGTTCGCCTTCCAGTTCTTACTGGCGCTGATTGCCCTTGCCTCTCTGCTCTGGCTGGAACGTTTCACACTCCCTGTGTTTGGCCTCATAGCACTGAGTGACTACGCCTGGGGGCCATTCATCTACGTCCCCCTCACGATCATCTGGGTGATGGGAATGGTCAACACGGTTAACTGGCTGGACGGGCTGGACGGGCTGGCCGGCGGAGTGGGAGCCATTCTCTGTCTGGTGCTGGCAGTCCATATGCACCGTCAGGGACAGCACAGCGTGGCCCTGTTACCCCTGGCCCTTCTGGGAGCATTGCTGGGCTTCCTGCCCTACAATGTTGCTCCGGCGCGGATCTTCCTGGGAAGCTGCGGGGCGTTCTTCCTCGGGTATATGTTAGGAGGAATGGGGTTGATTGCCGGGGGGCGAGTAGCGACAGCGCTGCTGGTGATGGGGTTACCCGTCGTGGATACAGCCTGGACAATCTTTGAGCGGCTGCGGCAGCGCCGCTCCCCGACTCAGGCCGACCGGAGTCACCTGCACTTCCGTCTGCTGGACCTGGGACTCTCGCAGCGGACGGTGGTACTGTGTTACTGGGGATTTTGCGCCTTATTCGGCTTGCTGGCGCTGACGGTCTCCTCGCGCGTGTACAAACTGCTGGCACTGGGAGCGCTGGGGATAGCGGTGGTCTCGCTGCTGAGCTGGCTATCCTTTCGGAGAAAGTAAGAGGGAACACAGCGTGCCCAGCAGCGCTTTGCCCCTGCATCAGTACTGCACCTGCATGCCTCTCAATCTCTCCAGTAGCTTTTCCGTCAAGAACATCAGCAGGGCAAACGGCACGTCGGCTGCCACGGTGAGAGCACAGGCTACCGTCAGCCAACGCAAGGCCTCGCCCACCGGCCCGGCCACCTGCCCCACAACGGTCGCTCCAAAACCGCTCAACCAGACCAGCACTCCCACCAGGATCAGGAAAAGCAGGACCGGCGTCCACGCCTCTCGATCAGAACGACTGGGGAGCATCGTATTGCCGATGGCAAAGATGAGATAGGCCCATAACCAGGCATCCCTGCCCCTCAGGGCCCGTGCCAGCTCGGCCAGGACAGTCTGGAACTTGCCATCGGCAAAAGCCCGGCTCAACGCACCGACATCGAGGACCAGGTGCCCGATCAGCAAAATGGCGCCACTTCCTGCTAAAAGTGGGGCCAGCCCGATCAGGCTGGCCCTCACCACGTCGGTCTTCTCCACCGGAACAAAGCCCAGTTGGATACGCTGTCCTGTACGCCTGGGGCGGATGGAAATGCGCCCCACTCTAACCCCAAGCAGGGTAGCAGCCAGAGCATGGCTCAGCTCATGGAGCAGGATGCCCGGCAGCAGTGGCAAAGCGTACAGGACTGCGGCCAGCTCAGCGTCGCCGGTGAGCAACAGCATAATGCCCTGGAGATGCCGATGAATCCAGCGGTCCATCAGCACCAGCAATGCTAGCGTCACCGCCAGCCAGAGCAAAGCCATCCAATCGCTCACTTCCCCGCTTTAGCAGCCAACCCGTTGCGCACAATAGCCGCGAAGTCACTGGCCTTCAGGCTGGCGCCGCCCACCAGCGCACCGTCTATCTCCGGCTGTGCCATAAACTCGGCGATGTTGTCCGGCTTGACGCTTCCCCCGTACTGAATCCTGATGCCCTGAGCTACCTCGTCGCCGTAAAGTGCTGCCAGCGTCCGGCGCACAACTCCACCGATGATGGCATTGGCTCCCTCACCGGTGGCCGGGACCCCGGTGCCGATGGCCCAGATCGGCTCATAGGCAACGGTAATCTGGCTTGCCTGCCCGGCAGTGAGGCCCGCGAAGGCGGCCCGCACCTGCGCGCTGACGAAGGCCTCCGTCTCTCCGGCCCGGTTCTGCTCCAGGTTCTCGCCCACACACAGGATCGGCTTCAAGCCATAAGCGAGTGCCGCATGTAGCTTTTTATTAACCATCTCGTCGGTCTCGCCGAAATGCTGGCGGCGCTCCGAGTGGCCGATGATGACATACTCGCACAGCTCGCGCAGCATCAGGGGACTGATCTCGCCGGTAAAGGCGCCTTCGTCCTTCCAGTGCACGTTCTGTGCCCCCAGCCGGATCGTCGAGCCGGATAGCACCTCGCGCACAGCCGCCAGCGCGGTGAAGGGCGGGCAGACGGCCACTTCACAGCCCTCCAACCCGTCCAGCATACCGCGTAACTCACGCACCAGCGCCACGGCCTCCGCGACGGTTTTATACATCTTCCAGTTGCCGGCGATGAAAGGCGTACGCATCATGCTCCTTGAACAAAGGGGGATCACACATAGAGTTCAACCTGCCCTCCCGCAGGTTAAACAGTTGCCTCCCAACACTGACGTCCTTGCGACTCTATGCCCTGGTCTGCCAGCGCGTCCCAACCTGCGGGAGGGTGCGCTAAGAATCATTTATCCTGCAGGGCAGCCACACCAGGCAGAACTTTGCCCTCTAGAAATTCCAGGCTGGCGCCGCCACCGGTCGAGACATGGCTCATCTTGTCGGCCACGCCGGCCTTTTTGACCGCCGAGGCAGAATCGCCGCCGCCGATGACCGTCGTGGCGTCCAGTTCCGCAAGCAGGCGAGCGATGGCAAACGTCCCTTCGGCAAACCTGGGCATCTCGAAGACACCCATCGGGCCGTTCCAGACCACCGTCTTAGCGCCCGTCAGCGCCGATTTGAAGGTCTCCACCGTCTTGGGGCCAATGTCCAGGATGCGCCAGCCGGCGGGCACCTCGTTAGGCGCCACAACCCGCGTATTGGCCTCGTTATCGAACGCATCGGCGATCACCACATCCACTGGCAGCACCACCCGGCTGCCCGCGCTGTCCAGGATCGCCTTTGCTGTGGGCACCGCCTCATCCTCGACCAGGCTATCACCAACCTCGAAGCCCATTGCCTTGAAGAAGGTGTTGGCCATCCCGCCACCGATCAGCAGCCGGTCGCACTTTTGCAGCAGATTTTCAATGACGCCCACTTTGTCGGAGATTTTGGCTCCGCCCAGGATGGCGACGTAGGGACGCTCGGGGTTCTCGGTGGCCCTGCTCAGGAATTCGAGCTCCTTTTCCATCAGGAAACCGGCCACAGCGGGCAGATAATGTGCCACGCCCTCGGTGCTGGACTGGGCCCGGTGCGCTGTGCCAAAGGCATCGTTGACGAATATTTCACCCAGCTTCGCCAACTGGCGGGAGATTTCGGGGTCGTTCTTCGTCTCGGCCTTGTGAAAGCGCACGTTCTCCAGCAGCATCACCTCGCCAGGCTGGAGGGCAGCGGCCATGGCCTCGACCTCCGGGCCGATGCAATCGGGGGCGAACTTGACTGGCCTGCCCAGCAGTTCGCTCAGGCGCTCGGCTACCGGCTTCAGGCTGAACTCGGCCTCGTAGCCTGTGCCGGCCGGCCGGCCCAGATGCGACATCAGGATGAGCGCCGCGCCCTGGTCCAGGATGTACTGGATGGTGGGTAACGTTTCCCGTATACGTCTGTCATCGCTGATGACGCCGTTCTGAATAGGCACGTTATAGTCCACGCGCATCAGCACGCGCTTGCCCTTAAGGTCTACGTCACGGACGGTCTTTTTGTTCATTTTGACTCATCTCCTCGATCAAGTATCGTCGCAAATGTTCGCGCATTTCGCAGGCCAGGTCAACTGTTTCCCGGGCCATTTCCTCGGTCATAGCGGCCTCATACATTAACGAGCGTCGTAGCGACGGCTCAGGGCGAGGTTGAAACGACGGCCCAATGTGAGCAAATCGCTGTTCTTCGAGGATATACAGTGGGCTGAACTTCTGGACGATGCTGCCGTGTTGAGTGAGCATCCGTCCCACCCTGCCAACGGGGAACGCTTCGGCACACAGTTCCCCTGCCTTGTGAGCGATATCTACCGTGATGCGCCATGCGGCCAAACGCTGCAAAGCCAGCAACTTATGGTAGTGTACCTCATCGGTGACCTGCAGCCCGGTGCCGTTGATACGCACTACCAGCCGGGCCTGCTCGTCCGTACCTGCCATCGTGCTGCTGAGGCAGAGGGCGGGGGCAGGGACCTGGGCCCCACCCCCGCTCTCCTATCCCTATAACTTGCTCGCGATCAAGTTCGCCAGGTCGGCGGTGCGGACGCTATAGCCCCACTCGTTGTCGTACCAGGCGACGACCTTGATGAAATCGCTCTTGTCCTTGCCGAGCACCGAGGTGAAGGGAAGGTCCACGATGGAGCTGTGCGGATCGCCTTTGAAGTCAATGCTCACCAGCGGCTCGTCCACAGCGGCCAGGATGCCCTTCAGGGGGCCGGCAGCGGCATCGCGGAAGGCCTGACGCAGTTCCTCGGTGGTGGTGGGGGTTTCGAGCTGTGCAGTGAAGTCTACAACCGAAACGGTGGGGACGGGCACGCGCAGTGCGTAACCATCGAACTTGCCCTTGAGCTCAGGGATCACCAGTGCGACGGCCTTGGCGGCACCGGTAGTGGTGGGGATGATGTTCAGCGCTGCTGCCCGCGCCCGGCGCAGATCGCTGTGTGGGAGGTCGAGAATGCGCTGGTCGTTGGTATAGGCGTGGATGGTGGTCATCAGGCCGCGCACAATCCCGAACTTCTCATGCACAACCTTTGCCGCCGGGGCCAGACAGTTGGTGGTGCAGGAGGCGTTCGAGATGACGTGGTGATTGGCCGGATCGTACATATGGTCATTCACACCCATGACGATGGTGATGTCCTCGTCCTGGGCCGGAGCGGAGATGATGACCTTCTTGGCACCGCCCTTAGTAATGTGGTTCTCGGCACCCTTGGTCGGCCGGCCCTTCTTGTCCACACCGTCCTTCTTGACGGTGAACAGACCAGTAGACTCGATGACGATTGCGACTCCCAGGTCGGCCCAGGGGATGTTACCGGGATCGGTCTCTTTGAACACCCGGAGCGGCTTGCCGTCCACCACCAGGGTATCTTCCTTTACCTCGATAGTCCCATTGAAGCGACCATAGTTGGAGTCGTACTTGAGCAGATGCGCCATCGTCTTCAGGTCGCCGATGTCGTTGAAGGCGACGACCTCCAGTGTCTCGGGATAGTAGTCCCGGATGGCTTTAAAGACTTGCCGTCCAATGCGGCCAAAACCGTTGATACCTACTTTTACCGCCATTGCTTTACTCTCCTTTCATTCCTGAGATAGTTGTTCGCGCCATATCCGAAACAGTGCCTGGGCAAGTTTCTCACTGTCGTGACGCCACGGGTGAACGGGGTCAACCAGGTCCTCGGCGACCACCCTGTAGTCCACATCAGGCGGGAAGCGGGCCGCGACCAGCTCCACACCGGCTGGGGCATCAAAGTGGACGTCGAGGTTGCTGTTGACCAGCACAATGGAAAAGAGGCTGCGGCCTACGTGGGCTTCCAGCGCAGCGACATGATCGGCTGCGCTGTAACCCTCCGTTTCACCACGCTGGGTAGCAACGTTACATACGTAGACCCTGACGGCCCGGCTGGCGGCGACTGCCTGGGCGATCTCTGGCACCAACAGATTGGGTAACACGCTGGTGTACAGACTGCCCGGCCCGGCTACGACCATATCAGCCTCCAGGATGGCGTGGACGGCCTCGGGATACGCAGGCACGTCATCGGGCTCCAGGTACACCCGTCTGATAACTCCGCCCGCCTTAGTGATGCGCGACTCACCGGCTACACGGTTCACTCCCTCGGCTTCCAGGCTCAGATCGGCCAGCAAGGTCACGTCGCGCAACGTACTGGGAAGCACCCGTCCCCGGATCGCCAGCACACGCCCTGACTCCAGAATGGCACGCTCAAAACTGCCGGTGATCTCCGCCATCGCGGTGATGAACAGATTGCCGAAGCTGTGGCCGTTCAGCTCGCCGCTGCCGAAGCGGTATTGAAATAACTGGGTAATCAGGGCCTCGTCGTCGGCCAGCGCGGCGATGCAGTTGCGGAAGTCGCCCGGGGGGAGCACGCCAAGTTCGCGCCTCAGCCGTCCTGAGCTGCCGCCGTCATCGGCGACGGTGACGATTGCGGTGATTGCCGACGTATACCGCTTCAGTCCCCTGAGCAATGTGGCCAGGCCATGCCCACCCCCTATGGCTACAATCCTGGGCCAACACTCCTTTCGCAGTTGCACGTAAAGCCTCCAGGTAACTGGCTCAAATAACAGCGCTCCCAGGACGCTTCATAGCGATTGGTGTGAAACCCTTGCCACAGGCCCCAGCCCTTCCAGAGGCAAGCAGCGGCGCTTTATTATAACCTGAGGCAGGTAACTAGTCAATTCAAGATGTCAAAGCACAAGACATGACCTTATGAGGAGCCTTGCTTCGGTTGCGCAAAATCTCATCACCGTCTCACAGGTTTGCAATTTAGAGACGGCGGGGTAAAATAAGGGCCCGGGGGGTATGCCGTAATCATATCTAGAAACGGAGGCAAAAGATGAAGAGAATCTGGGTACCCATCGTTATGGTAGTGCTGGCTACACTGGCCTGTTCACTGCCAGGGGGAGGGAAGGCCACACCGGTTCAACAGCCGGAGGTTACGCACCCTGCGTCGCAGGAGGAGGCGACTGCTGTCCCGACGCGCGAGGCTGGTGAGGAGGCGCCTCCCCCGGAGGTCGCGGAGAACGCTCTGGAAGGGCTCGATAGCTATCGCGCACGCACTACCCTGGAGTGGATACCCGTGGACGGCACTCCGCAGAGTGTGACGTGGCTGGAAGAGCACACACGCGAGCCTCTGGCCCGTCGCATTGTGGTGGAGAGCAGCGAGGGAATAATGGAATTGGTCCAGATCGGCGACGTCGGGTGGATCTGCGCAGGCGGAACGTGTATGCAGGCGACACAGAGCCAGGAGGCGCCTGCTGATATGGGGGTTCCGGCCTGGGATCCGGCTGACTTCACGAGCGCTGACTACACGTATAAAGGCGAGGAAACGGTCAATGGCATTCGTGCACGCCACTACGTGCTGAAGCTCGATGCGGCTGAGATCGCTGCTCTGGCCCAGGGTTCAATCTCCGACGTTCAGTCTGAGGTATGGATTGCGGCTGAGTCGGGCCTGCCCGAGTTCGCCGTGCGTTACCAGATGAGCTGGAAAGAGACGCGTGATGGCACGGAAGGGGCCGCCCGGTTTTCCTATGAGGTCTCCGATGTCAATGCGCCCATTACCATCAAGCCTCCAGAGAACGCAGTCAGTTTTCCGGAGGATGTCCCACCATACCCGACTGCAGCAGACCTAATGCTGATGGAGGGTCTCATTTCCTTCTCCACCACCGACGACGTGACCACAGTCGCCGATTTTTACAGTAAGGAGCTACCTGCACGGGGATGGACGAAAGGCGAGGATATGACGCTCGAGGGCATGGTTAACCAGAGCTGGACGAAAGATGGCCGCACACTCCATCTGATGATCAGCGCTGCTGACGATGGTAAGACCAGTGTGATGATTACGCTGGAGTAACCCCTTTCTCGCGACGTGTATGGCCAGGGCAGTCTGACCGCCCTGGCCCGTCTTATCCTCCGTGTTCCTGGCGCTGCTTCCAGATGAGTGTATACGCTGGCCACTGCCCAGACCGAGTGGTGCTCCCTGCTGAACTGCGCGGGCAACCAACTGGGTGGGGCATGGTAGGGCTAAGCTGCTGCGGGGAAATGCTTCGATGAGCATGTTGAGAATACTCGTTGCCACGCATAATCCCGGCAAGATGCGTGAGTTTCGGCAATTGCTTGCACCGTTGGGGGACGGGGTATGTTTTCCGCCTGACCTCGGGCTGTTTGTAGAGGTTCAGGAGGACGGGCAGACTTATGCCGACAACGCGCGCAAGAAAGCGCTTGCCTATGTACAGACAGGCCTGCTTGTGCTGGCAGACGACTCCGGGCTAGAGGTGGATGCCCTGGGCGGGGCACCGGGCATCCACTCGGCCCGCTACGTGCAGGGAAGCGATGCCGACCGCGTGGCTGCGCTGCTGGCAAGGGTGCGTGATGTGCCATGGGAGCGGCGCACGGCCCGTTTTCGCTGTGTCATTGTGATTGCTACCCCTGAGCTGGAGCTGTACACAGTTGAGGGGGTCTGCGAGGGATACATCGCCTGGGAGCCAGCGGGAGAGGGTGGCTTCGGCTACGACCCTGTCTTCTACCTGCCAGAGTACGGGTGCACGATGGCGCAGTTACCTCCAGAAGAGAAGAACCGCATCAGCCATCGCGCACGGGCTGTGCAGTCCGCGATTCCCGTGCTGGAACGTCTGCTGGCGTGCCGTGGATAGTCAGGCGGTTACTCCTCAGGCCGGGATGGTTAAAAACCGCCAAGAACGCAGAGGACACAAAGGACGCCAGGAGCGCAAAGGTTTTAGATTCTCTTTGCGTTCTTTGCGCACTTTGCGGTTAGATTGATTCTTTGCGCACTTTGCGGTTGGATTCTGAACCGCAAAGGACGCCAGGAGCGCAAAGGTTTTAAATTCTCTTTGCGTTCTTTGCGCACTTTGCGGTTAAATTCTTCGCGTTTGCGGTTTTTAAGTGTAAACCCACATCCTCTCTCACTGGCTAAAGTACATATTTCACTGGCTAAAGTACATATTTCAAGGAGCGGTAGTAATGATGTATATCATGATGTATGTACTGGACACCCCGGACCGGCTGGATGAGGTGCTGGAGGCCTGGCGCCAGGTGGGCGTGGGCGGCGTGACCATCGTGGAGAGCACCGGTCTCCATCGGCGACAGGCCCGTTGCCGCCACGTTGCGCTCCGCTTTGGATTCGAGCATCTGACCGAAAGGATGGAGCAGTGCAACTATACGCTCCTGGCGGTTGTGGAGGGCGAGGAGACCGTCCGGCGGTGTATTGAGGCCGTAGAATCTATCGTCGGGAGTCTGGATGAGCCGAATACGGGTGTGCTGGCCGCGTGGCCTGTCCCCATTGTGCATGGAGCGGTTAAGAGGCGGACAGAAGCATGATGTGGTTAACATTCCTACTCTCTGCTGCTGTTGTCGTGCTGGCAGGAATTAAACTGGCCGACTACGGTGATGCCATTGGCTACCGGACCGGCCTGGGCAGTATGTTCGTTGGTACCCTGCTGGTGGCCTCGGCGACCTCGTTGCCTGAGTTGCTGACTGCTATCAACTCCATCCAGCAGGACGTGATTGACCTGGCGGCAGGCGGGATGCTGGGCAGCAACATGTTCAATATGTTTCTGCTGGGAGTGCTAAGCCTCCTGTTCTTCCGGCAGCGGGTGCTGCGGCGGGTGGCGATGAAGCACGCACTTTCCGGTAGCGTGGCGGTCTTTGTCATCGGCCTGACGACCTTTTCCATCATGGCCCGGGTTGGCCTTTGCATCGGCTGGGTGGGAATGGATAGCCTGCTGGTAATGCTCAGCGCAGTGGGTGGGATGTGGCTCATCTGGGCCAACGTGCCGGGGGGAGCTGGTGCAGCCTCTACCTCGCCGCCGGAGGAAGAGGAAGGCGTCCCCAGTCTGCGCCGGGCGGTCATCGGCTTTATCTTGGCCGCGCTGGCCCTGGTCCTGGCCTCTCCATACCTGGTGCGCAGCAGCGCGGCCATCGCTGACGCGACCGGTCTGAGCACCGGTTTTATCGGCACCCTTGCGCTGGCGACTATCACGTCTTTGCCGGAGCTGGTCACTGTCATCGCGGCAGCGCGGCTGGGTGCCCATGACCTGGCGGTCGGCAATCTCTTCGGGAGCAACGTGTTCAATATGTTCGCCCTCGGCCTGACTGACCTCTTCTACACCCGGGGGCCTCTGCTGGCCGCTATCTCTCCAGACCTGGCCCTGGTTGGTCTGCTGGGACTGTTATTAACCGGTATCGGGCTCATTGGTAATCAAGCCCGGCTGGACCGCCTGATCTGGATGGTGGAGCTGGACGGCATTCTGCTGCTGGTGGGATACCTGGTGGGGCTGTGGTTTCTCTACCTGCGGGGGATCGGGCTGTAGAGTTTGTGGTACCTGTTTGTTAGAACGGTTACGGCATGAAGCCTTGACGCTCCGTCTTACTCTGCTATAATTAATGCCACCCGGCGGGGCGGCCTGTCCAGGCCGCCCTGTTGTGTGGATGGGACAGGATATGTGGGAAAATCTGCTGGATAAACTGAATAAAGTCGAGGCGCACTACGAGGAATTGACCCGCCTGATGGCCGACCCTGCCATAGTACAGGACTATGCCAAGGTGGCCGAATACGCCCGCGAACAAGCCGAGCTGGAGGAAATCGTCGTCGCATACCGGAGTTACAAGAGCGCCGCCAGGGAATTGGAGGAGACCAAAGCTCTGCTGGCTGAAGAGTCGGACCCCGAACTGAGGGCACTGGCCGAGGCAGAGATCGCCGAGCTAGAATCACGCCTGAGTGGGTTGCGGGATAAGTTGCGTAACCTCCTGCTCCCCAGCGACCCACGGGACAAGCGCGATGTGATTATGGAAATCCGTGCTGGCGCTGGCGGCGAAGAGGCGGGTTTATTTGCTGCCGATCTGTACCGTATGTACACGCGCTATGCTGAGCGCCAGGGATGGGAGACAGAATTGTTCAGTAGCCATCCTACAGGCATCGGTGGCTTCAAAGAAGTCATGTTCTATGTACGGGGACGGGGGGCTTTTTCCCGTCTGAAGTTTGAAAGCGGCGTCCATCGCGTCCAGCGCGTGCCGATCACCGAGTCCTCCGGGCGCATCCATACCTCCACAGCGACTGTGGCCGTCCTGCCGGAAGTGGATGAGGTCGAGGTACATATTGACCCGAACGACCTGGAGATCGAAGCTTACGGCTCCTCTGGCCCTGGCGGGCAGCATATGCAGAAAAACGCCACCGCCATTCGCATCGTCCACAAGCCTACCGGTATGGTGGTCACCTGCGAAAGTGAGCGCTCCCAGACCCAGAACAAACTGCGTGCTCTGGCCGTGCTGAGAGCACGCCTCTATGAGCAGGAACGGCAGAAGCGTGAGGCCGAGGTGGCCCAGGCACGCCGCTCCCAGGTCGGCACAGGCGAGCGCAGCGAAAAAATCCGCACCTACAACTTCCCACAGAACCGGGTGACCGACCATCGCATCGGGCTGACCCTCTACCAGCTCCCGGAGGTACTGGACGGTGACCTCGATCCCTTTATCGAGGCACTGATCGCCTGGGAACAGGCGGCCCGTCTGGAAGCCGTAGCAGAAGACGCGCAAACCCTCCCGTTACAGACAGAGGCTGCGCACTGAAAACGGACGCGGAATTGATACCGCTACTACCTACCAGACATTCCAGACATCTCCACGCCCCAGCATCCTATCCGCCGCTTGCCATAGGGAGAGTATTGTCAGAAGCGGCAGCACGCCTCCGGCCTGTCACCGATGCTTCTCGCCTGGAGGCGGAAGTGCTGCTTTCCCATACCCTGGGCCTCTCGCGCGCAGCGTTACTGGCACACCCAGAGCGTGTTCTGACTGCCAGCCAGTACGCCGCGTATGCCGCCTTAATCAGCCGCCGTGCTGCGGGCTACCCGCTTCCCTATCTCACCGGCCGCGCCGAGTTCTATGGGCTGGAATTTGAGGTCACGCCTGAGGTGCTCATCCCACGGCCGGAAACGGAACTGCTGGTCGAGCTGGCCTTGGCCCTTCAGCCACACAGCGTGGTGGATGTGGGCACCGGCTCTGGATGCATCGCCGTCTCTCTGGCAGTCCTCTTGCCCCGGGTGGTTGTTTACGCGATTGACATCTCACCTGCAGCACTGGCCGTGGCCGGGCGTAATGCCGAGCGGCACCACGTGGCTGACCGGGTGCACCTGCTGACCGGAGATGTGCTCAGTCCCCGCCCGGGCCCGGTGGACCTGATCGTGTCCAACCCGCCCTATATCCCTTCGGACGAGTGTGCCCTGCTCCCCCCCTCGGTGCGTGACTACGAACCTCGCCTGGCGCTGGATGGTGGACCCGACGGCTTGGCTTTCATCAGGCGTCTGCTGAAGGAAGCGCCGACCGTCCTGCGCCCGGGCGGAGGTATACTGATTGAAATCGGTGCTACTCAGGGTGAGGCAGCCACTACCCTGGCCCATGCTATCCTGCCGCGGGCACGGATCTCGCTGCATAGAGACCTGGCCGGGAGAGACCGCGTGCTCCAGGTGAGCGATATACAGACGGATTAGATTAATGGGCGCAATTAAGCTGATCGCACTGGACCTGGATGGGACATTGATGGGAGAGGACAGGATTATCACTCCCAGGGTGCGCCGCGCCATTGACGCTGCCCAGGAACAGGGTGTGGTAGTGACCTTGGCTACCGGGCGCATGTTCAGCTTCCTCGTCCCTATCGCCCACGATCTGGGCATCACCGCGCCGCTCATCTCTTACCAGGGAGGCCTGATCCAGGCAGCCGACGCGACACAGCCGCTCTACCGGGCAACGATGGACGCGGCCTTAGTGCGCGAGGCTCTGGAATGGCAAAAGCAGCGGCAGGCGCGCATTGTGCTGTATGCTGACGACGCTGTCTTTCTGACCGAGCGCCAGGAGTCCCTCGAGTTCTATCAGCATATGCTCGGCGAGAACCTGGTCTGGGTGGACTCCCTGGATGAGGTACTCGAGCACCACGAGCCGATCAAAATCATTTTCTTTGTTGAACCTGAGGAGGCTGAACCACTCCGGGCAGAGCTGGAGGCACGCTTCGGGGGCCGGATGGAGGTGACGCGCTCTCACGAGTTGATCGTCGAATGCAACCCGCTGGGCGTCTCAAAGGGGGAGGCACTGCGTCGCCTGGCCGGGCATCTGCGCCTCTCACGCTCACAGGTGATGGCGGTCGGCGACCAGGACAACGATATCCCGATGCTCCAGTGGGCGGGCATAGGCGTGGCAATGGGAAACGCCAGCCCCGGCCTCAAAGCCGTGGCCGACTGGATCGCTCCACCGCTGGAGGAGGATGGCGCTGCGGTGGCCATTGAACGCTTTGTGCTGGGTAGCGGGACAACGCTTCAAGCGTCATCCCGCTCAGGAGGCTAAGCAGGCGCGGATCGCGGCGGCCAGGGCGCGTGCCCGTTCGCCGGCATCGCCGACGTGGCCGGAGGCATCAAGCAGCTCGCGCACGCGAGCGGCTGACAAATAGCGCAGTACATAGGTGTCGTTGGCCAGCAGGTCGGCCAGCGGATTGGGCGCGCCCTCTTCTACTTTTCGCCAGGCAGCCATAGCATGCTCGCGGATCACCTCGTGCATCGCCTGGCGGTCAGCGCCAGCGCGGACAGCCTCCAGCAACAGGCGCTCGGTAGCCGCGAATACCCCGTACAGGGCCAGATTGCGCGCGATGGCCGCATCGTTGAACCTCATCCCGCGCAGGATGCGGTGGGCCACAAGCAGAAGCTCGTCCGTAGCCAGGAATGCTTCCGGCAGGATGATCCGCCGGTTGCCAGAGTCGTCCAGCGTGCGCTCCAGCAGACTGTGGGCGGCGTTATCCCAGGCCACGCGTGGCAGTGCCGCGACCAAGCGTGCCAGGCTGTCTATATTCTCTGCCCGCACCGGATTACGCTTGAAAGGCATCGCCGAAGAGCCGACCTGTTTGGCGCCGAAAGGCTCGCTCCACTCCCCCAGCGGCGGCGATTGAAGCAACCTCAGGTCAAAGGCGAAACGGTAGAGCGAGGCTGCCAGCCCGGCCAGCGCGTTCAGCACGGCCAGGTCCTGTTTGCGGGGATAGACCTGGGTGGCGATCGGGTAGGCCATCAGCCCCAGCTCCTCCATCACAAGCGCCTCTAGCTCGGCGGGCGTCACACTGCTCCTCTCAAGCAGTTGGGTATAGGAAGCAGACGTGCCCACCGCCCCCTTAAACCCTTTGCCCCGTAGATGGGAGCGCAGACGGCGCAGCTCCTGATAGTCCTCCAGAAGGTCCTGCCCATAGACGGCCAGCCGGTAGCCGACGGTGGTCGGTTCAGCAGGCTGGAGATGGGTGAAGCCCATACACGCCTGGTCGGCGCGGGCTTCAATCAGCCCCGCCAGGTCGGAGAGGAGGGAGGCCAGCCGCTCCAGCAGCAGGTCAAGCGCGGCACGGATGCGCAGCACATCAGCATTATCGAGCACATCGGCGCTGGTTGCGCCCAGGTGGATAATAGGCCCACCGACCGGGCATTGCTCAGCAAAGGTGCGGACTTCGGCCATTAAGTCATGGCCGATCTCGGCCTCGATTTCAGCGGCACGAGCGATGTCTATCTCATCCTGATGTGCCCGCAGGTCGGCCAGTTGCTCAGCCGTGACCAGGCCAGCGCGGTGCTGGGCGGAGGCCAGTGCCACCCAGATACGGCGGAAGAGCCGCCGCCGATTTACCTCGCTCCAGATCGCACGCATCTCGGCCGAGCCGTAGCGCCAGGTAAAGGGGGAGATGTAGTCCTGGTGAGTGAACGTTTGACCTTGCTCGGACATAGCTATAGCTGCCTATTTGACGATACGGATATGGAGTTCCTCCAATTGCCTGGGATCGGCCTCGGATGGGGCGCCGGCCATCAGATCGGCGGCCTGCTGGGTCTTGGGGAACGCGATGACCTCGCGGATATTTGGCTCGCCAGCCAGCAGCATCACCAGTCGGTCAATCCCCGGCGCGATCCCCCCATGCGGTGGTGTGCCATACTCGAAGGCCTCCAGCATATGGCCGAAACGTTCCCGCGCTACCTCCAGGTCCAATCCGATGAGCCGGAAAACCTTCTCCTGCACGTCGCGCCGATGGATACGGATGCTGCCTCCGCCGGTCTCCTCGCCATTGATGACCAGGTCGTACTGTTGCCCTCGCGCTGCACCTGGGTCGGTGTCCAGGAGTGGCAGGTCCTCCTCCACAGGCGCGGTGAAGAGGTGATGGCTGGGGTCCCAGCGGCGT
>JAOAAG010000383.1 GCA_026418995.1 Anaerolineae bacterium
TCTCGTGGGCTCGGAGATGTGTATAAGAGACAGGGACCATCCCCTGCCACTGGACTCCATAGCCTGCCTGTGGGGGCATAGCTCCCCTGCGCAGGCGGAGCACAACAAGCACCAGCCCGGCGACGCTCACCACAGACACCATGCCACAGGCCATGCGTACAGGTGTGGAAGCGAAGCGTATAGAGATAGTATGCCGACCGGCTGGCACGTCGAAAGAAAGCAGTCCCTCCGGGTCCGTGGGAAACACATCGGCTCGTTGCCCATCAATGCGCACCTGCCAGCCAGGAAAGTAGAAGACCAGATAACGAGCGCGGAAGGGAACAGGAGTTTCAATCACAATACGGGCCCGGTTCGGCCCATAGTCCGCCTCAACGAGAGAGGCCCCCTCCGGCAGAGCAGTGTCATCGAAGCGGGAAATCACCCCTCCGGCAGCATACTGCGCCTCCAGCGGCGACCCCTCCGGCCGGCGCTTCACCCAGACCGGGAAATATGAACCCTCCGGGTCTACGCCGACCAGGCGGGACTGGCGCTCATAGGCGAACACGTCGGTGATCGTTGGCCTGGCCGCCTCGCGGCAGTACCCATAAGGCGGGTAGGTATAGGGAAAAGCGGTTACAATCGGCACACACAGAGCCAGAAGCCATCCGGCCGCTCCAGGGAGCCGGGAAAGGCCCCCCTGCTTTGCGCTGTCCGCCTGGGCGAACAGTGCGCCAGCAAGGAGCACCAGCGGCAGCACAGCACGCCCGACCAGGCGCCAGGGGAACTGGACGAAGGGCAACAGCGGGACATGTTCCCACACCCACAACGAGGCAGCGGTGCTCATCCAGAGCATCGCCAGGGCGCTGAAAGCCATAAACAGGAGCGTGAGTCTGTGCTCCCTGCTGCTACCCCGACGGGCCAACCCGACCACCAGGCCCAGCCCTCCCAACACCACCTGTGCCAGCCCCAGATGTATCCGCATCGGTGGGTTCAGCAGCGACGTATCCACTGCTGTGGGCAGGGCGAAGATCTCGGCCAGGGAGAGAAAATTGTAATGGAAGTCGTTGTTGCGAGTGACCCGCGACATATGGAGCTGCGCGTAATCCTGCTCCAGCAAAGCAGGCCCAAGATGAAAAGCGGTCACCCCCAACGCCAGGACCAGAGCAGCGACCACTGCCCCCCAGTAGCCACTGCGGCGATACGCCAGCCATAGCATCAACAGATAAGCCATCAGAAACGGCGTGAACAGCAGGGAGGAAATGTTGTGGTTGAGATAGAGCGCCACCAGCGTGGCCACGCTGAGCAGAAACCAGCCCCTCCCCCCGCAAAGCGCCAGGCGGCGGAAAGCCCACAGTATCAGCGGAAAGAGGGGGAGAGCCACGGATTCCGGAGCGTTAGCCCGCAGAAGCGCGTCCAGAAACTGGTAAGGGGCATAGGCATAGGCGACAGCAGCCACCACACCAGCACGCGGACCAAACAGATCACGGACCAACAGGTAAGCGCCGAGTGCCGAACCGACAATGCTGAACACGTAGACAAGGTTCAACGCCACCGGCAGCGGCAGGCCGACCAGATAAAGCAGCAAGGTCAGGTAGTAAGATAGCGGTTCACGATAATTGAAAAAAGGATAACCGTAGCCAAAGGCCAGGTCTGGCAGATAGCGAGTGAAGAGGATACCCTGGCTGAGAGCGTGGCGCATTGCCACCACCCGATAGTAGTGCAGTGCGCCGTCGTGGCTACAGGGGGATTCCCCGCGCAGGAGCGGCGCAACCGCTACAGCGCACAATAAGGCGAGCGCTGCATAATTGAGCCATGCCCGTTTCCCTTCCATATCACTCCACTCGCACTATGATGTCAACCGGCAGAAAGGCCCGCTCCTCAGCAACCTCCAGACCGCCGGCTTCGGTAACGGGGAGACGCACACCGGTGAGCACATCATACATCCCCACGGCAAGCCGATAGCTACCCCCCGGAGCATCTGGAGCGACGGTGAGGCTCACCCGATCCACGATCACCTGGCCAGTCGCCCATCCCGAGGAAGGCACGCCTATCTCTCCGCCAGCAGGATAGTCGGCCTGGCCGTGATTCCGGCCATCAGGACCAACCAGATGCACAAACACGCTGTAGTCCAGATCGGTGGGGCCGTCCGCCTGCCAGTACAAGGTCAGCGTCAGCACCTCCCCCGGGGCGACCGTCACAGCGGGATAACCGGCCATATCGAAGCCGCGTAAATGCACCACATCGCCCAACACAAGGTCCACCGGGCAAGTCATGTGCTCTGGCAAGGCGAACTCTCGCGCGCGCGGCGGGAGGGTCAGGGCCGCCAGACTCTCGTCCGTGTCCCACAGCGGCACCCCGCCCGGCCCCAACACATTGTACACCAGAACGTAGTCCGCAGCAGGAAGCTCCGGATTCAGGCGCAGGTCGTACCGAACCTCAAAGCTATCTCCAGCACGCCACAGAGAAACAGGATACGGAGAGAGCGCCTCCACCTGCTCCTGGACCACCGCTCCGGTTGCGTCCAGAACGCGCAGCCGGATACGATAGTCAGCCCCTGGCCTCTCCAGCGCCGACCAGATGAGTGCCCAACTGCACTCGCCCTGCGGAGTGACTGTCACCGGGTAGTGACAAACCCGGAAGGGGCCCGCGGTCAGTCTCCTCCCTTCGCTGCATAGCACCGGACCGACCGGCGTGGGAGGCGGGACGACCTCCACCTCCCCCAAAGGTAAGCGCACACCCCGGAAACGCCCTCCAGCATCCCAGCCGCCGACCTGTGCACCGGTCTCATTGGTCAGAGTGAGCTGGACGGTGTAAGTACCCGGCAAAATGCGCTCAGGCAAGGGGAGCACGAGCGCGGTATCGGCCCATTCCGTTCCACCAGGCAACCAGGCCGAAGTAGGAAAGCCTACCTGGTTCAACACCTGATGTCCTACCTCAGCCCACGGACGCCCGGCGGAATCCACCAGATACAGAGAGGCAAAGAAATCACAGGAGTTAGACGCAGTGGCCCGCCAGCGTAGGTAGACCGGGAAAGACGCGTTAACCGGAGCCTCCGGGAGCAGGGCATCAACCAGTGCCAGCTCACAGCCTGACGAGGCTCCAAAGCGATACTTAGGATAGGCGAAGGCAATGCCCTCGCTTACCTGGCGAGGCCAATAGAAGGTAACGGTGCTTCCCGCGACAGTTGCCGTCCACGCCTCCTCGGCCATGGACTCCAGCACCTGCCTGAGGTGAGCGCGGGTAAGCGGCGCAGCAGCCGGGTCGGAGATCAACCAGAGCGCAGCGGGAAGGAAGCTAACGGCATTCAAGCGGGCAAGGATAGCCGACGGGTCTGACGCTCCGGCCAAGGACATGATAGTGGCCGGCCCTCTATACTGTCGGAGAAGAGGCGTCTCAGCATCAAGCAGGATCAATTGATAGGCGCCGCTCTGTTTCTCCAGATAAGCGGCCAGCTCCAGGGGAGCTGTGTTAGTGATAATGGCGACCGGCTTAGCGAACCCGGAGACAGTAATGTAATCAGAAGCGGTAATCGAGCGGTACGGCCACAGCGGCTGCACCACATAATCGGCCTGTGTTGCCCGCTCGATAGGCAGAGTGCGGCCTTTGAACAAGGAAGCAAAAGGGGGGATGGAAGGCGTCGCCACACTTAGGCTTTCGGCACCGGGCAAGCGGTTCAGCCAGCGGGCTGCCTCGCCCATCTCCTCGCCCCACCCCACCTCAAGCACATGTGCCGCGCCCCGCGCCCCTCCGAGGAGAGGATTGAAAGCGGCCAAGGGATAGGGGATGCAGGGCAGTACAATGAGGCATTGAACGAGCGGAGCAAGCAACGGCCAGCGGCGGCCCAGGCGCTCCCACCCCAACACCGCCGCCAGCGCCAGGGGAGGAAAAGCCGGCAGGAGATACCGGTCGTACTTCTTTGCCCCCATTCCTATCACCACTCCGAAGACGAGGGCAAAAACAAGGAGTATCATAAAGACGCGGCGCCGGTCCGCCCGCATATGCCGCAGGCCCACCAGGCCGACCACAAGCCCTCCCAGCACTACCGGAGAGACACGGAAGAGAAAGACGAGCGGATAGAAAGCCGGGCCAGGCTCATATGTCATCCGGCCGGCGAAGAAGATAGGATGTTGGGCCGTTTCAACGTGTCTTTCGGAAGCAGCGCACAACGTCTTCAGCGCCGCTGGCACATCCGACCAGAAGACAGGATAGAGCACCCAAACGACCACCAGCGTACAACTCAGGAACACAGCAACGCACACCAGCAGGGGCGCAGCGTGCTGCGCCCAAGGGGCAGCGTGCTGTGACCGGGGAATGGTAGGCAGCACCTTCCTCCCTGCGACACTGCATAGAGGCGCAGTGCGTTGCACCTTCGCCAGACGCATTCCCCACGCCAGCACTATCAACAGCAGGGTGAATGGGAACAGCACGACAGCGCTGAGCTTCGTCAACAAGGCTAGACCGGCGAAAAGGCCAGCCAGCGCCCACCACAGCAGACGGTGCGGCTCTTGCCACCCGTTGAGGGCAGCGCCCAGTGCCAGCACGACAAAGGTCGTCAGAAGGGCGTCGGTATGGAGGAGGCCGGAATGGCCGATGAGGAAGGGGTCACAAGCCAGGATCGTGGCAAGTAATAACGCCACGCGCCGACCGAACAGGCGGCCGAGCAGCAGATAAAGCACGGCCAGCCCCACCGTGGTAGTGAGGGCAACGGCGACACGCCCCCAGGAGAGAAAAAAGGCCAGATGGCGGAACGCCTCGCCGTTTTCCGGCGCCAACCAGGCCAGGTGACGTATCCATTCCAGATGGGCAGCGCTTTCGGCAGGGGCGAGCAATCTCTGCACCATCACGCCCACGGCGCCAAGCCACATCGTAATCACCCCAGGGTGACCGGTCGCGGGGACGGCTGCCCACTCGCGGGCGGCAAGTGCATCAGCAAAGCGAATGGCGCGGAAGACCCACGCCGGTTCGTCAGGGGTCACGTAGCGCCCCAGCGCCACCAGCCTGAACAAAAAGCCGCACAGGCAAACCACGAACAGGGCTACGTGCCATCGCCCTGTTGCTGCGCCATCCTGCCTGCTCACCCTGCTTCCGATCCCCCAGCCCCAGAACTTGGCGGCTCGATCACCCGCCTGACGACGTAGATGGGCTTTCCCTGCACCTCGTGGTAGGTGCGGATAAGCATCTCCCCCAGCAGCCCCATCATCAAGAACTGAACGCCCAGCAATGTAAGCAGCACGGCCAGGATCGTCCAGGGGTTGGTGCCAATGCGGAAGGCTCGGAAGGCCGCCTCGCCATAACGCAGACCGGTGACAATCTTGGCGGTAGCCAGGTAGACCAGGATCAGGCCACCGATTCCGCTGCTCAGCAGGCCCGCCGTACCGAACAGTTGCATGGGGCGATTGGAGTAGCTGAGCAAAAAGGAGACGGTGAGCAGGTCGAGCATGACACGCGGAATACGTGTCAGCGTCTTGTACTTGGAACGCCCGGCTTTGCGAGGACGGTCGTTGACCGGCACCTCAGCCACGCGCACACCGATGAGGCTGGCGATCTCCGGTATGAAGCGGTGCAGCTCACCGTAGAGGCGCATCTGTTTAACCAGGTCGCGGCGCAGCGCTTTCAATGAGCAGCCCCGATCGTGCAGGTGGATATCACTGGCG
Organism: Anaerolineae bacterium; assembly: GCA_026418995.1. Lineage (GTDB taxonomy): Bacteria > Chloroflexota > Anaerolineae > B4-G1 > B4-G1 > JAOAAG01. The sequence continues at coordinate 5,634 of JAOAAG010000383.1, forward strand.
CCGGCGATCAGACGGTTAGCGATCATCGAAGGCAGCCGGCGGGAAAGGAAAGGCTCCTTGCGGTCACGCCGCCACCCGTTGACCAGATCATAGTCCCCCTGCTCCATCACCTCCAGCAAGCGAGGAATATCGGCCGGGTCGTTCTGGCCGTCAGCATCCATCGTGACAATGATCTCGCCACGGGCATAATCAAAGCCAGCAGCGAAGGCAGCGGTCTGTCCGAAGTTACGCCTGAACTGGACCTGTCTCTTATACACATCT
>JAOAAG010000384.1 GCA_026418995.1 Anaerolineae bacterium
GTTACTATCCAGTGCCAGGGAAGTATACCACCCATCCCAACCATCAGTTACCCAGCGCGTGCGAGTCCAAAAACCATCCTGGAAATATGCATACTTTAGGTCGTTATAGGTATAATCCAAGTAACTGATATGAGGGTTGCCCGCGCTATCCAGCGCCAGAGAGGTATACCGACCCACATCCCCGCTGCTATCCACGGTTAGGATAGCCCAATTAATTCCTGTCCAGCGAGCATACTTCAGGTCGCCGTTAGTGACATCATAATAACTGATGTGAGGATTAGCAGCAGCGTCTAATGCTAAAGAAGCATATCTGCCTACTCCCGGGGAATCATCCACAATTGCTTTATGCCATGTTTGGCCATCATACCAAATGTAATACAGGAAGTCTTCGCCATAAGCGATATGGATGCGTCCGTCGGAGTCCAGACGCAAACTACGGTCAGTCATGTCGCTGAAAAGTTTGGGGGCATCCACTCGCTGGATGTGCCAAATTAACATGGATTGTGAGGCAGTTTCCCTGGCCTCACTTGTTCTTGCGGGGCTGATAAGATAGTAAAGTATCCAGATTACCAAAAGAAGCGAGCCCCAAAGGAGAAGCAATAAGGTTCGATGAAATTTCGGTTTCATAGTTCACCTCCGTAATTTATTTAATGTTATGTTTATCACCTCCTGTACATTTTAGGATGCTGCCCAACGGCCCGCGGTTGAGCCGCAGCGCCGGAGCGCAAGCGAAGCGCCGCGCGGAGGCGCTGTCGGCTCAAACCGCAGGTTAGGCGGGCTGCTTTGTTGTAACGCTCACCGATAGCAATGCTACGGCTCCGCGAAATCACTCCACACCACTTCCCCGGTCACAACATCAATGTAAACCATCTTTTGTTCGAGAACATCATGTATACCACTATTTTGGGGTATATAGATCATCTCCCATGATGGCGGAATGGGTGCGTGATTTCGACCGTTGAATTGGCTTATATGTGCCTGTATTAGTATATAGTCCGATCTAACACCTCCATCTTGCAACGCAATGTGTGCTGCCTCATCAGAGTCTATTAGCACGTTTTCTATCGTAAACAGTTGAGCACGCGATTTCGGCTCGATGGGACCTTCGTTACCCGGTATACCATCTGATCCCACTATTACTTCTTCGCTCCCCCAATAAATGTGAGTCCCTTTTAATGCTTCAAGAGATATGACAGTGAAAACCCACACTGGAGCCCTGCCATTTCTCTGAATCCGTCGTTCCGGATCCTCCTCCGGTAGGGAATCCACGTTTATTGCTACCGCATCCTCGTGCCAGGCCCGCATAGTCGGACGAATCTGCTCGTAGGCTTCCAGAGCGGTCAGGTACTCTTCTGGCGCCGGTGTGGACCGCCCCGCCCTTTCAAAGCGGCAGCCGGCCAACGATATAAGTAAAACCATGACCAGAAATAATTGATGTTTGCCCATTTTATCTCTCCTCATCACCGAATGACCAAGGGCAGGTAGACCGTATGCCTGCGCTCCAGCAAGGCGTAGATGGTGAAGTGGTCCACCTCGGCAGCAGCCTGATTCTGAGACTCCTCAACCACGGTCGACACTTCAACCCACCCGCTCCCATCCCAATAGTGCAACGCCAGACGGGATTCACTTACTCCCGCCACATCATCCTCGTCGTACCTGACGGTAACGGTCACCGGTTGCAGGAAACTTCCTACGGGAGCATCACTACTGTACCAGGTTGCACTCAGCTCAAAAACCGGTCCAACCGGATTCCGAGGCATTGTCAACGCCTCCGTCACTGGCCGATAACTCGCCACAGCCAGTTCTGCCACCGCGCCGGGGGCAAACTCCACGCTCACCATTCCATCCGCTGCACGCAACTTTCCCCCAAAGCCCGGCGACACGGCGATTTGCTGCGCCAAACGATTGGTGACGTACTGCGCCCCACGAATCAAGATGGCGGCTGCCTCCGCGGTAATGTGTTTCCCCGTTTGGGCCTCCACCTCGTGCACGAAGGCGTTGAGGATATTAGCCGCCGTGTGTCGTTGCCCGCGGTCATACGCCCGCTGCGCCGCCTCCAGTTTGGCATCCAGGCTGTTGACAATGCCATGTGCGCCGGGGCCGTAAATCCATCCCATGTCGTAGAGCCGATGCTTGGCACAGATCAAACCTGTGATGGTCGCCTCTACCTCGATGGTGCGCGTCTCTGTCGTCACCCAACCGCCCCGGTCTTGGGCCGTCACCACAATCTCATGCGGGCCAGGAGCCAGGAAGAGGGCATCAAAGGTCTGACCGCTGGTGATCACCTCACCGTCAAATGTGGCTGTGATCGTTTCCAGGCCGGAGACAGCATCGTAGGCCTCATACTCTACGCTGAAGGTGGAGCACAAGGTGTAGGTGATGGCCGAGGGCTGGGTGATGGTGACGACCGGCAGGGTTTTGTCCACCCTGACGTTCACCCATTGGGTCACATCCTGGCTGCCGTCGGCGAATGTACCCCGGTAATGCAGCGTCCGGGTACCCTCTTGGGTGATGAGCATTGGGGCCTGGTAAGGCTGCCAGCCGGCCCCCAGGTCGTACTCCAGACCCACGATGGGCGGCAGATCCGGTCGCGTGGAAGCGCTCAACGTCGCCGTCACGTCGCTGACATACCAGCCGTTTTCTCCGGCTGTTCCAGTCAGGGTCAGGTTCACCGGCAGGTCAATCGCCCGGGTGAAAACACCAGAAGGCGCTACTTGCCCCTCAAAGATGCCATCCCCATCGGCGTCGGCTGCCAGGACGAAACCGGTGCCTCGCTCCAGCGTGAGGGCAAACTCTGCCCCGCTGCTGACCGGCACGCTGACGTAGGTCGTCTGGTAGAGTGTACCCGTCGAGCGGTCAGGAATCTCCAAGAAGAAATCGAAACTCCCTTCACCTGTCCCGATCAGCCGCAGCCGGTAGTTATGGCTCAGGTCGGCCGTGCGGATGGAAACGCGACGGGCATCGGCTTCCGGTTCTCCGGCCACGATGGGTGTCCAATAAGCAGAACCCGGGATTTCGGTGTCGGTTCCCCCTTGCTCGTTGGGCCCGACGTGGCGCCCCTGTTGATCGTAGATGTGCACTTCCGCAGGTGAGGCCATGAACGCCTCAAGCCCCTGGCTGCTCGAGTTCCAGTCCTCGCAAGGTGTGGATTCCCAGGTATAGCGACCATAGCAACGATCGCCGATGCGAAAATAACAATGCTCCTTCCAGAAGTAGTAAGTACAATCCCCAATAGCGACCGCCCCAACAAACTTGTGAGGCGTGATAGATGTCTCATTGCCCGTTGCTCGCCGCCAGGCTTCGATCTAGGACCTGCCGGCCACGCGTTCGGAAGCCAATGCGTAGAGAGCAGTTTCACCTTGCTGGTTAGGATCTCCAACCACAGGCGCGTAATGTTGGAACCCAAGCCAGGTTTGAGGACCGGGAAGGGCTGTCCATGCCTTACCAGGGGAGACTTTGTTACCCCACCAGCCATTCATATCGTTGATGTCCAGCACGCTGCAACCAAGCTGAATGACGATTTGTAATCCCTTTGTCCAATGGTCCCCTATATCAGCAGGACGAGCCCTCGAGCAATCGTATGCATCGGTACCAGGTGTAACGCATAGATAGTTGAGATCATGCCAACCATGACCTATATAGACCAATACCTCGGCCTGATTCTGGATGAAAAACTCGTCTGGCGTAACACCAGAGTAACCAATCACTTCTACCCGTGCCGTCTCGAAGCCCGCTGCTCGCAAATAATCCAGGTTGGCCGGCGGCCGGTTTCGCCCTTGGTCGCCGTTTCCCCAGGCGATGCCCCTCCGGCGTTCCTCCGGTACGCCCAGATCGCTCATGAACCTTTCAGCAACCTGGTAGTCGAACTCCTCTTGTTCATACACCACCGCTGCCACCGTCAACCCACTGGGGCGATTGACTAGATCGCTTGCTGCTCGCGAACCCCGGTAGATGTGCGTTCCGTCCGGACGCGTCGTGACCCTGACCAGCGTCAGATCCGTGACCTTACCGCTCTTCAACGCACTGACTCTAACTGTGACCACACTCGGCGGGTTGCTCCCAGAGCCTTGCGCCTCTACCGTAAGGGTGGTATGCACCAAAGCATCCCACGGCAAAGGGTTGCCACTGCTATCCACTGCGGCGACACTGTGAATCCGAAAGGGCTGAGGTGTCGGCCCGAGTGTCGGTGTCGGCCCCGGAGTAGGTGTCGGGCCGGGACCGCAGTCCTGGCACACGAACTTGATGGCATCGAAGCCGATCTCCTCGGTGGCATAGTTCTGGTTGCCGGTCAGGTCATCCAGGTAAACCTTCGAGCGTGTCCCGGCCGGTAGCCAGTAGGTGCCCAGGCTGACCCAATCGGCGTAGATTTCCAGTTGATTGACCGTCGCCGTGCCGATCTCACTGCCATCTCGGTAAATGTGATAGTGGGCACTTCTGGTCGTGGCGTGATTCCAGGGGATGAAGGCGAAAATTTCGTACCGACCGCTCTGGGGAATGCTCGGCGTCCATTCGCCCCAATTCTCACGGCCATAATAGTCGGTGGAGTTCTTGGTGTAGTAACTGTGCCCGTTGTAGGCTCCATTTGCCGACCAGTACTCCCACCAACAACGATCTGGCGGGTCGGCGCACTGGCCGGCCTGAAAGCGTGCAAAGCCGGCATCCTGGTCGTCTACAACGACTTCAACCTGGTTGAGAGCACTGACAGCCAGCAGAGGACGGGACATCCCAAGCAGCGCGAAATGGGCAAAATACCAGGTCGAGGCTGTAGCAAGGTTCAGATCTTCATCCACTGTAGTCGTCAAAGGCAGCCACTTGCCGGTCGCTCCGTCTGGGCTATAGAAATAACTCAAAGCCAACTCGCTCTCCCCAATGCCTGCTCTCTCCACCTCAGCGTCGGAATAGCGGACGACAACTTCCATTCCCCCTTCCGGCAAAGCGTCGCATTCAGATTTGTTGGAAGGCTCTCCATCCACACCGGGACATGCATCCATATCAAAGAGCACCACCGGCTGGCCATCACTGAGTCTTGTCGCTTGAAGCGTGAAGGAAGGGCCAATACTGACCAGGGTAGCGGGCAGCGATGCAATGGCGGTTTCTGTGTAAGTGACGACGGTGGTTTCAGAGAACAGAAGAGGAGGAAAGGTGATCGTCACTCGACCATCTGGGGAAGTCAACTCGCCCCCGGTTTCTGGCGATACCACGATGGAAATCGTCTCACCGTTCCCCACCGAAGCGCTGATACGTGGTTGGGCTGCGGTGGTTTGCATAGCCATAGTAGCCAATACCAGCAACACACCCAACGCCAACAGACCCCATCTGTTTCTACGGCTGAGTAAGCCCCTCATTGTTCTTACCTCCGGTTATTTGATGTTGCAATTGACGTGTTTGCCCGCCTAACGGCACCGAGCTCAGCCGCAGCGCCGAAGCGAGCGAAGCGAGCGGAGGCGCTGTCGGCTGGAGCGAGAGGTTGGGCGGCCTCTGTCTGTGCGGGATTGACCTTTACCTGAAACCCCTGCTATGGCTGTGATGCAGGCAGCGGTGAACGGAACATCTCTGGCGCAGACAACGGAGATGCAAAGGGCTGCGGCCCCACAACCGGTGCAACCAGAGTCCGACCACCCTGCCGCGTCACTGCTATCGGAACCTCGCGGCTCTGTCCACTTCCAGAAGCAGATGCACTGCTTCCACTTGGACACTCGCGATAGCACAGGCGCAACACTATGTTGTCCACATAGCCCCCTTCGGCATAGGCGGTCGAGCCATTGCTCGCAAAAGCCAACGCCACCCATACCTGGGAACGCCCCAGCAGGTTGCCCAGCGTCGGCACGTTTGCCAGGTCCAGGCTCTTGTCTACCCAACCCTGGGTGTTGCCCGAAGTGGCATAGCCATAAAAGTTCACGCCATCCACTGAAACAACTCGGGCTACATGGTCGTTGTCCGGCTCGGTATAGAGCCACAGTTTGAACTGCAACTCCGCCCTTGCTGCATCCACCAGCGAGAACGGCCCGTACACCATCCAACCGGCAGCATTGTGGGGATAGTTGCTCCCGCAACTCAACGTCGCCCCTTGCGCCCCGCCTCCTACACCCCAGCCGCTGTAACTACCGGCATACGGGCGACAGGTCCGCTTTCCCCAGTAGTACTCCCCGTAATTGCTGCCGTTATTATCCCCCACGACCCAGTCGCCAGGAAAAGTGCTCTCAAAGTTCTGGCTCGTAATGGTGATCCAACCCGGCGGCGACACAATGGTAGAGCGTGTGCTGCTCCAATTGCTGTCTCCGGCACAGTTCGTTGCCCGCACACGGTAATAATACGTCCCCACCGGCTTGTTCGTCGCCGCCCACGAAGTCCCAGAACCAGTATAGACGGTCACTGCACCGGTGAAGTTGGGATTGGTGGCTTCCTGCAAGGTGTACGTCTCCGCGCCGGAGGCCGGCTGCCAACTGACCGTGTAATTGGGGCTGCGAGTTGGATTATTGATGGCATTCAGCACTGGTGTAGCCGGCAGAATCGCCGGATAGCACCTCAGCACCAGCGGCAAGTAGGTTCGATACCGCACGGGCGCGAACCGCACGGCGTCAGCGGCCATCATCGTATCCGTAACGGGATCCAGCGGTTGTGCCTCCAACCGAACATAGTCGGTACCGTGCTGATTGTTGAAGTAATAAGTCCCGATGTAGACCCAGGATGAAGGGTGATCGGTGTTCGGATAGACCAGTTGGTTCACAGCGGCCCAGGCGCTCTGTTTACTCCACGGGCGATCGGAGGATTCGGCGTGTCGGATCGTGTACTGTGCCGCATCGGTTGTCGCGTGGGCATTGGGAACGTGGACGAAGACGTTGTAACGTCCGGGAGCGCCTGGGAAATTCCAGGTGGCCGTGCAATTGCCAGGGTTCTGAAACGGCACATCTCGCCAGCGGTGGTCGCCGGCCCACCCCGTCGGGGTGCTCACTGTCCAACAGCCATTCGGATTTTCAGCAAAGCCAGTGTCGCCGTCGTCCACCGTAAACGCCCCCGGCTCGTTCTCGTTGATCGGCGGAGCGGTGAGCGGACGGTTGCCGGATGTGTAGATGACGTGCGGGTCGATGGAGGGACGCTCGATCCAGAGTTTGTGGTCGGGATTGCGATCTGGACCGTAGGGGTCCACTGCTACATTATTCGCATCTCGCACCTCAAAGTGGAGATGGGGGCCAGATGACCAACCGGTGTTGCCGCTGACGCCCAGGATGCAACTGAACTCCCCGCCCTCACAGATGTTCTGGTCATCGGTGCGAACCCGCAGAACGCTCATATGACCATAGCGGGTTTCATAGCCATTACTGTGGCGCAGGCGTACGTATAAGCCTAAGCCTGCTGCCTCTGCTCCTTCATGTACCGCTGGATCAAACCAGCCAGCATACTCAACATTACCAGGAGCAGCAGCGCGAACATAGCCGTAGCGGAGACGATAATCGACGCCCCTATGGTTATCGTACCACAGATAGTCGTGAATAGCACAACTGTAATATGCCCACTGAAAGGTCGGATGGACACAGCCTCCTGGCGGTGCATCAGCGCAAGGACAGTTATTGGCTTCTGCTGTAGCCCCTGTGAGGGCCAGTATTCTGCCTCCATTCCTGTCGTGGTCAAAAATGGAGGTCACCGAAGTCGTGCCATAATAAGGGGCCTTCAGGAAGGCCGCTACCTGCTGAGCGCTTTTAGAAGAGTGACCAGGAATCGGCTTGGTAAGGGTTATCGTCAAGAGTATCGCGGTAAGCAGCGATGTAAGCCATAACCTTTGCCATCTGTTCATCTTGCATCCCCCTGTGCGACTAGGTGCAGAAAGGCCCCATGTTGGGTCAGAGCCCAGATTTCTCCATTCGGGCTGCTCTTGATGTCCATCACTCTGTCTGAAGTCGGCTTGACCGCCTTTTCCCAACCTTGTCCGTTCCAATGAAACAACTCGTCACCGCCTATCCAAACGTTATCTTCTGAAGATGCCAAAACAGCGGTTACCCATCCCGTTTCTGGAAGTTGCATATCTATCCATCTTGCACTGTTCCAATGTATAACAATTCCTTGGTTGCTTATGCCTGCTCCACCCAAGAATATCCCAGCAACCCAAATACTATCAGGTGAAATAGCGCTAATAGAATACAACCAGCACCGTCCGAATTTCAGGGAGGCGAAAGGATTAGGGACTACTATCCACAAATACCCATCCCAACGAAGCGTCAAGCCTCCCCGATGATTCTCTCCCACTACCCAAGCATCATGTGGTGAAAAAGCTATCACATCGAGAAGAAAAAGAGGAGAAGAATATATATCATAAGGTTGTGGTATTTGAGGAGGCTCTTCCCAAGCCGTGCCATTCCAATGCATAGTATATCCACTTCCACCACCCTCTGAGTACTCAGTTCCCACAACCCATCCATCGGTTGGGCTTGAGAACCCTATTGCATTCCAAATTAAAGAATACCCCCCTGGAGGCGGAGAAGGTTGCGGCTCTCTCGCTACCGACCATGCCCTTCCATCCCAATGTAAAATAACCCCTCCTTCTCCCACCGCCCAGCCATTGTCCGGAGAAAGGAAAACCACATCGTTCAAGTCCTTGTCTGTCGGGCTCTCCACACGCCTCCAGGTATAACCGTCCCAGCGGGCAATGTACCCATCCGCCCCCACCGCCCACGCCTCCGTGTCGGAAACAAACGTTATCTGCTTCAAGGACAGCGAGGCATCATACGGACAGGGCACGCTTTGTCCCCTATCCCAGCATTCCCAAGCTCCACCGGTGTACTCCGGCGCCGGCGTCGGCGCTGGTGTCTCGGTCGGTGTGAGCCACACCGTTTCGGTGAGTGTAGGGCTCGGCTTCGCCGTCGGCGTCCAGGTTGGCGAGGGCAACGGCGTAAAGGTCGGAAGGGGAGAAACCGGCGTCGCCAGTGGCGATGTCGCCAAGTTGGGCACACAAGCAGTCAATCCCAACACGGCACCCAGCACAACCATTCGCAAAAGATAAGACCTGATCATCTCATTCCCCTTTCATTTCCGCCCCGCTATCCATACCGGACGGCGCGCATTGGCATTCTGCGTCACCTGCCGCATTTCCCCCGTCGCTACCTCCATCAGCCAGATATCCGGCACTCCCCCGACATTCGTGCTGAACGCCAGCCACGCCCCGTCCGGCGACCACACCGGCGCATCGGTTCGTGCTCTCTCAAACCGCGTCATTGCTTGCACTTCGCCAGACGCCACATCCGCCATGTATATGTTGCTCTCCAACACCGAGGCCTCTACATCCGCTCGCCGATCCTCCCCATTCTCCCGCACCACGAAAGCCACCTGCCGCCCGTCCGGCGACCACACTGGCGGATACCCGTGCCCCGCATCTACCGGAGCAATTACCCGCGCGTTGCGCCCGTTCCCGTCGGCCAACACCAATTCGCCCACGGTGAAGGGCACGTTACTATCGGGCATACGGACGTAGGCGATGGCGTCCCCGGTCGGCGACCAGCGCGGATAGGCAATGATATGGGCCGGGTCACGGATGATTTGCTCCCGGTTGTGGCCATTTCGGTCCATCAGCCACACCTCGCTGCCGAAGCCCAGCCCTCGCGTTGTGGTATACAGCAGGCGCTTGCCATCTGGCGAGAAGGTCACATCGTAGGTGAACAGAGGTGTGTCTACCCGCTCAAGCCGGCCGTTCTGCGCGTTGACCAGAAATACGGCACTCTCCCCCAGATGCCCCACTCGCACCAGCAGCGAATCGCCGTCGGGTGCCCAGTTGAGGAAGAAACTGGACTCCCAGAGCTCAGACCAAACTGGGCGAATTTCGCCTGTTGCTGTTGTCATCACCAGTGTGTGAACGCTGGCTTCACACCCCACTTCCACAGCCACCCAGCGACCGTTAGGCGATGCATATAGCCCCGCGATGGCACACATTCCTGCATCGAGCGGGATGTTTGCGGCGGCTGATACCGCTTGTTCGGCCAGCCGCCTCGGCTCGCTGGCTGCCACTCGTTGAATGCTGGCCTGTGGGCCGCTGACGAAGAACAGTGTATCGGCCTCGAGGGTCTGTTCTTGCCCGGCAGCGATGGCCAGTGGAGGCCACCCGCGAATCAGGCTCACGCCCAGTGCCGTCAGCACGGCCAATCCAAGTACGATGGAAACCTTGTGTGTCTTGCTCATTCTGCCCTCCTTGAGTTTGATTGGTTGGGACATTCAGGCCGCCCAACATGGAATTAGGTTGACGATGTCCGTGTAACAGCCTATATCTGGCAATCGTCCACCTAAACAGCAAGAATTTGACATTTGCCGCAATCGCGCCAAAATTATGACATCATCCACCTAAACCGCAAAATTTGGACAATACCACCACCCCCTTTCATAGGAGTTCTCCCATGGCCAAAAAACTCCTGGACCAACTTCGTGAAGTCCTGCGGCTCAAACATTCCTCCTATCGCACCGAACAATCCTGCGTGGACTGGGTGCGCCGCTTCATCCTCTTCCACGGCAAACGCCACCTCGCCGAGATGGTGTCCTGAGCCCGACGAAGGATGGTCGCCCCCGAAATCCAGGCCTTCCTGGCTCATCTCGTCATGGAAGGAAACGTCTCCGCCCCCACCCAGAACCAGGCCCTCAGCGCCCTCCTTTTCCTCTACCGGGAGGTCCTCCACCAGGAGATTGACCCCGTGCTTCTCCCCTTCAGCG
>JAOAAG010000028.1 GCA_026418995.1 Anaerolineae bacterium
CGCCTGGATAGCTCGAAACGCCCCCGGGACCAGACCAACCCTTTACGCTTGCGTGAAGCAATCCATGACCTGATCAAATAGCCTCCAGGGCCGCCCAGGGCAACACGGGGGCGACAGAGAATGTCTTCTCATCCCAGTAACATTGTCATCTGACGGACGACGCTATGCCCCCAGAGAGCGACACGCTCCGGCGATGCAGGATCGGAGGTCACCCCCGGAGGCTCCGCACAAATATTACGGATTCATACTGCCACTGCGGAAGCCCTCCAGATCGAGCGTCACATAGCGGTATCCCAGCTCACGTAACAAACGCACGACCTCCTCGCGGACCTCGGCGCGGGCAAGGCGAGCGATCTCAGCCTCCGGCACTTCGATGCGCGCCAGCGGGAAATGATCGCGTACCCGCAACGGACTGAGGGCGAAGCGCTCTCGTAAACGGGTTTCAGCCGCTTCGATGCGCGTCAGCGCTGCGCTGGTCAGTGGCACGTGATAAGGCACACGCGAAGCCAGGCAGGCCATCGAGGGCAAGTCCCAGGTGGACAGGCCCATCTGACGGGAGAGGGCACGCACATCTTCCTTGGTAAAACCGGCCTCCAGCAGCGGGGCGCGCACGCCCAGCTCTTCCGCCGCACGCATACCTGGCCGGTAATCCCCGACATCGTCCAGGTTGGCGCCATGGACAAGCGTAGCCATGCCTTCCGCCCAGGCGAGCTCACGCAGTCGAGCGAACATCATACGCTTACAGTGATAGCAGCGGTCGGGGCGGTTCGCAGCGATATCCGGGTTGCTCAGCACCTCCAGCGTCACAACGCGCTGCCTCACGCCCAGACGTTCAGCCATTTCTCCGGCCTGTTGCCGCTCCACAGCCGGTATCAACTCCGAATGGACGGTGAGGGCCAGCACCCGCTCCGTACCCAGGACCTCACGACAGAGTGCCAGCAGGAGCGTGCTATCCACGCCCCCCGAATAGGCCACGCCAGCGCTGCCCAGCCCGGCGATCAATTCCCGCAGACGTTCGGTTTTCTCAGCGAGCACGTCATATCTCCATCACGACCGGGATGATTACCGGCCGTCCCTTAGCCTCCTGATGCAGAAAACGGGAGAGAGCGATTTCCACCTGTTGTTCGAGCTCCCTGAGGGGAGCTCTCGGTACGGCATGCACGGCCTCCAATACCACATTCTCGGCCCTGGTCAATAGCTCCTGGGCGTCCGGCAGGTGGACGAACCCCTGCGTGATGAGGCGCGGCCTGCCCACCGGTCGTCCTGCCTCCCGGTCGTAGCACACCACAGCGGTGACGAAGCCGTTCTGTCCCAACACCTCCCGTTCATGCATCACCGCCGGCCCGACCTCGCCTACCCGCGCGCCATCCACAAACACGTAGCCTCCAGGCACCCGCTCTCCAATCTCCAGCCGCTCGCCAAAGGTCAGCACGTAACCGTTCTCAACCACGGCGATGTTCTCCGGTGGAATGCCCAACTGGCGTGCCAGTTTGCCATGTTGCTTCAGATGACGCAGCTCGCCGTGGATGGGGACGAAGAAACGGGGACGCAGGATACCTATCAGCAGTTTCTGTTCGTCCTGGCTGGCGTGGCCGGAGACATGCACCGGTGCGAGCGGGTCGTAGTAGACGTCCGCCCCGCGCTGGAAGAGCCGGTTGATCACCCGATGTATCAGCTCTTCATTGCCGGGAATCGTGTGGGAGGACAATACCACCGTGTCCCCCTCCTGTATCTGGAGCGTGGGATGTTGGCCAGTGGCCAGGCGACCCAGGACAGCGGTCGGCTCTCCCTGCACGCCAGTGGCGATGATCACGACCTGTCGGGGAGGCAGGCGTGCTGCCTCTTCCAGGCTCACCAGCGTCCCTTCGGGGATGGTTAAGTAGCCCAGGTTACAGGCCATCCGGGTGTTTTCAACCATTGCCTTGCCGGCGATGGCAATTTTTCTCCCGTACTCGACTGCCACATCCACCACCTGCTGGATGCGTGAGATCAGCGAAGCAAAGGTCGCTACAATGACCCGCCCGGTGGCCTCACGCATCACCTGGTGGAACGCTGCGTTCAGGACCATCTCCGAAGGGGTGTTCCCTGGTCGTTCGGAGTTGGTGCTATCGGAGAGCAGGACCAGCACGCCACGGCTGCTGAACTCGGCCAGTTTGGCATAGTCTGTAGGACGACCATCCACCGGTGTGTGATCGAACTTGAAATCACCGCTGTGCACGATCAGCCCCGCCGGGGTCGTGATGCCCAGCCCCACGCTGTCCGGGATGGAATGGCACACGTGGTAAGGCTCGATGGTAAACGGCCCGATACGGATCACATCGCCGGGGGCATAGGTGTGCATCGTTATGCCCCCGGGGATACGGCTGCGCTTTATTTTCACGTCAATCAACCCCTGGGTCAGGCGTGTGGCATACACGGGCACGTTGAACTCCTCCAGGAAGTGGGGCAAAGCGCCGATATGGTCCTCATGCCCGTGTGTGATCACGACGGCGCGTATCAGTTCCTTCTTGTCCCGCAGATAGCTCCAGTCGGGGATCACATAGTCTATCCCCAGCATATCCGATTCGGGGAACATAATGCCGGCATCCACGACGAGGATGTTGCGCCCATACTCGATGGCCATCATATTCTTGCCGACCTCGCCCAGCCCACCCAGAGGAACGATACGCAGTCTTTCGGCCATGTTTGTCTTCCCTCGCTTTGGGGGGTGAAAGTTGAAAAATGCACCGCCCTGGCCTGGAGCAATGCCTGGCGGTGCATCTTCCTTTGTGCCGATAAGATGTTAGCATGCTCCGGTGGTTCTGTCAACCGCGCGCCTTCGCTATACGGCGTGACAACCAGGGGAAGTAGAGGTATAATTGATCAAAAACCGTGCGAGGTCGGTGTAGCAGCACAAAATGCCGCTTATTACACGCCAGAACCTGAATTTAAATCACTTGCGTTACCAGGCCGAGGGACTGGAGTACCTGAAAGGCAAATCCCTCTACGAGTCCGGTCAGGCAATAGTAGGGGAATTTACCGGCAAACGTAGCATCTGCCTGGTGACCGAGGGCCATCAAATCCACACCGTGACCCTCACCGCTGTCAGGTCAGATCGTATCGAATACGCATGTTCCTGCCCGCGCCCGCCACGGCGTGGGTTATGTCGGCACATTGTTGCCGCCGTCTGGGCAACGCGCGATTACCTGCACGATACCGCAGAGAAGAACTGGCAGTACCAGATTGAGCTGGCACTGGAGTTCACCCCCAGGGCCTCAGGAAAGAAGCAAGAGCTTATCCCTGCTGTCCTCCTGATGGGCCTCCGTGTGCCGAAAAACCACCCGGCTACGCTGGGGGCATATTTCGTCTCCCAGGATAAATGGGAGGAAGTGGGACGCATCGCTGCCAGTGATAACCCGGCTCAGGCCGCCCGGGACGTGTTAGCCCACCGCACGGAGTGGAGGAGCCGTATCCAGGTCTATCGCGCCAACGAACCGGTCTTGCTGGTCAACCTTTCCCCCGAGGGCCGCCATATCGTGCGCACCATCCTGGGGCAAAGCCATATGTACTACTATTACCCCTCCACATCATCCGTTTCGCTAACCCACCTGCCGCTGATTGGCAGTTTGAATATTCCACTCTATCTGCTGGAGGACGAGCGCCCGATCTACCAGTTGCGGATCCACCCCGAGCCAGTGCTGCTCCAGGCCGCGCTTCTTGAAGATCAAGAACACTGCGAGCTTCAGGCCGGCGTCGAGGTGGATGGGATCATCTATACCCTGGCATCCGAGAGGCTCAGATTGATCTCCGCTTCCCCACCGGTATGGGCACTGGCAGGTGGCGATACGCTGGTGCAGATTGAGAATGCCAATGCGTTGCACATCCTCTCCTTCCTGCCGCTCCGCTTTCCGGCCAAGGAGGCGGAGATTTTCCGCAGCAAATATTTCCGCTCCCTGAACGAGCGGATACCGGTCACGGGAGAGACCGTTTCCTGGCAAGTGGTAGAGGAGCACCCCGTGCCACGCCTGTACCTGACGAAGGGGGACAACGTTCCCTTATATGCCACCCTGCGTTTCGGTTACGGGGAGCACGAGGTAGAGGCACATCCCCGGCCCCCCGAGGAGGAGGTGATCAGCATTCCCGGCACCTGGGGCGGGATCAAGGTTCGGCGGCAGACCGAGGCCGAACTTCGTTTTTACAAATTGCTCGCCGACCCCAAATACGGCCTGAAACGCGCGGGCAACGACCAACCCGGCGTCTTCCTGCTGCGTGCCCGCACTCACCCGCTCGATTTCCTGACCAGGTGTATCCCGGCCCTCACTGAGGTCGGCTTCGAGATCTACGGCGAGAAGGACATCGCCACCATCAACCGCCACCGGCCGGTGATCACCCTGAATATCTCCAGCGGCATTGATTGGTTCGATGTGCGGGCCTACGTATCCTACGGTGAGCAACAGGTATCGTTTAATGAGGTCCGCAAAGCTCTCAAGCGCGGCGAGAAATATATCAAACTAGCCGATGGTTCCATTGGCCAGATTCCAGAGGAGTGGCTGGAGCGCTACAAGCACCTTTTCGAGCTGGCCGAGGAGACGGCGGATGGCCTGCGTGTCAGCGACCTGCAACTGACGCTGCTCGACGAATTGCTGGCTGAGGCAGAGACAAAAGACATCGCGCCTGAGTTTTACCAGAAACGCGAGCGGCTCCGGGGCTTCGAGCGCATCGTTGAGCAGCCCTTACCTCAGGGCTTCACCGGCGAACTACGGCCCTATCAGAAGGCCGGCTACGATTGGCTGCATTTCCTGCATGAATACGGCTGGGGCGGCATTCTGGCCGACGATATGGGGCTGGGCAAAACGGTTCAAACGCTGGCCTTTCTACAGGGATTGAAGGAACGTGGCATGCTCCCTCGCCCGGCCCTCCTGGTCGTGCCCAAGAGCCTGCTGGTTAACTGGCAGCGCGAAGCCGAGCGCTTTACCCCTGGCCTGCGCTTTTTTGAATTCAGCGGTGCCGAGCGGAAGAAGGACTACACCCTGTTTGAGCAATATGACGTCGTCATCACCACCTATGGCATGATGTTGCGTGACATCGAGTTCCTGCGCGGCTACCGCTTCACCTACGCGATCCTGGACGAGTCGCAGGCGATCAAAAACCCCCTGGCACAGACGAGCAAAGCGGCCCGCCTGCTTCAGGCCGATCATCGCCTGTGTCTGACCGGTACCCCGGTCGAGAACAACACGTTCGAGCTGTGGTCGCAATTTGCCTTTCTTAATCCCGGCCTGTTGGGCAGCCTGGAGTACTTCAAGAGCGAGTTCGCCTCGGCTATCGAGCGGCGCGATGACGGGTCCCAGCCCGCTGCCCAATTGCTGCGCCGTATGATTTACCCCTTCATCCTGCGGCGCACCAAAGAGCAGGTCGCTCCTGAACTACCGCCACGCACCGAGCGCATCATTTACACCGATCTGGAGCCGGCCCAGCGCAAGCTGTACAATCAGACCCGCGACTACTATCGCGGGCTGCTGATGGGCCTGCTGGAGAAAGGCGAGATCAACGACGTGCGCTTCAAAATCCTGGAGGGGTTGCTGCGCCTGCGCCAGGTGTGTATCCATCCTCAACTGGTGGACCCGACATATCGCGGCACCTCTGCCAAGTTCGAGATCCTGCTCGAGACGCTCGAAACACTCCGTGCCGAGGGTCATAAGGCACTGGTGTTCTCCCAGTTTGTCCAGACGCTCAGCCTGCTGCGCAGGGAGCTGGACGTGCGTGGGATGCGGTATGCCTACCTCGATGGACAGACCCAGAATCGTCAAGAACGGGTGGATCAGTTCCAGACGGATGCACAGATACCCTTCTTCCTCATCAGTTTGAAAGCAGGGGGCTTTGGCCTCAACCTTACCGCGGCCGATTACGTCCTGCACATAGACCCGTGGTGGAACCCGGCGGTAGAAATGCAGGCTGCTGACCGCGCCCACCGCATCGGGCAGGAAAAGCCGGTCTTCATTTACAAGTTCATCGCCAAAGAGACGGTTGAGGAGAAAATCCTGCAGTTGCAGGAGCGGAAGCGCGAACTGGTCGAGCAACTGATCGCCGCTGATAATGGTTTCTTCAAGTCGCTCACAAAGGAAGATGTAAGCATCTTGTTCTCATAACCAGACAAGAGGTGAGACTCTATTATGATCCCGGTCATACTCGACACCGACATAGGGACGGACATTGACGATACCTGGGCGCTGGCGATGTTGCTCAGGTCGCCAGAACTCGACCTCAAACTCGTCGTCAGCGATACCGGCGACACCATCTATCGTGCCTGCCTCATCGCCAAATTGCTGGAGCGTGCCGGGCGGACGGATGTACCAGTCGGAGTGGGCATACCTCTGGAGCAGGCGGATAAGCCACAGGCGGAATGGGTGGCGGACTATCGGCTGTCGGCCTATCCCGGACGTGTGTACGAGGATGGCGTAGGAGCTATCGTGGATACGATTATGGGATCGCCCGCGCCGGTAACCGTGATCGCGATCGGCCCTCTCGCCAACATCGCAGCGGCGCTACAACGTGAGCCAGCGATCGCGGAGCGGGCCCGTTTCGTCGGTATGCACGGCAGTATCCGCAGAGGCTATAACGGGAAGCCCCAGCCAGACGCCGAGTACAACGTGGCCAGGTATCCCCATGCCTGCCAGGCCGTGTTCAGTGCGCCCTGGGAGATCACCATTACCCCGCTGGATACCTGCGGCGTGATATTGCTGGACGGAGCGCGCTACCGCGCTGTACGCGACTGTGATGACCCGCTCATCCGTGCGCTGATGGAGAATTACCGCCTGTGGGCACGCAACGCTAAGTGGGCTGGAGGGGTTGATCCTGAGGTGTGTAGCTCGGTGTTGTTCGATACAGCGGCCGTCTACCTGGCTTTCTGCGAAGAGCTTCTGGTGATGGAAACGTTGCCCATTCGGATTACCGATGACGGGTACACCAAGGTCGAGCCCGGAGCCAGACTGGTGCGCTGTGCCACGGAATGGAAAGATTTGCCAGCCTTCGCTGATCTATTGGTGCAAAGGCTGACCTCCACGTGAGCGCCAGCGATGCTCAGCCCGATAGTGGGCGAGCCTCTCTGCCGGTACTATGGCATATCTCTGCTCAGCCACTGTTAGCACGATGAATATACTTTGCCCGGTCACAGGAATACCACTCTAGAAAACAGGTTGGCCCGTTTCAGAGAGCCGATGACCGGTTTGCCGGATTCCATCCGTTAGAGTACAATACCCGCACCAATGGGCCACACCTTCGCCGAAAAAGTTCTGGCACGTAAGGCCGGCCTGCCCAGGGTAGAGGCCGGGCAGATCGTTGACGTCAGCCCAGATGTCGCGTTAAGTCACGACAACACCGCCTCCATCGCTGAAACCTTCCGTCAGATCGGTGTGATGCGCCTGGCCAGGCCGGATATCCACGTCGTCGTGCTCGACCACGCCTGCCCGGCCCCCTCAACCACCCATGCCCGGAATCACAAGCTCATCCGTCAGTTTGTGCGGGAGCAGGCGATCAAGCATTTCTACGACGTGGGGTACGGCATCTGCCATCAGGTGCTTGCCGAGGAGGGCTTTGCTGTGCCCGGCGCCCTCATCGTCGGCGCCGACTCGCATACTACGACGGCTGGAGCCTTTGGAGCGTTCGCCACCGGCATCGGACGGAGCGAGATGGCGGTGGTCATGGCGCTTGCCTCCATCTGGCTGCGGGTGCCGGAGAGCCTCAAAATCGTCGTGCACGGCCGGCTGCGCGAGGGGGTCACCTCCAAAGACCTGGCCCTCCACGTCATCGGGCACCTGGGAGCGGAGGGCGGTAACTACCGGTCGGTGGAATGGCACGGGGAGGGTATAGCTGCACTGGATATGGAGGCGCGGATGGTCATTGCCAACATGATGGCGGAGATGGGAGCGAAGACGGCCTTCATCCCCCCGGATGAGGTGACCTTCGCCTGGCTGAAGACGCGCGCCCGCCAGCCTTACGAGCCGATTTACCCGGACCCGGACGCCTGCTACGAGCGCGTCATCGAGTACGATGCAACGACGGTTGAGCCAGTGGTCGCTATGCCCCATACGGTAGACAACGTCGTGCCCGTGCGAGAGGTGGCCGGCACGCGCATTGACCAGGCCTTCCTGGGCACCTGCACCAACGGTCGCCTCTCGGACCTGGCAATGGCAGCGCGGGTGTTGGAGGGACGCAAGGTCGCGCCGGGGGTGCGCCTGATCGTCATCCCTGCCTCCAGGCGGGTCTACCTCGACGCCCTCGACGCGGGCTACCTGCGCACCTTCGTCGAAGCCGGCGCCCTCGTTGAGAGCCCCGGCTGTGGGCCCTGCATGGGCAACCATCTGGGCATCCCAGCCGAAGGAGAGGTGGTGGTTAGCGCCGCCAACCGCAACTTTCAGGGCCGCATGGGCACCAGAGACAGTCGCATCTACCTCGCCAGCCCGCTCGTCGTCGCGGCCAGTGCCATTGCCGGTGCTATTCTCCATCCCGACGATCTGTGAACGACGCCACGGAATACGCAATCACGGAATACGCAATTACGGAATACGTACTCCGTACTCCGTACTGCGTACTGCGTATTTCGTAACCCTAGGAGTCAGAAAATGCGGCTTAGCGGTACGGTCTGGAAATACGGCGACGACATTAATACTGACGTGATCTTCCCCGGCAAGTACACTTACACGATCACCGACCCGGTGGAAATGGGAGAACATGCTCTGGAAGACTTGGACCCCAATTTCCGCCTCCTGGTGCAACCGGGGGATGTGATCGTGGCGGGAAAAAACTTCGGTTGCGGCAGCTCACGCGAACAGGCGGTCCTCTGTCTGCTGGCCAGGCAGGTGGGGGCGATTATCGCCAAGTCCTTCGCCCGCATTTATTATCGCAACTGCATCAACAATGCGCTGCCGGCCATCATCTGTCCCGAGGCCGCAGAAGCACTCGAACATGGCGATAGAGTCGAGATCCATCTAGAAGCCGGCGAAATCCGTAGCTCCACAGGCGTCTTCACCTTTCCGCCGCTGCCGGAGACGATCATGGCTATCTTCGAGGCGGGGGGTCTGATTCCCTACACACGGAGAAAACTGGGCATTGAGAGGTGAGGAGTTGCCAGCACGCAGAGGGATGAGAAGTTGGCTGCTGTATGGCATGGGAGTGTTGGGACTGTCCATCGTACTGGCCCTGCTGGTACTGGTGCGGCCCCTCTCGGAGCCGCCCCTCGACCCTCCACAAGCGGACACACCGTCGGCGACCATAACGACCAGGGAGGCGACGCCTGCGCCGTCCCCCACATGTACGCCGTCACCCACCACTACACCTGCACCAACTGCTACGCCTCTCCCGTCGCCCACACCAACCTCCACACCCACACCCACGCCCACCCCCACCGTCACCCCGTTGCCTTCGCCGATCTCCACGCCGGCGTCGGGCCCCAGCACGACAACGCGCGGTTCCGCCGGGACGCGCATTATCCGGGCGCCCGTGGCATACCCTGATGCCCAACTGGCAGGGCGGATCGAATCTCACACCTACTTCAGCCAGATCACCGGCAAAGAGGAGCCTTACCGCATCTACCTGCCGCCCGACTACGACCAGAGTGACCGGCGCTATCCGGTACTTTATCTGATCCACGGCTGGCCATACGATGAGTTCCACTGGGATAACCTTGGCATTGACGAGGTTGCCGATACGGGCATTCAATCCGGCCTGTGGCCGCCCTTCCTCATCGTAATGCCCGGTGCCGACCCGGACGGCATCTTCGTCCATACCGCTGGCGGCGACCGTTCCCTTGAGGGCCAGATCGTCAACGAGCTGCTCCCGCACATAGACGCACATTACCGCACCTGGGCGGCGCGAGAAGGACGGGCCATCGGCGGCATTTCGCGGGGCGGGGTATGGGCGCTGGAGATAGGGCTGCGCCACCCGGACCTCTTTGCCGCAGTGGGTGGCCATAGCCCGGCCCTCAAGTACAACCTGGCCCCGCAGGCCTATGATCCGTTTTATCTGGCGCGCAGCCCGGAAAGCGCTACATTGCGCATCTACCTGAGTGCCGGTGACGCCGACTGGGCCTTTTCACATACCCAGGCCCTGCATGAGCTGCTGGATAGCCTGGGGGTACCGAACCAATTCGCTGTTCACCAGGGAGGCCACTCCGACACCCTGTGGACGGCAAACATCAAAGAGTACCTGGCCTTCTACACAGCCGGATGGTCAGTACAGCCCTGAAAGCGGTGGGCGGCTTACACCGACACATCGCAGGACGGTCCTTCCAGGCCGTCACGATGGATTGGTACGCCTGTCCTAAATGGATGCCGTACGGCAGAGCCGATCGCACCCTCCGGCAGCGTAGCTGGCAGCTACTAACTCTACCTGCGGAGGGAAACAGTGAACAAGAAAACCCAAAATCTGATGGCGGGGATCGCCCTGCTGTTAATTGGGCTGCCCCTGACAGTGGCGCTCATCCTGAGCGCACCCCATACCGCCCGCGCCAACCCCGGTATCCTCTACGCCGCACCGACAGCGCGGGGCAACGGCAATTGCTCTAGTTCTGTCTCTTATACACATCT
>JAOAAG010000035.1 GCA_026418995.1 Anaerolineae bacterium
GTCTGGTTTTGAGATGGAGTGTCGGTTGCGCGGCGCCTCTCCGGCGCGGGTGGACACTTGTATAGTGGCAAATGACGGTCACTTCCAGAAGTACGGCGCACGCGCCTGGGAGGGGGCACAGGTACATCCATTGGCCGTAGACGAGGCCGTGGTCGAATGGCTGGTGGCCCACAGCGAGCAATTGAGCGACTCATACGTCATACAGGTGCGGGCCCGGCGTGAGGGATTGATCTGGTTATCGGCGCGGTTTGAGTCTGGTTTTGAGATGGAGTGTCGGTTGCGCGGCGCCTCTCCGGCGCGGGTGGACACTTGTATAGCGGCAGGTGACAGTCACGTCCCAAGGTGACTGTCACCTTGGTGGGTGGACCGGCAGACGAAAGGTGAAACGGCTGCCCTTGCCCAGCTCCGATGTTACCTCAACCGTCCCCCCGTGTCCCTCGACGATCCTTTTGACCAGCGGCAGCCCCAGGCCGCTGCCGTGAGGCTCCATCTTCTTAGCCTGGGGTGTGCGGTAGAACTCCTCGAAGATTTTCTCCTGATCTTCCGGTGCGATGCCGATACCCGTATCCTCGACTGTGCCGATGGCCCAGCCGTCCCGTTCCTCCAGCGTCACCTTCACCTGGCCGCCGGGTGGAGTGTACCGGATACCGTTGGAGATCAGATTAGTCCACAACTGAGCCATCTGGTCAGGATGGGCGTATACCTGCGGGCGGTGAGTGATTTCCAGCATGCAGGCAACTCCCTTTTCCTCGGCCTGCACTTTCAACAGCGCAAAAGTCTTCTCCAACACCTCGGCTAGCGGGAGCGGCTGTCTCTTGCCCATCTCTTCCTCGGCCTTGACGGCAGCCAATCGCAGCAAGTCGTTGACCAGCTCCAGCAACTCTTTAGTGCGTTCGACTGCCCGCCGCAGGACCTCTTTCTGCTGATCCGGGGGGATGTAGCCCTCCTCGATAGCGGTCAGAAAGCTTTGCAATGCGTTCAGCGGGGCGCGCAGTTCATGGGCGACGGTGAGCATAAACCGCGTCTTAAACCGGTCCAGCCTTTCCATCTCCTCCTTGGCGCGAGCTAGTTCCGCCGCTTCCCGCTCCAGGGCCTGAAACCGTCGCCGCTCCAGCCCTTTCTGCACGCTCAGGAGCAACACGTCTGATCTGAACGGCTTGGCCAGGAAGTCGTAAGCGCCGGCCTTGATCGCCTGCACTGCCAGCTCCACTGTGGCATAGCCGGTGATGATGATACACACGAGATCAGGGTCTAAACTGTGGAGTTGGCCAAGCAGCTCGATGCCCCGCACATCAGGCATCACAACGTCTAACAGAACCAGGTCGAAAGGCTGTTCCTGGAGTTTGCGCAACCCCTCCTCGCCCGTGGCTGCGGTTGCGACAAAGTATCCTTCCGGTTCCAGCACTCGACGGCAACCCTCCCGGATACCCGCTTCGTCGTCTATGACCAGGATGCGCCCTCGCGTCTCCATCAGCCGATCCAATCCTCACCGCCGGTAAGCCGATAACGCGCGTTGCCCTGGGGCAAGCGTACCGGTAGGAACACTGAGAAAGTAGTGCCCTCGCCCACTTTGCTGCTCACGGTGATCTGGCCGTGATGCATTTTGACAATGCCGTAGACAATGGAGAGGCCCAAACCCGTGCCCTTGCCGGGCGGTTTGGTGGTGAAGAACGGGGTAAAGAGTTTGCTCAGGTGCTCCTCCGGAATGCCGCAGCCGGTGTCGGAGACCTGAACCTCGATCTGATCACCCCGTGCGTGAGTGGTCAGCGTGATGGTCCCCCGGCCGTCCATTGCCTCTGCCCCGTTGTTGAGCAGATTGATGAAAACCTGCCGTAACTGGGCGGCGTCGGCCTGGATGGTGGGGAGGTTGGGGTCGAAGTGGCACACGATCTCGACTTCCGCAAAGAGCGGTCGTCGCTTCGCCTCTGCGATCACCTGTTCCAGCAGGCCATGCAGGTCGGTCTCCTGGGCGAGTACCTCCTGCTGCCGGGCGAAGTTCAGCAGATCGGCGACAATGTTCTTGCAGCGAGTGGTTTCCTCAATGATCACCTGCAGATCCCGGCAATGTTGCGTGTCACCTGCCTGGGACAGCTCTTTATACATCGCCTCCGCGAACAGCAGGATGGTGCCGAGAGGATTGTTGATCTCATGGGCCACGCCGGCCGCCAGTTGTCCCATCGAGGCCAATCTCTCTTTGTGGAGTAGCTCCTGCTGCGTCTTGTGCAATGTTTCGGCCATGCTGTTAAAAGAGCGCGCCAGCGTAGCCAGCTCTCCGCTGCCACGGGCCTGTACCCGGACGGTCATATCGCCACGCGCCAGGCGGCGGTGGGCTTCTACCAGTTCCGAGATGGGGGCGGTGATGGCATGCGTAATCGGCACAGCGATGAGCGCGGCCAGGATACCCGGCACCAGAGCGATGAACGCGACACGCTCATTGAAAAGGCGCACCAATCCCAGGAAAGCCGACTCGGGAGTGCCCACATAGAGGCTGCCCACCACCTGCCCCTGATGGTTATAGAGTGGTTCATACCGGGTGACGAACCATTCCTTGACCACATAAGCGCGGCCCACATAGGGCTGTCCCTTTTCCAGCACCGTCTCGCGCACGGCCTGCGAGATGCGCGTGCCCAGCGCACGCTTCCCGTGTGCATCCAGTACGTTTGTGGAGACCCGCAGGTCGCCCAGGAAGACCGTCACAGTGTCTATGCCGCCCACTTCCTTGATCTGGTCCACCAGGGTGAAATCGTTATTGAACAGATGGGCCACCAACACCGCTCCACCGGTCTCTACCGGACAGAGGGCGACCATGACCAGTCCACCAGTGCCCTCACGCGGGTCGAAAAGAGTGGGGGCGGCAAGGGGAGTCTCCAAGAGCTCAATGCGTGCCTGCTCTTCCAGCCCGACCTGGGCCAACAGCTCCGCCGGAATGATCTCGGTGGCTGCCAGCTCTGTACCGGAGGCGAGCGCACCGGCTACTATCGGCAATGCGCTCCAATCGCCCTGTACGATGGGCGGTGAAAGCTCGCCACTGGCGCGTAATACTCTGCCTGCCAGGATGTGTCCGTCGGCGTCAAGTACCATGACCAGGTGGGTGCCGGCAAGGCCAGCACCACCTATCTTGTGGACAATCTGCTCATCAATGCGGTGTGACGCGCGCGCATCGCCGGAGCGGGAAAGCGGCAGGTTCTGGACCACGAATTTGTCACTTGCCAGCCGGCACGCGACGGAGGACAGTTCTTCTTGCTTGAGCCGGTAGAGGGCCTTCGCCAGGTCCATCACTGCG
This sequence comes from Anaerolineae bacterium, assembly GCA_026418995.1. Taxonomy (GTDB): domain Bacteria; phylum Chloroflexota; class Anaerolineae; order B4-G1; family B4-G1; genus JAOAAG01. The sequence continues at coordinate 3,284 of JAOAAG010000035.1, forward strand.
TCCACCTCGATGCCGGAAAGGTACTCGTGGGCGACTCGTGCCAGGACGACAGTGTTCAGCGCGATGGTCAGCGCTGCGACCAGCGAGGAGAAAGCAATCAGGACCACTCTGAGCCGACTGCTCAGCAGCGTGGAAACGAGGAGCTTCATGGGGTATGGATACTCAGGTGACGGTCACCTCGAAGGTGACCGTCACCTCGTGAGAGATCGGACATTCCCTTCAGCGTCGTAGATGCGCACCTCCAGCGGCATCTGGCCCGGCAGCGCGTGGGTGGCGCAGCCAAAGCATGGGTCGTAGGCGCGGAAGGCCATCTCAATCCGGTTGAGCAACCCCTCGGTGATGACCTGCCCCTTGCGGATCAGCCCCTTCGCCGCCTGCCGGACCGACATAGCAATAGGCGCGTAGTTATTGGTCGTGCCGACGATGAGGTTGCATTTGACCACCAGGCCCCGCTCGTCGGTGATGTAGTGGTGGGTCAGGGTGCCGCGCGGAGCCTCCACGATGCCCACGCCCTCGGTCGGCGTCGCCGTGGGGATGTTGCGCACATGCGGGCTGGTGATCTCCGGGTCGGTGGCCAGTTCCAGCAGCCGCTCCGCCGCATAGAGCAGTTCTATCAGCCGGGCCCAGTGGGTCGCCAGTGTGTGGTGGACCGGCTTACCGCCCAGGGTCGCGTAGAACTCTTCGTAGGCCTCCTGGGCCCGGGGGGTCGCCATTCCGTCGGCGGCGTTCAGGCGAGAGAGGGGAGTGGCCTGGTAGACGCCGCTATCCTTCCCCGCCACCAACCCTTTCCAGCCAACCTTTTTAAGGAAGGGGAACTTGAGGTAGGTCCAGGGCTCCACCCGCTCAGCGATGACCTGGGTGTATTCGTGCGGCGCGTACTTGACGAATTCCCGGCCCTCGGGGTCCACCACCCGGACCATGCCGTCGTAGAAGTTCACCCGGTTCTTCTCGTCCACCAGGCCCATATAGTACGTGGGCAGGGTGAACACATCGGAGAGAATCATATCCCGATACGCCGAATTGTCAAGTACAATCTGGCGGAAGAGTTGCAGGGTGAACAGGGCGAACTCTATTTCCTCCCGCGCGGTGGCCTCAATCTGGGCCCGTTCCTCTTCGGTGATGGCCTTCCCCACGCCGCCGGGAACGCCGAAGAGGGGGTGGACCTTGCGCCCGCCCAGCATGCCAATGATGTCCATGGCTATGCCCCGGGCACGGATCACCTTCCCACCCACCTCCAGACCGACTTTGTGGATGAGCCCCAGGATGTTCCGTTCGGCGGGCGGCGCGTCCGGCCCCAGAACGAAGTCAGGGCCGGCCAGGAAGTCGAAGAGGGGCATGTGGTCGGCGACGTAGCAGGCGGAGTAGAAGAGTTCCCGCAGTTTCTTCGCCGCCGGAGGGACCTCCACGTGGTACACTGCGTCGCAGGCCTTGACCGAGGCCATGTGGTGGGCCTCCGGACAGACGCCGCAGATGCGGGGGGTGATGTCCGGCAGTTCCTCCACCGGCCGGCCCTCGGCGAATTTCTCAAACCCCCGCAGTTCGGGGATGACCAGGTAGGCGTTGGCAACGTTCCCCTCTTCGTCCAGAAAGATGTCTATCTTGCCGTGCCCTTCCAGACGGGTAATCGGGTCAATGCTGATCTTTGGCATAGGGCTTCTCCTTTCCTCACCCCTCCCCCCGTCCCCCTCCCCTCTCCTGAACGGAGTTCAGGAGAGGGGAGGGGGTAGGGGGTGGGGTGAGGACAAATTTACACTCTGGCTCGGTGCAGCGTTGAAGCCGGCAGGCCGAAGCGGTAGAAGGTGCCCGCCGGGTCCACAATTTCGCCCACGATGCGGGCCGCCTCCTCCTCGGTGTCGGCGTCCACCACCGAAGCGACGGCCGAAAGGAGCGCCGCGCCCTGGTCTATGACGTTGGGCGGCGGGCCGTAGCACCCCCGGCAGGGCTGGTTGACGGTGGGGCAAAGGGCCCCGCAGCCG
>JAOAAG010000042.1 GCA_026418995.1 Anaerolineae bacterium
GTGTCCATACTGTCCATACTGCCCTTACCTGGCCGCTCTAAGCCAGCGGGAGACGCTTCAGGCCCTGCACATCTCAGTGGGATGCACGGCCAGTGTGAACGGTATGTGCCGGGATGGCAGGCTCATGGATGGCTCAGCGTGGGCCTGGACGCTGGCTTTGTGCTTCAGACAGGGCCTCACGCACCTCTCTGATCCACTGCAGTACTTGCTGCACCAGGGCTGCGATGCCTTCCCAGTCTCTCGCGGCTACCAGGTCTTTCCGTATCAAATTCGATCCCATTCCCACACAGGCTACGCCAGCCTCAAACCATGCCTGGATGCTCTCCTTGCTCGCCTCTACTCCGCCTGTCGGCATAATCCTTGTCCAGGGGCACGGGGCCAGCACAGCCTTCACAAACTCCGGTCCGCCGACCGCATTGCCGGGGAAGATTTTGACAATCTCAACTCCCAGCTCCTCGGCATACGAGATCTCGGTGGCGCTCCCACATCCGGGCAGGTAGGCCACTTTCCTCCGGTTACACAGCCGTGCCACGGCTTCGTTGAGCACCGGCCCTACTATAAAGTTAGCCCCGTATGCGATGTACAGCGCGGCTGTCGGCTCGTCAACCACCGATCCTACCCCCAATATGACCTCCACACCCTCCCGCTCGATGTACCGTGCCAGCTCCTTGAATACCTCGGGCGCAAAATCGCCCCGGTTGGTAAACTCTACCAGCCTTGCCCCGCCCTTCGCACACGCCTGTACTACCTGTTTCGCCACGTCCACGTCGGGGTGGTAGAAGACCGGTACCAGCCCGGTATCTATCATCGCGTTCAACACGTCCAGTCTGCTGAAGCGTGCCATCTCCCGCTCCTTCGTTCAGCGCGAGACACGGCCGGAAGCCTCGCCCGCCATCAGCCGTTCAACTTCCGCCACGGTGACCATGTTGAAGTCGCCGAAGATGGAATGCTTCAGGCAGGAGGCGGCCACTGCGAAGTTCAGCGCTTTCTGCAGGTCTTGGCCATAGGTGCGCAAGCCGTAGATCAGTCCGCCCACGAACGCGTCACCGCCTCCTACCCGATCCACGATGTGGGTGAGATCGTAGAGCGGGGCGACGTAGAAATCTCCCGCTTGCCACAGCACACCCGACCAGGTGTTGTGGCTGGCCGAGATCGAGCCGCGCAGAGTAATGGCAATGGTCTTGAGGTTGGGGAAGCGCCTGGCCAGTTCCTCGCACACATAGCGGTACTTCTCGGCCTCCACTTTCCCCGCGCTCACGTCAGTCTCAGGGGCCTTAATCCCAAAAACCTGATCGGCATCCTCTTCGTTGCCCACGGCAATGTCGCAGTAGGCCACCAGCTCAGGCATCACCTCGCCTGCCTTCTTTCCCCACCTCCACAGGTTCTTGCGGTAGTTGAGGTCACAGGAGACGGTCAAGCCCATCTCTCTGGCGACCTGGAGCGCTTCCAGGCACACATCCGCAGCTCCTGCCGAGATGGCCGGGGTGATGCCGGTCCAGTGGAACCAATCGGCATCGGCGAAGACCTGCTGCCAGTCAATCATTCCGCGCTCGATGGTGGCAATGGCCGAATGGGCACGGTCGTAAATCACTTTGCTACCGCGCTGCATCGCTCCCATTTCCAGGAAATAGATGCCCAGACGCTCCCCTCCGCGCACAATTTTGTCCACGCCCACGCCGTACTGCCTGAGGAACTGAATGCAGGCATCGCCCAGCTCATTATTGGGGAGACGGGTGACGTAGTCCACGGGCACGCCGAAATGAGCCAGCGAAACAGCCACGTTGGCCTCACCGCCGCCGTAGAGTACATCGAACGAGCGCGCCTGCGCCAGGCGCAGGAATCCGGGCGGCGAGAGCCGCATCATAATCTCACCAAACGTGACCACTTTCTTTAACATCTGCACCTCCATCCAGGCGATGAGATTGGGGGGATAAGCGGGTGTTTCGTCCAGGATTATATTCCTCTGGAGTGATTTGGCAACCGGATGAAAAAATGGGCGACCACGAGGGTCGCCCATTTCGTTCTGTGGAGCGGTCACCAGACGCCGGTGAACTGTAGCGGGGTGGGGTCGGCAGCCTGAAGCGCGGCGACTTTGCCGTGGATCCGGGGTAGCATTTCGGCAAGGTAAATGTGCGCCATGTTTCGCTTGTCCTCCATGTACCTGGCATCTCTCAGCATAAGCCAACCGTTCACCACATAGGCTGCCAGGTCCACCAGGTCCACCGCGTAATAGTCAATCACCGGCCGTTCCTCTTCCCTCAGATGGTCAATGCAGCGGTTAAGCAGAGCGGTGGCATGTTCCATCTCTTTCTTCAGGTCTGCCTCGCTTCCGTAGTCCTGGGCAGCCCATTCGGTGAACAGGTCGTCCAGGGCATGCCCCAGCAGACCACCGATAGCTGCCACGACCTGGAGCTGGCTGGTGCCTTCGTAGATGTTGGTCACGCGCACGTCCCGGACGTGACGCTCGACATTGAATTCGCGCATGTATCCGGCGCCGCCATGTACCTGGAGCGCCAAATTGCACACGCGGTTCGCCATCTCGGTGGCGTAGTATTTGACCAGCGGGGTCAATACGTCGGTGAGCCTGGTGATGGATTTGAGCCGCTGCCTGCCGGCAGCATCCAGATCATCACGGCGTTCGTAAATCTTGCGCAAGTCCACCCAGCGGGCCGTTTCGCAAACCAGAGCGCGCGCTGCCTCGATCTCGGTACGCATTGAGAGCAGCATGCGATGCACGGCCGGTAGCATACCTATCGGCTGGCCAAACTGTACGCGTTGCCGGGCATAGCGGTGGGCCTCCCGGTAAGCTGCCTCAGCGATGCCCACGGCCTGGGCCGCGACGGCCAGCCTGGCTCCATTCATCAGGCTCATCGCATAGCGGATGAGGCCAAAGCGTCGCTTCCCGATCAGATGGGCTGGGGTATTGGTAAACTGAAGTTCGCAGGTCGGGGAAGCGTGGAGGCCCATTTTGTTCTCAATGCGACGCACGCGCACGCTCTCGTCTGCCTCCACCAGGAATAGGGAGAGTCCCCGCGCATCGTCGCTGCCCTCTTCTGAACGGGCCAGGACCAGCATCACATCGGCACAGCCGTTGGTGATGAAACGCTTGACCCCGTTGATGCGCCACAAGCCGGTCTCCGCATCGTAAGTGGCGCGTGTCCGTACAGCCCCGAGATCGGAGCCGGCGTCCGGCTCGGTGAGCACCATCGCGCCGGTGACCTCGCCCCGGGCGAATTTGGGCAGCACGCGGGCTTTGATCTCCTCGTCCCCGAATTCGTTGATGGCAGCGGAAATTTCCTGGAGACCGAAGATGGTCATCAGCCCGGCGTCGGCACGGGAGATGATCTCGACCATCATCTGGAAGATACTCTCTGGCAGGTTCAGTCCCCCATACTTCCAAGGGAGCATCGCCCCCATCAGCTCGGCCTGCCGCAGCAATTCCAGCGCTTCCTGGGTGGCATCGGCGTAGATGACCCGTCCGTCGCAGAAGCGGGCCCCCTGTATGTCTGCCTCCGCGGCCCTGGGGGCGATATGGTCAGCACAGATCTTCCCCAGCAGGTCCAGAATCAGCCGGTAGTTATCTCGCGCATCGGCGTAGTTGCGCGGGGCGGTGGGGTAGTGCGTATGCGTTGTGTAGTTCTCTTCCAGTGCTTCAACGATTTCCTGCAGGTCAAGGCGCTCGAAGCGGAACTGCAGATCGGGGTTGTCGGTGAAGAAATTTTCCGGCATGGGGCTCTCCTTACCTGGACATTTCTTTGTATGCGCGGATCATCATCGGGATGACCTCCCTGAGATCGCCCACGATCTTGTAGTGAGCGATGCGAAAGATGGGAGCGTCCGGGTCGGTGTTGATGGCGATAATCTTGGCTGACTGGTCCATGCCGGCGCGGTGCTGTACTGCCCCGGAGATGCCGCAGGCGATGTAGAGCCTGGGACGCACAGTCACGCCGGTCTGCCCAACCTGGTGTTCCTGGGAGATGAAGCCGGCATCCACGGCCGCGCGCGAGGCGCCCACCTCCCCACCGAGCACCTGCGCCAACTCGTAGATGAGCCGGAAGTTCTCCTTGCAGCCTACCCCAGCTCCCCCGGCCACCACGATGGAAGCATGTCTGAGGTTGCAGGCTGGCGGGCGCATTTCCCGCTCCAGCACCTGTAGCGCCAGGTCAGCGGGTTCAAAGTGGGGCTCCACGCGCACGATCTCACCCGTGCGATGATTGTCGGGCTCCCCCAGCCGCATAACCCCCTCGCGTACGGTGGCCATCTGAGGACGCGTTTCCGGGTTGACGATGGTAGCGATGACATTGCCTCCGAAGGCAGGCCTGATCTGGTACAGCAGATCGGCATACCGTTTGCCTTTGTTCTCAAAGTCGCCGATCTGCAGCCCGGTGCAGTCGGCGGTCAGGCCTGCCCGTGCTGCGCTGGCGATGCGAGGCGCCAGGTCGCGCCCTACGGGCGTGGCCCCCAGGAGGAAAATGTAGGGTTCGCGCTCACGTATCAGCTCCAGAGCCACTCTGGCATAGGGCAGCGTGCGATAGACGGCCAGCTCCGGGTGATCGGCCAGCAGCACCACGTCAGCACCGTAGTGAATGAGCGTGTCGGCCAGTTCGGCAACCTGGTAGCCGCACAACAGTCCACATACCCGGCCGTTCAACCGATCGGCCAGTTCCCGTGCCTTGGAGAGTAGCTCCAGGCTGACCGGGGCGATGCACCCCTCCTCCTGCTCAATAAACACCCATACTTCTCTACGATGTGCCATCTCTGTATCCTCTACAAGATGTAGTCCTGCACCAGCTCACGGATCAGGGAGGAAATCCCCTCGGGCGTAGGGGGGATCTCTTTGCTCTCCCTGGACTCAAGCACGACGTAGTCAATTTTGAGCACTCTGGTCGGTGAACCGGCCAGGCCAACTTTATCCTCGGTAGCGCCGATATCCTCGGCACTCCACACCGGTATGCGCAGGTCACGCTCGCTCAGGTAACGGTCAAGCGCCTCCTCTGTCTCGAACTCCGGCCATTTCTGCAGCAGTTCAGGATACTCCAGGGGCGTGGCCGCCAGTTTATAAACGATCATTTTGCGGGCCGAGGGGGGACGTGGCCGGTTGGCAGAGCCGACAACAGTCAACAGGCAGGGGAGAGTACACTTCACCGTCTCCCGGCCATTGGGCAACGCACGCCGCACTGTGATCTCACCATCGCGGAGGGCGAGGATGGTTTCCGCGTAGGTGATCTGCGGAATACCCAATTTCTCGGCGACCTGGGGGCCCACCTGAGCGGTATCGCCATCTATCGCCTGCCGGCCACAGAACACGAGGTCGTAGCTGCCCACTCGCTCGATAGCACGCTGGAGCGCGTAGGAGGTCGCCAGGGTGTCTGCGCCGGCAAATTTACGGTCGGTCAGCAGGATGCATCGGTCAGCACCGCGATAGAGCGCGTCGCGCAGTACCTCCGCAGCCCGAGGGGGCCCCATCGTCAGGACGGTGACCTCGCCTCCATGCTGCTCTTTCACCTGGAGAGCCATTTCCAGTGCATTCAAGTCATCGGGATTGAAGATGGCTGGCAGTGCAGCCCGGTTCACGGTCCCGTCTTCCTTCATCGCCTGGCCGCTGATATTAGCAGTGTCAGGCACCTGTTTGACCAGCACAATACAGCGATATGCCATTACACCTCCAGTAGTTCTATCGGTTTCCAGGTTGACCGTCACCTCTGAGGTGACGGTCAACTTGTGCTAGCAATATCATAGTATAAAACCCCAGCAAGGGCAATGGGTTACGGCTTGCCAAGGTCGCTCCGTGCAGACGCAGGGCTGTTCAATCCTGCACCACCCCCGCACAGCTCGGGACCCCCCCTGTCTCTTATACACATCT
>JAOAAG010000200.1 GCA_026418995.1 Anaerolineae bacterium
TTGCGCGCAAGCGCTCTGTCATCTCTCGCATAGCACGCGCGAAGGTCTCCCCCATCCCCCCAGACACAAAGACCATCTCCAGGCGATCGGCACCCAGACCGATCTCGTCAAGCAGTGCTTTGGCGTACTTCACCCGCGCCAGCGCACGCTCGTTACCGTGGACGTGGTGACAGTTGCCTATAGGGCATCCGACCACGCACACACCATCGGCCCCCTGCTCAAAAGCCCTCAGCAGATAACGGACGTCAGTTTTGCCCGTGCAGGGTAGCTTGACCAGCTTAATGTTGGCCGGATACTTAGCCCGCAGGGCACCGGCTGTGTCAGCCGCCATATACGCGCAGTAGATGCAGGAAAACACGGTAATTTCAGGCTCAAAGGGTGTGGCATTGAGTTGCGTCATCGGTCACTGCTCCAGGCCCCTAGAGGCAGGCTGAAGATTTGCTCGTCCTTATAGGCAGTCAGTTGTATGGCACTGGCCGGGCACTCAGCGGTGCAGGTGCCACAGCCTGTACAGATAGCGGGATCAATGTGGGCCGCACCACGGATTCCTCCTACCCCGGTATCCGTATAGCGCACCCTGGGAATCCCGAAAGGACAGGTGCGCACGCAGGTGAGACATCCCACGCACTTGCGCTGGTCTACCACCGAAATCACGCCACCAATGTAGAGACGAGGGGCGGAGAGAATGGTAATCGCCCGCCCGGCCGCTGCCTGGGCGTTGGTGATACACTCATCAATGAACTTGGGATAATGGGCCATCCCGCAGACAAAGATGCCCTCCCTGGCGAAGTCCATCGGTCGCATCTTGAGGTGGGCCTCCATAAAGAAACCCTCACTGGAGAGCGGCACGTCCAGGATACGTGCCAGCTTTTCCGTCCCCTCCGCCGGTTCGATCGCCATGCTGAGCGAGAGCAGCCCCGGGTGGAGGAGAATCTCTTCCTTGAGCGATGGCTCCCAGACCACCACTTCAAGCGGCCCGGCTTCGTTCAGTCTTACCTGTGGCAGATGTGCGTCGTCATAGCGGATGAAAAGCACCCCACGTCGCCGTGCCTCGGTGTAATAAGCCTCCCGGAAGCCATAGGTGATGATGTCCTTATAAAGCACCACCACCCGGCAGTTGGGGTTGAGCAACTTGACACGCAGGGCGTTCTTCATTGTGTTCGTACAGCAGGTACGGCTGCAGTACTCGACCCCATCGGGCCGGCGCACGCACTGGATAAACACGACCTCTTTCAAGTCCACGATCTGCTCCGGGCGGTGCGTGATAATCTCCTCCAGCTCTAGCGAGGTGACCACCCGGCTGTCCTTGCCCAGCAGGTAGACATCCCCGCGCCACTCCTGTCCTCCGGTGGCCACGATGGTCACGCCGTGGAGGACCTCGACCTCGCCGACGGGCGTGCGCACGACGGAGCGGAACGCCCCCAGGCTGCCCTCATGCGCGATCACTTCGGAACTGGTCAACACGTTGATGCGGCGATGGCCCAGGACGCGGTTGACCAGATCGCGCAGCAGCCGCTGGGGGTTCTCCCCCTCGGCCAGGTAGTAGATATGGTGGAGATTACCGCCCAGGCCGGCCTCCCGCTCGACCAGTGTCACATCAAAGCCAGCGTCGGCGATGTTGAGCGCTGCCGTCATGCCGGAAACGCCACCCCCGATGACCAGGGCCCGGCGCACCGGTTCGATGGCCTGCTTGCGCACCGGTTCGGCTACCCGCACGCGTGCCAGCGCCAGACGCACCATTTCTTTAGCCGCGCGTGTAGCCCCGTCCGGGTCGTTCACGTGAGGCCAGGCGCAGTGCTCGCGGATGTTGGCCATTTCCAGGAGATAAGGGTTGAGACCGGCCTCCCGCGCTACCCGCTGGAACAGCGACTCATGGGTGCGATGGCTGCAGGCGGCCACCACCACCCGATTCAGTCCCCTGGAGATAATGGCATCCCTGATCTGCTGCTGGCCTTGTTCCAGGCAGGCGTAATCGAGTGTCTCCACGTGCACCACATCAGGCTGCCCCTCGGCAAAGCGGGCCAGGGCCTCTGTGTCCACTACGCCGACGATGCTCGGATAGCAGCGGCACACGAACACACCAGTGCGCGGCTCCTCGCCGGCCACTTCGCGCTCCGGTGGGAAATGGTCCGGCGCAGAGAGGAAGGGGTACTCCCGACTGAAGTTTTCGACCCCGATCTCGGCGGAGAGAAGGCGCATGACATCGCCGGCTGCTCCCGCCGCATCCAGGATCGTCTCCGCAATCTCTTTGGGGGACGAAAATGTGCCACATACATAGATGCCTGGCTTGCTTGTTTCCAGAGGGGCGAATTTATCCGTAGCACAGAAGCCGTACTGATTCAGCTCGATGCCCAGCACACGGGCCAGGTCCTTCGCCCCATCCGGTGGCAGCGAGCCAACCGAAAGCACCACCATGTTGAAACGCTCCTCGACCATACGGCCGTCTCCGTCGGGGTAGCGCAGGATCAGGTCGTGTGTGGCGGGGTCCTCCCTCACTATCGAGATGCGGCTGCGGGTGTACTCCACGCCGTACTGCTGCTTGGACTGCTGGTAGTACGCGTTGAATTCCTTGTTGAACGCTCGCTCGTCCATCATAAAAATCTGACAGTGGACATCGCCGATGCGCTGTTTGGCAAGGATGGCTTCCTTCGTAGCGTACATGCAACAGATGGAGGAGCAGTAGGGGTGCTTCTCATCCCGCGAGCCGACGCACTGGAGCCAGGCGATACGCCTGGGCATCTCGCCGTCGGAGGGGCGCAGGACGATTCCCTCTGTAGGGCCGGAACGGCTGGCCAGCCGCTCGTATTGCATGGAGTGGATGACGTTGGGAAAACGTCCGTAACCCAGCTCGGCGTATTCGGCCGGGTCGGAGAGTTCATATCCCAGCGAGAGAATGATGGCACTGACGCGCAGCTTATACTCGCTCTCCTGCTCGTCCAGATTGATGGCGCCTGTGGGGCAGACTGTTTCGCAACGACGGCAGGTTTCACAGCGTGGCACCTTGTCCACAATGTAAGCGTCTGGCAGGGAGCGCGGCGCCATTTTGTAGACGGCCTTGCGGAGGGTCAACCCCACCTGGAAGGGGCTGGGCAGGGAGACCGGGCATACCGCTTCACACATCTTGCAGTTGATGCAAAGCCCAGCATGCACAAAAGTGGGGCGATGACGCAGCGTGACCGTGAAATTGCCGGCATACCCTGTTGAGGCGATCAGATCGGTATTGGTCAGAATCTCGATGTTAGGATGGCGATTATGATCCAGAAACGCCGGGGAAATGGCCGGGCGGGTGCAGCCGTACCCATGGTCAGATGTGCCCCGGCAAAGCACACAGTCGTGCGTGGGAAACATGTAGCCGAGCTGGGCCACCCGTCCGCCCAGCCAGGGCATGCTCTCTACCAGATAGACCTTCAAGCCAGCCTCGGCCAGGTCAATAGCGGCGCGCATTCCTCCCACGCCGCCGCCGACAACCAGCACAGATGGTGTAAGGTGACGTGAAATTGTCATGCTCATCCTCGCGTGTCATAGGGTGGGCAAGATACAAGTAGACAGGGATACAAGTAGACAGGGATACAGGTAGACAGGGATACAAGTAAGGCATGGTCACTCCTCCGATGAGTTAGCTGACTCTTCCGAGGGAGGAATGTATCGGTTGCCGAAGACTTCACCCCCCTGTCTCTTATACACATCT
>JAOAAG010000115.1 GCA_026418995.1 Anaerolineae bacterium
AGATGTGTATAAGAGACAGCGGTGATGCCGTCCACGACGACCTCTGCCACCCCGCCGACGGCAGTGGCAACGACGGGCAGTCCGCAGGCCATCGCCTCCAGCACAACGTTGGGCAGCCCCTCCCAATCGGAGGATAGAACAAAGGCATCCATCGCCGCCAGCCAAGGACGCACGTCATCCTGCTGACCGGCGAAATGCACGCGGCCCGCAAGCTTCAGCTCCTGGCTCAGCGCCTCCAGCCACACCCGCTCCGGCCCATCGCCGACGAGGAGCGCATCCGCCTCCGGCAAGGATACCAGCGCTTGCAGCAGGACGTCAAGCCGCTTGACGGGCACGAGACGGGCTACCGTGCCCACCAGGATCCGGCCTGTGGGCAGCCCCAGCGCGGCGCGAGCTTCCTGACGCGCGGGCAAACCCTCGAACGCTCGCAAGTCGAGGCCGTTGGGAATGACCACGATCTTGTACTGCGGCAGACCTACCTCACGGACAAAGAAATCGGCCACTGTCTGCGAGACACAGACCACCCGGTCGGCCAGCGGCACAGTGAGACGGTCGAGACAGTAGCGCCAGCGGGCCTCCTGGCCCATCGTGCGCTCGCTGCTGATCACGATGGGGATGCCTGCCAGCCGGCCCAGTAGCCGGCCGGGGATATTGGCGTGGAACATCCAGGTGTGCAGGATCGCAGGACGCTCGCGGCGCAGCAGGCGGAAGAGCCGCCAGAAAGCGTCCCAACGCCACCTGGCCGTCATCCCCAGGTCGGTGACGGGGATACCCAGGGCGCGCATCTGTCGGGCAATGGTTCCATAGCCGCCGTAGAGGCAGGCGACCGAGGGAGAGAAACGGCTACGGTCAAGGTGTGCGAGCAAGCGGAGCAGCGCTTTCTGTGCCCCGCCGGTGGTGAGATCGGTAATGAGATGGAGGATGGGGATGGGCTTCAAGCAGATGTTGCCACCAGTGATTCTGAAAACTTAACGAACTCGTCAGGTAGTATACCACACTTGCAGGGTAATGCCACATCCTGTTTCAGATGATCGGGTACGCATCACGTTTTGTACAAGGCCTACCCGGTCATCCCCCCTCTGACCTCAGGTTTCTACAAAGGTTCGACTCTTGCTCAAATAACTCCGCTGGCCGGCCCGCTCAACGCGGCCCGTGGACGATCTACGTAGGTGCGGAACCACAGCTCCAGGAACAACAGTTCCCAGATGCGGCCACCGTGATTGGCCCGCCCCGAAACGTGCTCGTCCAGCAGTGCCCGCACGGCGTTGCCATCCAGGATGCCCCGCCGGAGCGTGTGTGGATCGAGCAAGATATCGTAAGCGACCTGGCGCAGGTCGTGGCGGAACCAGTGACCGACGGGTAGCGCGAAGCCCTGTTTAGGGCGATACAGGATGGCGGCGGGCAGATAATCCCGCAACGCACGCTTAAGGAGGTATTTGGTCGTGCGGCCGCGCAGTTTGTACTGCACAGGCAAGCGGGCGGCGAACTCGGCCAGCTCGTGGTCGAGGAAAGGAGAGCGGCCCTCCAGCGCGTGGCGCATGGTGGCGATGTCTACCTTGACCAGCAGGTCTTCGGGTAGATAGACTTGAATATCGGCAAACTGAGCACGCTCGATGTCATCAGGGCTATCGGCGGCGGCGAAGGCGTCTTCCAGGAGGGAGAGGGAGTCAAGTCCTGACATCCGCGCCCGAAAATCGGGGGTATAGAGACGCTCCTTGAGCGCGTTGTCCATCAGGATGATCCAGCGGGCGTAGCGGCGTTCGGGGGAGGTTTCCGCCCCCAGGGCCAGGCGCTTGAAGTAGCGCAGATAGTCACGGCGACGGGTGGATTCGGGCAGGCGGCGGGCCAGCGGGGCAATGACCCTCTCGCGCAGCCAGCGGGGGAGGCGTTCATAGCGGGCGTCCAGCCGGGCGGCAACGTAGCGCTCGTAGCCAGCGAAAGCCTCGTCGCCGCCGTCGCCGTTGAGCGCCACAGTGACGTAGCGGCGCGTCTCGCGGGCGACGTAGTAGGTGGGGAGGGCGGACGAGTCGGCGTAGGGCTCGCCGTAGGCCCAGACCAGCTCCGGCAGCACAGCCACAGCGTCGGGTGTGACGGTGAACTCGTGGTGCTCGGTGGCGTAGCGTTCGGCCACCTGGCGAGCGTAGGGGAGTTCGCTGAAAGACTGCTCATCGAAGCCGATGGAAAAGGTCTTGACCGGCTCGCTCATTACCTCGGCCATCATAGCGACGACGGCGCTGGAGTCTACGCCTCCGCTGAGGAAAGCTCCCAGTGGCACATCGCTCATCAGTTGCAAACGGGTCGCCTCGCGCAGCAGAGTCAGCAGACGCTCGGTGGCCTCCTCCTCGCCGATTTCCAGTTTAGGGGTGTAGCGCAGTGTCCAGTAGCGCTCGATGGTTACACGGCCGTCCTGCCAGAGCAGTGTACTTGCGGCAGGGAGCTTGCGGATGCTGCGGAAGGCGGTTTGCGGCGCGGGGATGTAGCCGTAGGTCAGGTAATGGTGCAGAGCGCTCTCGTCCACCTCGTCAGAGACGGCGGGGTCCTGCAGGAGCGCCTTGAGCTCGGAGGCGAAGGTCAGTCCGTCGGGCGTCTGGGCGTAGAGGAGCGGCTTTTGCCCGAAGCGATCGCGGGCCAGGAGCAGCAAGCGGCGGCGCCCGTCCCACAGCGCAAAAGCGAACATGCCGCGCAGGTAGCGGACACAATCAGGCCCGTATTCCTCATATAAATGGAGAATGGTCTCGCTGTCCGAGGCGGAGCGGTAGCGGTGGCCGCGCCGTTCGAGGTCAGCCCGGAGGGTGGGATGGTTGTAAATCTCGCCGTTGCAGACGAGCCAGAGCGTGCCATCCTCATTGCCCATCGGCTGACAGCCGGCGGGGGAGAGGTCCACGATGGCCAGGCGGCGATGGCCCAGCCCGATGGGGCCATCAAGCCAGACCCCTTCGCCGTCCGGGCCGCGATGGGCCTGCACGGCGTTCATACGGCGGATGATGGTTTCATCTACAGGATAGGCAGGGTCGCAGTTGAGCTTACCGGCGATGCCACACATCTTTCTCTCCTAACCCTCCAGCAGATTTTTGAAGCTGCAGGAGGGGATGGTTCAAATTCTGGGAAAAACCGGTTGACACTTCGGAAACCTGATAATGGGTTACGCAGGGCTGGGCGGGGATGGGGGCGCCTTGTGAAACACCGCACAGGCCGTGCAGCGCACAAAATGCCCCAGAGACCTTTGCGCCCTTTGCGTCTTGGAAGTTTTTAAGTGTAAACCTGTTGTGAGTCATCCCTGCGGGAGGATTGCAATACCTCCGTCAAGAGCTGCTCATACTGAGGCACGATGCGCTCCACTGCAAACTCGTCGGCGCGGCGCTGGAGGGCAGCCCGGTCGCAGTTGGCACGTTCCTGTAAGGCAGCGAGAATAGCCTGGGCCAGGGCGCTCTCATCGCCTGGCGGCACCAGCCGGCCATACTGCCCGTCGGCCAGGATTTCGCGTGGCCCGTAGGGACAGTCAGTCGCCACGACCGGCGTGCCCACTGCCAGCGCTTCGACGAGGACATTGGCGAAGCCCTCGTAATCCGAAGACAACACGAACAGGTCGGCTCGTTTGACGTAGGCATAGGGGTTGCGCTGAAAGCCGAGCAGATGAATATGAGATTGAAGCCCCAGCGACTGGATCAGCGCTTCTAGACGGGGACGTTCGCGGCCCTCGCCCAAGACATAGAGCATCACTGGCTGCTCTTGCATAACACGGGCGACAGCCCGGAATAGTAGCGGCAAGTTTTTCTGTGGATCGAGCCGGCCCACCGCCACCAGGAGAGGACAGGCCATGGGAGAGATATCCACCGGCTGTGCGGCCTGCCGGCGCACCTCGGTCACGGCGATGGGGTTGTGGATGACGCGAAACTTATCCAGCGGCAGCGCCAGACGCCGGGCCATCTCAACGGCGATGCCCTGGGAGATGGCGACGATGCGGGCGACACGCCGGTAGAGATGCCGGGCTGTCGGCCAGAAGACATATCGCTGCCAGGCCGATTGCAGTAATTGACCCAGGGCTACCTGCTCGTTCGTGATCAATGGGCAGCCCAGGCCAAGGATACTGTCGGTCAGGGCGGCGCTAAAGTTCACCTGCCATTTGACGCTCATAACCAGAGCCGGCCGCAGCCGGTCACACAGGCGCCGGATGGCACGCATGCGCACCCAGTTGCGGTGGAGCGGGCCATGGTCGGTGGGCTGGAGCTCGTACACCGGCACATCCGGCGCCAACTCTCCCAGGAAGACACCTTCTCTCTGGAACAGCGCCAGGTGCGGCCGGAAGCGGGCGCGGTCCAGGTGGTTGATGACGTTCACCAGCGCACGCTCAGCCCCGCCGCCGCCGAGGTTGGCAGTGATGAAGAGGATGCAGTGGGATGAAGTCATCAAGACATTGGCCTCTTGGTGATCTCGAAAAGCAAGGTGTAGGTGCGCAGCTCAGCCGGAAGAGGCAGGCGGGAGATCAGTGCGTGCAGGCGACTGTAGCCGGTCAGGATGTCGTACTGCGTCACCGCACAGCCTGCCGATCGTGCATGATGGCCGATAAAGGCACAGACCTGCCGGTAGCCGGTCAACCAGCGATGCCGGTCGCCCTGATGTTCCGGCAAAAGGTCGTATTTTCCCCCCAGGTGACCGGTGGCGAAGAATTGCAGTCGCAGCGACAGGCAGGTCATGTTGGGCAGGGAGACGAACAGCTTGTGTCGCGTGATGCGCAACAACTCCTGGTATGCTCGGTGGATGTGCTCCACGTGTTCCAGCACGTCCAAAGCAACCACGATGTCATAGGCGTTATCCGGCGCGTCAATCGGTTTCTCCAGATCCCATTCCAAGTCAAGACCTGGAGCAATATCCGCAGCCACATACTTCAGACCTGGGGGCAAGTACTTTTCCAGCACCCGATCCCGCGCCCCGACATCGAGCAGGGTACCGGTCAGGCCAGAGACTCGCCGACCTACGATCTGATACTTGGATTCTCGGACCAGCACGGCTTTATCTCCGCACCAGCACATAAATGCAGCGCTCGGTCAGGAGACCCCGGGGCAACAGGCCACTCCTTGCCGCCACATACCCCAGCACCCTGGCGACACGCCTGCCCTGTAGCTCCTCAAATACTTGTTCAAGCACAAGGCCGGTCCTGGCGGCGTTTTCTTCAACAAAGGCATTGATCTGCGGGTAAACGGTCAGCCAGCGGTGGCGGTCGCCTTGATGCTCTGGATACAGATCATACTTCTTCGTCCCCAGATGCCCGCGCCAGAGAAACGACCAGCGCCTGGAGAGGGCAGAGAGGTTAGGCAGGGCGATGATTAAACAGCGACGGGTGATCCGCGCCAGTTCGTGGAAAGCACGGTGAATGTGCTCGACATGCTCGAGCACGTCGAGCGCAACGACATAATCGAATGCGCCATCGGGAAACTCCAGCCCCTCTTCCAGGTTCACTCGATAATCGCACCCTTCGCCCAGGTCAGCGGAGTGATACTCCAGGCGGTGCTGATCCAATCGGGCAGCCAGGTGACGGTCACGCGCACCGACGTCCAGCAGCGTGCCCTCGGCCTGACGCAGCAGTTCAGCCACTACCCTGTATTTGCCCCGCACGGTATAAACTCGGCGCGCTCTGCTACCATCGCCCACGGCGAATGTCCTCCAGGTTTTCCAGCACCCGGCGCACGTAAGTATGAATATCGTGCCGCCCGACGATCAATGCCCGCAACGCTGCGCGGTCGTACTGGTCGCGCCGAGCATAGAGGTCGAGGATCTGCCCGGCGATGGCCTCCGGCCGTTCGTCGTGGATAATGAATTCCGGGTAATCCCTCAGCAGGTCGAAGAAGGCCTCGTTGCCGGTCAGGACCGGACAGCCGCAGGCCAGCGCCTCAAGCACGGTCTTGTCCATGCTGCCGGTGCGGCTGACGTTGAGGTGTAGAAAGGCGCGGCGATAGTAGAGCGGGATGTACGGTTGCGGCACGAATCCTGCAAACTCGACTCTCTCATGCAGGCCCAACCGCCAGACTTGGTCGCGCAGCTCGGCCTCGTAGTAGTGGTCGTCCCGCGTGACCGTCGAGCCGATGATCCTGAGCCGCAGAGGCGGGGCGTCGGCCTGTGCGCACAGCCGCTGCATGACCTCAATCAGCAGTTCGATGCGTTTGCGGGGTGAGATGCGGGTCACGGCTAGAATGTCATTACGCTCAGCCTCCAGCGGTGGCAGGTCGAAGATATCCGTATCCACGCCCTGACCAATCACGCGCACCTTATCCGAGGGGATGCGGAACCCTTCTGGCGACGAGGTGATGATGCGCGTGGCGGCCCGGTGAATGCGGTGCAACTCCGGGGTAACGGTTCCGTGGGCATACCAGACCAGCGTGGAGATTCCCAACAGTCTGAGACAGGGTTGCAGATAATACGCCCAGCCGGCAGCCATATGGACAAAACAGACCTCGGAGCGGTAGCGCCGCGCCAGACGAAGTGCGCGCACGTTTGCCAGCGCGACGACTGCCAGGCGCGCGACCGGCACGGCCATAGCACGCGGAAAGGGCAGCAACTCCACATGCACGTTTGGCGGTGGCTCGTATTGCCCCACCCGCGAGGTGAGCACGGCCACGTTCTCGCACGACTCGGCCAGCATATTCACCACCTGCTGCGACCAGGGCATAGTCAGCGAGAGGCGGTCCATTTCAAAATTGACGACCAGCAGCCTCATACTCTTTCTCCCGCCGACACCGGCCGTGGTCCCCATAGAACGAACTGGCCCCACTCGCGGCGTGCCAGCCGGTAAGCGGCCGGGATGAGCCATAGATAGTAGGCCAGCATCCCGGCCATCGCCGCCGTGGCCGAGGGGCCGATCAGGTGGAACAGTCCCAGCGCGACAGCGTACTGAACCCCAACACCAGCAAAGGCGACCAGCGTGTACCCTGAGAGCTTGCCCGAGCCCACGAAAATCGCCCACAGCCAGGGGTAAAAGCCAACGATAAAGACAAACGTCGCGGTCAGAATCATCATCGGCACTTCGGCCCCCACATAGTCGGGGAACACGAGGCGAACGAGCAGCGACAAAAGCAGGGCCTCGCCCATCAGCAGTCCTACGGTGATCAGGGTCGAGAGCTTGAGCAGGCGGGCGGCCAATCGGCGGTATTCCTCCTGAG